>JACQZJ010000117.1 GCA_016213895.1 Planctomycetota bacterium | reverse complement strand
CCATGGAGCGCCGTGGACGACTCTCCCTGGTAGGGGACGGTTCCGGCCACCGTCTGGTAGAGGATCACGCCGAGGGCGTACACGTCGGTGCGGGCGTCGAGTTCGCCAAGCGCGCCGCGCAGCTGCTCCGGCGCCATGTAGGCCGGCGTCCCCATCACCGCGCCCTCGTGCGTGAGGCTCTCGTCGTCCTCCTGGCGCGCCAGGCCGAAGTCCACGACGACCGGATCGCCCTCCGGCCGCATCAGGATGTTGAGCGGCTTGAGGTCGCGGTGCAGCACGCCGGCCTCATGCGCGCAGGCCACGGCGCGCGCCACCGACTCCACCACGCGCAGCCGCTCCTCCAGGGACGGTCTCTTGCGCTCGATCCAGTCGAGCAGCGTCCCACCCTCGACCAGGTCCATGGCGATGTAGTGGGCGCTGCCGTCCTGGCCGATGTCGTGCACGCCGACGATGTTGGGATGCCGCAGGCGCGCCGCCGCCGTGGCCTCGCGCCGGAAGCGCTCCACGCGCGCGCGGGGCGTGCCCGGACCGGCGTCCAGGACCTTGAGCGCCACGCGCTTCAGGAGGTCTTGGTGGATGGCGAGGAAGACTCGTCCGCCGCCACCTTCGCCGAGCTCCTCGACGACGCGGTAGGGCCCGATCGTGGCGGGGGCGCCATCCCGGCCGAGCCCCATGTCCTCCAGGAAGGCCCGGCGCAGCGCGTCCTGCATCCTCGAGTCGTCCGGCCCGGTCACGCCTCGAAGACCTCTCTGATCTCCGCCACCAGCTCCTGTTCCGAACTGAGCCCGTCGCGCAGGTAGCCGAGCACGCTCCTGCGGAAGCGCGCTCGCAGCTCGGCGAGGCGGTTCTTCACCTCGTGCTGCCCCAGTCCGAAGCGTTCGGAGAGGTCCTGGTAGGTGAGCGTCCCGCCTTCCGCCTGGTCGACGTAGTAGGCCTGGAAGACCTGGAAGTGAACGCTCCGGCCGTTCTTCTCGCAGGAGCGCCGCAGGTCGTCCAGCGCCAGGGAGAGGATGGAGCGCATCAGCTCCCGCTCGAACCTGCGGTCCGGAGGCGCGTCGCTCGCGGCGCGGTCCTGCTCCACCGCCGGCAGGTCCTCGAGCGCCACGATCGTGCGCTCGACCGTGCGCTTGATGCGGCCCGCGGCGCGCCTGCGGTCGAGCATGAAGCGCTTGAGCGTGGTCTTGACGTAGGCGCGGAAGCGGCCCCATTCCTCGCGCACGCGCTGGATCATGCTCCTCTCCAGGAAGACCGAGAAGTACTCCTGCGTGAGGTCCTTGGCCTCCTCGGGGGAAACGCTCCAGTCGAGCCGGAGCGACCAGTAGACCGGTCGCCAGTAGACCGACATCAGCCGGTCCAGGGCGCGACTCTGCTCGGCCAGATCGGCGTGCTGGGCGGACCGGATGACGGTCCATGCTGTCAGGGGGAAGCCGGGGCCGCCCCGGGCTGGGGAAGAGTCGGCGGAGGCCACGGCCGAACTATATCCGGCCGGCCGGGCCGGCGGCGGCGCTACTTCGCGGCGCGCACGGCGTAGAGGCGCAGCGCCTTGTCCTGCTTGGCCTTGGGCTCGGTCGCGAGGAGGGCCGCTTCCATCCCAGAGGCGTGCTCCAGGTCGGGTCCGTCCTCGTTGCCCCGGACGACTACGTGATGCGTCTCTCGGTCCCCGAGGAGAGGCGGCAGGTCCCCGATCTCCTCGGCGAAGCGCAGGCGCCGCTCGCCGAAGAAGCGCACCGCGTGCGCCTTGGTGAAGCCGAGCACGATGACCTCGGCGCCTGGCGGGGCGGCCGTTTGGATGGCGGCTCCGAACTCGCGCAGCCCGAAGCGGCTGTTCGAGCGCACCGCGACCGCGGGCTCGGCGAAGATCAGGAGCACGGCGAGCTGCAGGAAGAGAAGCAGCGGCGCGGCGGCTCGGCGGCGCAGGAAGGCGGCGCACGCGGGCACGCCCAGGGCGAGCCCGCCCGCGGCCGCCAGGACCGCGTCCGCCGAGCAGGCCTGCTCGTACAGCAGGAAGATGGGCAGCGCCGCGGCGCCGATCGAAAGGAGCAGGGCGAGGAGCGCGCCGGCGAGGCGCTCGGCGCGCGTCGTCTCGAGTTCACCGGAGTCGAGACGCGCCAGGTAAGCGCCGGCCGCAAGCGCGAGGGGCACGGCCAGCGGCAGGAGGTAGAGCTCGCGCTTCACCGGGACCAGGGCGAAGACGAGGAAGAAGACGGCGCCCCACCAGGCGTAGGCGCGCTCGTGCAAGGAGCGCGCGCCGCGGCGGAGCGCGCCCGGTACGAAGGCGACGAGCGGCAGCATGCCGGCCAGGGCCGCCAGGTACTCCGGGCCGACCGGGACGGGGGAGAAGTGGCTGACCTGCCCGGCGGTGCGCTCGAGGATCTGGCGGCGGAAGTAGAGCCCGACCGCCTCGCTCCAGCCGATCTCCCGCACCACGAAGCCGAACCAGACGAGAAACGGCGCGAGCGCCACGATCGCCCCGAGCAGGAGAGCGCGCGGCCGCCTGAAGCAGGACCAGTCGCGCCGCAAGAAGCACCAGACGAGCGGCGCGATGAGCGCCGGGAGCACGAGGTGGCCCTTGACCAGAAAGCCCAGCGCCAGGCCGAGCGCGCCGAACAGCCCGAAGCGCAGGCCGCGGCCCTCGAGCGCCAGCACGAAGCCGTAGGCCGCGGCCGCCTGCGCGAGCACGAGCAGCGAGTCGAGCTGGGCGGAGCGGGCGTAGTGGAGGAGCAGCGGGCAGGCGGCGAAAGCCAGTGCGGCGAACGCTCCCGCGCGGCGCGAGAGCGTGCGGCGGCCGAGGTCGTAGACCAGGAGCACGGTGAGGAAGTGCGCCAGCACGTTGGGCAGGAAGAGGGCGAACGAGTTGAAGCCCAGGGCCCGGCCGAGCAGCCCGGCCGTCCAGAAGTAGAGCGGGGGCTTCTCGGTGTAGGGCGCGTCATAGAGCAGCGGGATGGCCCAGGACGAGGCGTCGCTCATCTCCTTGGCCACGCCCGCGTAGCGCGGCTCGTCGTAGTAGGTGAGGTCGCGCGTCCAGAAGCGGTAGAAGCAGAGCAGGGCCGCGAGGAGCAGGACCACCCGCGCCAGCCGTTTGTCCGAATCCAACATGTCGTCGCTCTCGCGCCGCCAGCCTCTGTCGCGGGCGGGAAGTAGAACCGCGGGAGCGGCCGAAGTCCATTGCGGCGCCGCGGACGTTCCGTTGCGCGCTTGCCCGGGGCGAGCGAACGGCGTAGCATGCGGCGTTTCGCCCCCAAGGCAAGCAGAACGCCCCGGAGTCGCTGCAATCATGTCCATGCGCAAAGAAGCCGACAGCATCGGCGAGATCGAGGTTCCTGCGGACCGCTACTACGGCGCCCAGACGGCCCGCTCCTTCATGAACTTCAAGATCGGCGGCGAGCGCCAGGCGCACGAGCTGATCCACGCCTTCGGCGTCATCAAGAAAGCGGCCGCGCTGGCCAACGGCGAGCTCGGCCTGCTGCAGCGGGAGAAGGTCGACCTGATCGTGCGCGCTGCCGAGGAGGTGGCGGAGGGGAAGCTCGACGACCACTTTCCACTGGTCGTGTGGCAGACCGGCTCCGGCACGCAGACCAACATGAACGTCAACGAGGTCATCTCCAACCGCGCCATCGAGCTGGCCGGCGGCCAGCTCGGCTCGAAGAAGCCGATCCACCCGAACGACGACGTCAACAAGGCGCAGAGCTCGAACGACACCTTCCCCACGGCCATGCACGTGGCCGTGGTGTGCGAGTGGCATAGGCGCCTGATCCCCGAGCTGACGCGCCTGCGCGATACGCTCGCCGCCAAGGCCGAGGCCTTCTCGGACGTCATCAAGATCGGCCGCACCCACCTGATGGACGCCACGCCGCTGACCGTGGGACAGGAGATCAGCGGCTGGACGCAGATGCTGACCAACGGGCTGGAGCGGCTCGAGTCCGCGCTGCCGCGCCTCTACGAGCTGGCGCTTGGCGGAACGGCCGTGGGCACCGGGCTCAACACGCACCCGAAGTTCGCCGGCAAGGCCATCGGCAACCTCGTGCGCATCACCAGCCATCCCTTCGTGCCGGCGCGCAACCGCTTCGAGGGGCTCGCCGGCCACGACGCCCTGGTCGAGGCGCACGGCGCGCTCAAGACCATCGCCGCCTCGCTGCACAAGATCGCCAACGACGTGCGCTGGCTGGCCTCGGGTCCGCGCTGCGGCATCGGCGAGCTGCTCATCCCGGCCAACGAGCCGGGCAGCTCGATCATGCCGGGCAAGGTGAACCCGACCCAGTGCGAGGCCATGACCATGGTCTGCGCCCAGGTGATGGGCAACGACGTCGCGGTCAACATCGGCGGCATGTGCGGCAACTTCGAGCTGAACGTCTACAAGCCGCTCATCGTCGACAACGTGCTGCGCTCCACGCGGCTCTTGGCCGACGCCTGCGCCAGCTTCAACGACCTTTGCGCGGCCGGCATCGAGCCGAACCGGGAGCGCATCGACCAGCTCCTGCGCGAGTCGCTCATGCTGGTCACGGCGCTCAACCCGCACGTCGGCTACGACAAGGCCGCGAAGATCGCCAAGAAGGCGTACCAGGACGGAACCACGCTGCGCACCGCGGCCATCGCCCTCGGCTTCCTCGAAGGCGACGAGTTCGATCGCCTGGTGCGGCCGGAGGAGATGCTCGGGCCCAAGGAGTCGGGCGTGTAGCGGACGGGCGGCGAGCGCCAGGCCCGCGCTGAGGAGGAGTCCATGAGCGACGTGCGCAACGTGATCATCATCGGTTCCGGCCCGGCCGGCTACCCGGCCGGGGTCTACTGCGCGCGCGCCAACCTGGCGCCCTTGCTCTTCGAGGGGGTGCAGCCGGGCGGCCAGCTCATGATCACCACCGACGTGGAGAATTTCCCGGGCTTCCCCGAGGGGGTCAAGGGCCCTGAGCTGATGGACCTGTTCAAGCGCCAGGCCGAGCGTTGTGGCGCCGAGACCGTGCCGCAGAACGTCGACCAGGTCGACTTCCGCGCGCGGCCGTTCAAGGTGGTGTCCGAAGGGAAGGAGCACCTCGCCCGGGCGGTGATCGTCGCCACCGGCGCCACCGCTCGCCTGCTCGGCATCGAGTCGGAGCGGCGGCTCATGGGCTACGGCGTGTCGGCCTGCGCCACCTGCGACGGCTTCTTCTTCAAGGACCGGGACGTGTGCATCGTCGGCGGCGGCGACACGGCGCTGGAGGAGGCCATGTTCTTGACGCGCTTCGCGCGCAAGGTGCACCTCATCCACCGGCGCGGCGAGCTGCGCGCCTCCAAGATCATGCAGGAGCGCGCGCGCCGCAACGAGAAGATCGACTTCGTCTGGCACGCGGTCGTGGAGGAGATCCTCGACGTGCAGAAGAAGGCGGTGACGGCGCTCCGACTCAAGGACCCGCGCACCGGCGAGATCGCCGTGCGCGAGACCGAGGGGCTGTTCGTCGCCATCGGCCACGCGCCCAACACGGAAATCTTCAGGGGCCAGCTCGACCTGGACGATGTCGGCTATCTGAAGACCACCAGGACGACGCGCACCAGCGTCGCCGGGGTGTTCGCCTGCGGCGACGTGATGGACCCGACCTGGCGCCAGGCAATCACCGCGGCCGGCAGCGGCTGCGCGGCGGCGATCGACGCGGAGCGCTGGCTGGAGGCCCAGGAGGGGGCATGAGGTCCGCGCGCGAAGGAGCCTGACCTTGCCCTATGACGTCCTCTTCGTGTCTTCGGATTCCGTCGGCGGCAGCCACTTCCCCGAGGAGGACTACGCCTACCTGCAGGACCGGTACGGCCTGACCCCGAAGGAAGTGCACCGCCTGGTGCGCGCCTCGGCTCCCGTCTGGCTCGAGGACGGGGTGCAGATGTCCCTGATGGCGGCCGAGAACTGGTTCCAGCACGGCCGGCGCTTCTCCCTCACGGCCGAGGAGATCCGCGAGTTCACCACCACGCTCAGCGGCGAGGTCGCGACGCGCTTCGGCAACGGCATCTACGTGACCGACCATCTGGTGAAGCAGGGCCTCGGCGTGGAGCTGATCAACGACCTGGCCCTGGAGTGGGGGAGGTTCCTGGAGTGCGTGGCGCAGGGACCGCGCATCATCGCCCTCTCGACCACCTTCCTCACCGGAAGGAACCAGGTCGAGGTCACCACGCGGCGCATGCGCCAGGCGGCGCCGGGGGTGCCGATCGTCGTGGGCGGGCCGCTCGTGCTCTACTCGCACAAGGTCATGGAGGAGGCGCCGCACCACTTCGCCCACCCCCAGGTGCAGCAGACCTACTTCTTCGGCGGCGCGCCGCCTGACCCGTCCATCGACCTGGCCATCATCGACGAGCGCGGCGAGGGCACGCTCGCCGAGGTGGCGCGCCGGCTGCGCGCCGGCCTCTCCTGGCAGAACCTGCCGAACGTGGCCTGCGCCGCGGGCGGCCGCTGGGTCGTGAACCCGCGCCGGCCGGAAGAGGTGGCGGTGGACGACGAGGGCGTGGCCTGGGACACGCTCGACAGGAAGTACCTGGGCCGCGAGGTGGCCATCCGCGGCAGCCGCGGCTGCCCGATGCGCTGCAAGTTCTGCTCCTTCGTCGTGCTGCATCCCGACTTCTCGCTGAAGAGCGTCGACGTGCTGCGCGCGGAGCTGCGCCGCATCGCGGCGCGCAGCGACGTCATCAAGCACGTGTCCTTCGTCGACGACAACCTCTTCCTGTCGAAGAAGGCGGTGAACGACTACTGCCGCATGATGGTGGAGGAGAGCTTCCCCTTCTCGTGGTCGGGCTTCATGCGCCTTGACTCGATCACCGAGGAGAACATCCGCTGGATCAAGGAGTCGGGCTGCAACTTCCTGATGCTCGGGCTGGAGTCGGGCGACGTGGAACTGCTGCGCGCCATGCGCAAGGTGCAGCGCCCGGAGCGCGTGCGGCGGGCCATGGAACTGCTCAACGACGCGGGCGTGTCCACGCTCAGCACGCTCGTCATCGGCTTTCCCGGCGAGACGCAGGGCACGATCGACCGCACCATCGAGCTGCTCAACTCCTTCCCGGACCGCGGCAGCGCCTTCCACTGGTACAACTGCTGGGTGCACAACGTCACGCCGCTCACGCCGGTCGACAAGGAGCGCGCGACCTGGGGGCTCGAGGGCATCCTGCTCGACTGGCGGCACGACACGCTGGACGTGGCCGGCGCCTTTCACCAGCGCGACCGGCTGCTCCGCGAGGTGCGGCGCGGCGGCGCCTACTCCGGGCCCTACGCCTTCGACGGCGCCGCGTCTTTCGCCGCGCGCGGGGAGGAAGGCCTGCAGGACGTGCGCCGCTACTACAAGCTGCGCCACCGCGTGGCGTGCATCGACCACTGGGGCCTGGGGGAGATGGACGGCTCGGGCCGCGCCGAGACGATCGCCGAGATGGAGAGGATCGTGCTGGGCGGGAAACGCGCGTAGCGCGGTTTCCCGGAGCCGGAGGGGAGAGGAGCGTCGCAGCGGTTCTTCCCGGATCGGGAAGGGAGGGGAGGCGTGGGGGAGCGTCGCAGCCGTTTCTCCGGGGCCGGGGGCGGCTGCGCAACAACCGGTGCATCGAGTGCGCGAGGAACGAGCAGTGGCTCGTCGAGGCGAAGGCGATGCTTGCGGTTCTGCGGCGTGAGGTACGAGCGGGGTGAAGTGGTAGGAAGTTGCGGCCGCCCCCTTTCCCGGAGAAACGCTGCTCCGCCGAGGGTCACGCGACGCGGAGATCGGCCGAGAGGCGCCGCCGCAGGCAGGATGACTTGTTCAACCCGCTGTCAGAGCCCGCCGGCGGCCAAGATCTTGCGCGCCAGGGCCGAGAGCGCCAGGTTCCGCGTCTCTTCGGGCGCAACGAAGAGCAGGCCTTGCTCGTCCGGCTCCGGGGCGATCCCCGCGGGCGCGTGCCCGCCGCGCGCCTCGCGGATGAGCGCGGCCGTCTCGCGCGCCGCCGGCTGCGCCGCGAAGACCTCGACCCGGACGCGGCGGTGGGTGATGGCGTGGCGCGCCACGCCGGCCTGCTCCAGGCCGCGCACGCCCAGGCCGAAGCGGTCCTTGAGCCAGCGCGCCGCGCTCGCGCGCGCGTCGTCGCTCGCGCCGACCTCGAGCGCCGGCACGTCGAGGAGGCCCGCCATCAAGGTGCCGGGCGCGCGTTTGACCAGGGCGACCGCGTTCCCCTGGCGCAAGAGGACCGCGACCAGGCGCACCGGGACGGGCGGCCTCCTGGCGCGGCGCGCCGGGAAGTCGTCGCAGCGCCCTTCGCGCCGCGCCCGGCACTGGCCCGCGAGCGGGCAGAGCAGGCAGCGCGGCTTCTTCCGCAGGCAGGTGACCGCGCCCAGTTCCATGAACGCCTGGTTGCAGTCGCCGGGGCGTTTGCGGTCCAGGAGCTCCTCGGCCAGGTCCCAGAAGCGCCGGGCGAGCGCGCGCCTCCTGAGGTCGCCTTCCAGCAGGAAGAGGCGCGCAAGCACGCGCGCCACGTTGCCGTCGACGACGGGGTAGGGCAGGCCGAAGGCGATGCTCGCCACCGCGCCCGCTGTGGAGCGCCCGACCCCCTGCAGGGAGAGGATGGCGTCGAAGTCGCGCGGGAAGGCGCCGCCGTGCTTCTCCACGATGGCCCGGGCCGCGGCCTGCAGGTGGCGGGCGCGGCGGTAGTAGCCGAGGCCGGACCACGCGGCCAGGAGGTCTGCTTCGCTGACCGCGGCCAGGCTCTGCGCGTCGGGGTAGCGCCGCAGGAAGCGCTCGTAGTAGTCGAGCACGACCTCGACCCGCGTCTGCTGCAGCATGACCTCGGAGACCAGGATCGCCCAGGGAGCGGAGGTGCGCCGCCACGGCAAGTTGCGCTTGTGGCGGTCGTACCAGGCGAGCAGGCTCTGGGCGAGATCCGGGAGAGGCGGCATGACGCAGCACCATAGCCGCCGGCCGCTCGCAAGTGGTAGTGCGCGCCCGCGGCGGGCGCGAGCCGAGGGGGTGCCGAAGAAAGAGAATCCGGCGGCATCTGGGGGAATGCCGCCGGAGGTGATTGCTCCAGCGCCGCTTCCTCGCGGGAGGAGCGGTGTCGAACCTGGGTGCGCCGTCAACGGCGCTGGAGCGGCATTCGTAAGCGCCGTTCGAGGCAGACCATGCCGCGCGGCGCGTCGAGAATCGGCGCCGGCGTCAAGGCCCCCTCGTTTCGGGTCGCGTTTTCTTGCGCAGGTGTTCCAGCTCGTCCGCGAGTGGCGAACGCGCAGCACTTGGAGTGAGCCCGGCCGGCCGATGTTCCGCCCACTTTCCAAAAAATGGGAGGCGCGCCGCCCGATGGCGGGATCCGGGCGGGTGCGGCGCGAGGCGCCGCTGCCAGGGGCGAGGTGAAAGCGCCGTTCGTTCCCGGGCGGCCCATGCCCTATAATCTCCGCCTTTTGCGGGTGCCGGCCCGGCTGCGTTCCCCCGGCAGGGCGGCGACGACGTGCCCATTCTCCAGCGCTACCTCCTGAAGGAGCTCACGGTGAACGCGGCGATCACCTTCGCCGTGGTCATCCTCATCTTCATCGTCGGCGGGTCGATCCAGTTCCTGCACAAGGCGGAGTTCTTCACGCTGGTCAACTTCGGGATCAGCGTGTGGTTCTTCATCACCACGCACCTGGACGAGATGCTGCCGATGACCGTGCTCGTGGCGGTGGTGCTCACCTACGGCCGGGTCTCGGCGGAGAACGAGATCAACGCCATGCGGGCGAGCGGCGTTCACCTGCACGTGGCCCTCACGCCCGCCCTGCTCTTCGGCCTGGTCGGGAGCTACCTGGTCCTGCACGTCGCCGACCGCGTGGCGCCGGCCATGGAGTTCCAGGAGGACGAGCTGCTCGAGGCCGGCCTGGACAGCGTGGTCAAGTCCCTCATGGACCGGGGCGGCAACTCGTTCAAGATCAGCAAGACGACGCAGATCATGTGGGGAGGGGTGGACGAGCTGGACCGGCTGCTCAACGTGCGCATCAAGGTCTACCCCAAGGGCGAGGGCCCGCACCCGCCTGAGCAAGAGTATCTCGCGGACCGGGCGCGCCTCGATCCCGACCACAAGCGCGGCCTGCTGCGCTTCCACATGGAGGGGGTGCGCGCCCTGCAGGGATCGGGCAAGGACGGCTTCTTCCAGGAGATGACCTACTCGATCCCGCTGCGCGAGGAGGCCAAGGAGAAGAAGCTCAAGCACCATACGCTCGCCGAGCTGGTCGCCGCCGAGGGCAGGAAGTTCGATGGCGCCTTCAAGCAGCGCGCGGTGCGCAGCGAGTTCCACCGGCGCGTGGCCGGGGCTCTGGCCTGCGTGCTCTTCGTGCTGGTCGGGGTCCCGCTGGCGATCATCTTCCGGCACGGCAACCGCATGGTGGCATTCGTCATCGCCATTCTCATCGCGCTCGTGGTCTACTACCCGACCTTCATGCTCGGCGAGGTGCTGGCGAAGGAGACGGACCTGCATCCCATCCTCGCGATCTGGTCAGGGTCGATCGTGCTCCTCGCGCTGGGCGTGGGCCTCACCTCGGTGGTGGTGCGGAGGTAGCGCGCGAGTGTCGAGGCTCGACCGCTACGTTTCCAGCTACTTCCTCTCCTCCTACGGGGTCTGCCTGCTGTTCTTCGTCGGGATGTTCGTCGTCATCGACCTGTTCGGCAAGAGCGACGAGATCGTCGAGAACGCGGCAGCGGTGCGGGAGCTGGGGCACTCCAGCGGCATGCTGCTGCTGCAGTACTACTCCCTGATGGTGCCCTTCATCTTCCTGCAGGTCGCCCCGTTCGTCACCGTGGTGGCGGCCATGTTCGCCATCACGCGCCTGCGCCGCAACAACGAGCTGGTGCCGATGATCGTCGCCGGCCTGTCCGTGTTCCGCGTGCTCGTGCCCGTCTTCGCCTTCTCCCTGCTTCTCGCCGCGTTCATGGTGGCGGTGCAGGAGTACGTGTCGCCGTCGCTCGCCGACTCGCGCGACCGCTGCAAGAAGCTGCTCTTCGACGCGGAGGAGACCAGCCTGGTCTCCGACTTCTACTCCCTGGGCAACGGCTGCGTGGTGACGGTCCAGGGCTACGACGTCAACAAGAAGGCGATCGCCTGCTTCGACATCTCGGACCTGGGGAAGCCGGACGAGCCCTCCGTGGCGGGAAGCAACGCCTGGTGGGACGAGGGGGCGGGCGCCTTCCTCTACGAGGCGGAGAGCGTGGACGCGACGGGCGCGGCCGCGAAGGAGGTGCGGAGCATGCCGGCCGCGCTCACCCCGAGCCTCATCGTCTCGAGGAAGCGTGGGCCGCACGACCTGTCGTACTCGCAGGCGCAGTACCTCTACGAGAAGACCCAGGAAGCCAAGTGGAAGGTGCTGTTGCACTACCACCTGACCTTCCCCCTCTCGAACCTGCTGCTCCTTCTGCTGGCGCTGCCCTTCGTGCTCAGGCAGAGCGGCCGCAGCCTTCTGCTCGGCATGGTGATCGCGATCGTCATCTGCGCGGCCTACTTCTCTTTCGACGCCCTCATGCGCAACCTGGGGGACAAGGACGTGCTGCACCCGGTGCTGGCCGCCTGGTTCGGCGTGATCTTCTTCGGCTCCCTCGGCGTGGTGCTGATCGACAACGTCAAGACGTAGGGCGGCGGGCCGGGCCGCGGGCAAGCAGCGGATCAGGGGATCACGGCGCGGCCCGAGGCCGCCGGATGCGCCGAGCCCGCGCTCTCGACCTTGCGGCCGGCGTGGGACCGAGGTACAAGACGAGCGCTGCGCGCAGTCGCGCGGGTGCTTTCCCTTGGGATGCCAGAGGTGGGGGTGAGCAGCTGAAGCGCGGCGATTTAGGAGGATGGAAGAACATGAAGCTCTCCAGGCTGCCAACCGCTGCGGTTGCGTTCATGCTCGGGATCGTGGCAATGAGCGCCGCTGCGCGTGCCGACACGGCCGTCGGGGTCACGGCGCGCGTCAAGGATGGACCTACGTCTGCCGATGTCGACACAGGCGCGCTGCAGGCGAACGGTGGGAAGATCGTGATCACGATCTTCAACGAGACGGGGAAGGTGTGGCACGACGTGACCATCTCGTTCAATGGAAAGGACTCAGGCGACGCCGGCACTCCGGCGATCGGGGATTCGTCCCTCACGAACGGCGCACACACGGCGGACGGCGACGGCCCGCAGAACTGCACCGAGGGGGGCGGACAGTTCGTGCACTTCGCCCCGGGCGACGCCAGCAATCAGTTCGGCCCGCCGTGCCCCGGCGGCGCGGCGACGCTCACCTGCGTGCTCACGGGCTGCGATGCCGCGGGCAACAGCACGAACGTCGTGACGGTGACGTACTCCGCAAGCATCGCTTCAGCCGAATCCAGCGGGTATGGGACCTTCACCCTGTCCTGGGCGACCGACCAGATTCGCAAGGCAAACCCGGACACGTGGCACGCCCAGGTCGTGGGCCGGGTGGTGAACGACGACGGGCGAAAGAACCTGATCCAACTCGATGGGGTGATGAGCTTCCGGGCCGAGTCGAACCTGAGCGTGCAATCCGTGTCGTTGCGGGAGAACACGACAGGCTACCCGCTGGTGTCCGGCGCGACCGCGACGGTGATCGACGGCACCACCTTCGAGATCTCGGGATTCTCCCTGGCCCCGGAACAGGACGTGCTTGTCATGGTCCACTTCAGCGGCGCTGCAAGTGGCGACCTGACCAAGATGCTGCTCACGGCCACGTTCGACTGACGGCGGCGCCGCGCCGAATGGCCGGCGCTCGGCGTGCGCGACTGCGACGCCTGTGGCACCGCGCGTCCCCGCGCGGTGCGCCATTCTGGGGCGCGAGCGGGCTCCCGCCCGCGACCGCCGTCCGCAAGTATGTTGAAAGGGAGCAGGCCCACCTCGCTCTGAGCACCGAGACGGCGCGTCTGAGGAGCGGAGCAGCGTTTCCCCAGTGAAGGGGACGGCCGCGCCGCCGTCGCCACCACGCCGTCCGTTCCTTCGCCGCACCGACCCGCGAGCTTCGCCTCCGCCGCTGGCAGGCCACCCATCATTCGTCGCGCACACGGTGCACCGGAAGGCGCGCATCCGTCCCCGGAAGCGGGGAAACGGCTGCGATCGCTCCTCGGATCTCACTGCCCTCTGGATCCCAGCCAAACAGCCGCGCGCGTCACCCCCCGGCCGGTCCGGGCACGGGCTGGGGAAAGCAGGGCGCGTGCCTGCCGGGGCAGGCGAGGGCCTCGGCGATCGCGGCGCGGATCGCGGCCACGTCGGCTTGATCGAAGGCGGAGACGAGCAGGCCGCCGTAGCGCGCGGCAATGGGCGCGAAGTCGTGCGCCGCGATCCTGTCCTTCTTGTTGAAGAGGAGCAGCATGGGCTTGTTCTGCAGCCCGAGGTCGCGGAGCGTGCCGCTCACCGCCTCGATCTGCTCGAGCACGGCCGGATGCGACGCGTCCGCGACGCGCACCAGGAGGTCAGCCTCATTCAGACCCTCGAGCGTGGCGCGGAAGGCGTTGACGAGATCCGCGGGCAGGTCGCGGATGAAGCCGACGGTGTCGGTGAGGACCGCGGGCCGCGGTTCGCCGGGGAGATGCAGGCGCCGCGCGGTCGTGTCGAGAGTGGCGAAGAGCATGTCCTCGGCCACCACGTCCGAGCCGGTCAGGGCGTTGAACAAGGTGGATTTGCCGGCGTTGGTGTAGCCGACGAGGGACACGACCCGGAGCTGGGCGCGCGTGCGCTGCTTGCGCTGCTGCTGGCGGCGCAGCGACAGATCGTCGATGCGCCGCTCCAGCTCGGCGATGCGGTCGCGCAGCCGGCGCCGCGTCAAGGCCGCCTTGGTCTCGCCCACGCCGCGGTCGGAGCCGATGCCGCCGCGCACGCGCGACAGGGCGCCGCGCACGTTGGCGACGCGCGGCATCTGGTACTTGAGCCGCGCCAACTCCACCTGCAGCTTGCCGTCCGTGGACTTCGCGCGCTGGGCGAAGATGTCGAGGATGAGCGCCGTGCGGTCGATGATCTTGAAGCGCAGCTCCTGCTCGAGGTTGCGCGCCTGGACCGGCGACAGCTCGCGGTCGAGGAGGATGACGTCGGCGTTGGCGCGTACCGCGCGCAGCTCGACCTCCTCGGCGGCGCCGCGGCCCAGGTAGGTGCGCGGGTCGATGCGCCGCACGCGCACCGCCATGCGGTCCACGACCGCGGCCCCGGCCGAGCGCGCCAGGTCGGCGATCTCGGCGACTGCCTCCGCCTCGCTCGCTCCGCCGCCGTCGATGAGCGCGGCCGCCAGGGCGCGCTCGCGCTCCTTGACGTCCCTGACGCGCGGAGCCTGGGCGGCGAACTCCTGCTCGAGCGCCTGGATCTGCTCGTCGAAGTCCTCGGGCAGGTCCTGCAGCGCCAAGTCGCCCGTCTCCTCGAAGCGGCGCCCGCCCTGGTTCGGGGGCAGCAGGTTGGCGATGCGCACGGAGCGCGCGCTGTGGTTCGGGGCGACGGCGATCTCGACCAGGCAGTCCAGGCGGAAGTGCAAGAGGTCGGCGAGGTCGTCCTGGTGGATGTGTCCGCCGCGGCCGTTTCGCGCCGTGTCGAGCACGGTCTCGACCAGGCGGATGCCGCGCAGGCGGCCGGGTGCCGCGGGCGTGGGTGCGGGCTCGGGCACCTCGATGCGCGTGGCGCTGCCGAGGATCACGCGCAGCACGCGGCCGGAGCGGTCCACGTACAGGCCGATGCGCCGGTTGAGCTGCGCGGACAGGGTGGCCAGCTCCTGGGCGAGTTCCTGGCTGACGGGCTGGTTTCTGGGAATGCGGCGCCGTGCGAGGCGCTCGAGGTGGTGGACGTCGCTCTTCTTGAGACCGAGCAGCTTGCCGAAGATCTCTTTGTTCATCTACCGGACCTGGCGCCAGGATCCTCCGTTCGTGCGGCTCGCCCCGTGGCCGCGCCGGAAAACGCGGTCGAGACCCGGGTCGAGCAATGGAGTGGGGATGAGTTTGTGAGGCGGGATGAGAGCCAACTCACGCGGTAACCGGCCGCACGGGCACCACTTGCCTGCACGCCTATTGTAGCCCTGGCCGGCGGCTTCTGTCACGTCCTGGCGGCGGGATCTTTCCTCCGGGCATGACCGAGTCACTCCCCTCCGGCCCGGAGAGAGGAGACGCAGGCCTCGAACAGCAGGCGCAAGTCGTTGAAGCGCGCGCCGGAGGAGAACGCGCGGACATGGCAGATCCTGTCCTCGAGCTGGATCGCCTCTCTCAGCTCGCGCAGCGGCTGCCCCGCGACGTTGTAGGCGATGCGGAGGCGCAAGCGCACGGAGCCTTCCTTGAGGGCGCCGCTCGCCTCCTCGACCCGCACCTCGGCCGCTCCCCGGGCCACGAGATCGGCGACCGCCGCGCCACGGTACGCCTCTGCCAGGCCGGCCAGGCGCTGCTCCGGGGGCAGGGGATCGGCGGCCAGCTCGACGCGCGCCGGGAAAACCTCCTCGCCTTCCTCGACGAAGGCGATGCGCGCCCCCTCCTCTTCCACCTGCCTCCAGCCGCGCGGCGGGCGGAAGCTGGCGCCGAGCGCGCCCGCGCCCACGCGCTCGCCCAGGTCGGGCGCGATCGACCGCTTCACCGCCCGGAAGGAGCGCACCGACGCCTCGATGAGCTCCGCGTACAGCGGCCATTCGCCGCGCATGGCCGTGAAGCGCACGTCGAACACCGCGTTCCCGGCCGCAACCAGCCAACAGACCTGGAGCGGCGCCTCTGCCTCGTCCCCCTCTGCCGTGGCGTAGCGCGCCGCCATCATGCCGTTCAAGAGCTTGCTCGACGGGGGCAGGTCAGCCGGGGCGTTCTGCAGCAAGGGGCCGCCGCGCAGGACGGCGAGCTGCGCCAGCTCATCGAGGCTGCGGGGCGGCGCGACATCGGAGAGGATGTCGATGCAGAGTCCGGTGCGCGGCGGCAGCGTCGCCTCCAGGAACGTGACGAGCGCCGCGCCGCCGCCGGCGCGCTCGAAGCCCTGGGGCGGCCGGATCGAGAAGCCGTGCTCCGAGTCCGTGAAGCGCGGTTCCAGCTCGACCCTGAGACGGCGCTCGATGGCGCGCGCGCTCTCTGCCGCGGCCGCGAAGGCGGCGCGGAAGCGCTCGAAGCGCTGCTCCGGGGCGGACAGCGTCAAGCGCACGCGGTGCCTCTCGAGGTCGATGATGTGCGTGACGCTCCGCGCCGGCGGATCCGCGTGCGCCAGCTCGATGCGGAAGGCGGCAAGCGACCCGAGCTGCTCCTCCGCGAACTCGAGCAGGGCAGTGCCCTCCTCGGCCGCGAGGCGCTCGCTCAGCTCGAGCGCCGCTTCCTCGAGCGGCTTGTCGAGGAGCCGCTTTTCGAGCGACAGGGAGATCGCCGCGGGCAGCCCCAGGTGGAAGGGCAAACGGGCCTCGGCCAGACCGGGCGCGAGCACGTCGCCCTGCGTGTCGAAGCCCGCGGGCAGCCAGAGGGCGCAGCCGTGCCGTGGATCGACGAGATGGACCGGCGGCTCGAAGGGGTGGCCAGCGGCCGGCTCGGAGAGCGAATGGGCCGAGTCGAGCAAGTCTTCGGCCAGACCGTCCACTTCCGCGGCGCGCCCGAACAGCAAGAGCCCGAGGAAGCGGTCCGGTTCGGGCACGAAAGCCAGGAGCGCCGAGTCCAGGCCGTCCTCTCCCCGCAGGATCACGGTCTCCCCGGGCGCGGGCGCGGAGCCCGAGTAGGACGGGAGGCAGGTCGTGTAGGCGGCGGTGACCTGCAGGGCTCCGGCCAGCGCGTCGCCGGGGTCCGCGTGCGCGGGCGCCGGCGCCACGAACAGCACCAGGCGGGCCCGCTCCTGGGTCTTCTCGCGCCGCACCGCCTCGTACACGGCGGGCGGCCGGGCCGCGACCTGCTCGAACCCGGGCGGCGGCGCAAAGGAGAGCGCCGCGATCGGCGCCTCGAAGCGGTCTTGCGCCTGCCCGAGTGCCAATAGGACGATGAAGCGCAGCACGAACGACATGGGCGTTCCCGCTTTCCGGAGAAGCGCGCCGCCCGCGCCCGGGACTGAATGCGTCCGGGCCGCGGCGGCCAGCGCGCGCCTTCTACCATACGGCGCCGCGCCTCTTTCCTTGCAGGGCTTCCGCGCCCGCTGCCGCGCCGCCCTTTCCGGCCAGCTACTCGGGCAGGGGCGCGAGCCAGACGTTCCGGTAGCGCACGGGCGCGCCGTGATCCTGCAGCAGGAGCGGCCCGCGCGCGCCCTCGGGCGTGTCCTGCGCGGCCCGCGTGCTCCCGGGAACATCCACGTCCTCCTGGATGCAGATGCCGTTGTGCCAGACGCTGAGGCGCGCGTTCGCGGCCTTCTCGCCGCTCGACGCGTTCCGCGGCGCGCGGAAGCGTATGTCGTAGGCCTGCCAGCGCAGGGGCGGCCGCGAGGCGTTGAGCGAGGGAGCGCGCACGCCGTAGATCGCGCCGCAGTCGTCCGGACCAGGCTCCAGGCCATAGGAGTCGAGCACCTGCACCTCGTAGTGGCCCTGCAGGTAGACGCCGCTGTTGCCGCGTCCCTGGCCGGCCGCTCCCTCCGGCGACGGGGGCGTCATGAACTCGACATGCAGCAGGCAGTCGCCGAACGCCTCGCGCGTCAGGATGCTGCCCGCGCCCGGGACCACCTCCAGCTCGCCGTCTTCCAGGCGCCAGAGCGCCTCGCCCCCGGCTTCGTCCTGCCAGGCCGAGAGCCCGCCATTGCCGATCAGCACGACCGCGCCTTGCGGCGGCGGCGGGGAGTAGTCCGGGCCGTTGATGGCCCACTCGATGGCGCCGAGCAGGTGCTGCGTGAAGCGCTCGTCGCTGAACAACTCCTCGCGGTGGCCGAGCGCCGTGTAGAACACGCGCCCCTCCCCGTGGTCGGAGCACCAGGCGAGCGCGTAGTCGCGATCCTGCCTGTTGCCGCGCGCGCTGTCCACCGAGTCCGGGTCGAGGCTGAGCAGCACGCGCAGCGGATGGCGGAAGAAGTCGCGGTGCTGGTAGATCTCGTCCGCGATGGTGAAGCGCTCCTCCAGGTGGCGCGTGGCCGGGTGCGCGCGGTCCTCCACGCGTACGCCCACTTCCTGCGTCCAGGGATGCCCGTCGAAGCGCCCGCCGATGAGCGCGCCGTACTCCGGGACCTCCGGCCAGGTGTCGGTGGCGGAGTGCACGCCCACGAGTGCGCCTCCCTTCCTGATCCACGAGAAGAACTGCCCGCGCTCCTCCTCGGAGAGCGGCAGCATGCCGCTGGTGTAGAACACGACCGCGGCGAAGCCTTGAAGCTCCTGCGGCGCGAGCAGCGCGCAGTCCTGGGAAGGCACGATTTTGAAGCGTCCCTCCGCCGCCTCCACCAGACGCCGCTCCGCGAGCGAGAGGCCGCCCGCTTCGGGACGCTTCACCACGGAATGCACGAAGCCGGCGGAATGCGTGAGGAAGAGGACCCGGGGCAGTTCCTTGGCCGGCGCTGCCTGGCCCGCGGACGCGGCCAGCGCTCCGCAAAGCAGCAACGAGAGACCCGTCATGGCGCACCTCCGGCGGCATTGTAGGAGAAGCTCGGCTCCAGGGCCGCCGGGGCGCGCCGGAAGCACCGTACCCGCGCCGATTTGCCGGAGCGGCCCTGCCGCGGCCGCGTTATGGTGATGCTCCTTGGCCCGTCGCTGGGACGGGGCGGCAGAGGAGCGCGCCATGGCCGACGTGACCGAGGACCAGCTTTCCAAGCGCATCCGCCAGCTCTCCGTGTTCCTGCCGAACCGGCTCGGAGCCCTCTTGACCCTCGACCGCGCCCTGGAGGCAGCCGAGGTCCGGATCTGCGCCCTCTCAACCGTGGACGCGGCCGACCACGCCGTGCTGCGCCTGGTCGTCGACCAGCCGACCCTCGCCAAGGAGGTACTTGCCACCGAAGGGTACAGCCTGGTGGACACCGAGCTGCTCGGCGTGGTGCTGCCGCCTGGCGCGGGCATCCGCCGCGTGCTCGCCGCCATCCTCATGG
The DNA here is from genome assembly GCA_016213895.1 of Planctomycetota bacterium. GTDB lineage: Bacteria > Planctomycetota > B15-G4 > B15-G4 > JADJEK01 > JACQZJ01. The sequence continues at coordinate 48,135 of JACQZJ010000117.1, read as the reverse complement.
CCGAGCAGCACATCCACTACATCTATCCCCTCATGGCCCAGAAGGACGGCCGCCAGGTGCTGGCCATCCACCCGGAAGACGCGGACGCGGCGGCGCGCACCCTGGTGCAACGAGGGATGCAGCTCATCGACCAGGAAGACCTGAGGCGGGGGTGAATCATGTTCGATCGGACGAGAGCCGCGGCCCTTTTCCTCGCCGCGGCCGTGCTGCTTGCCGTCGCGGGCGCGCGCGCGGACGACCTGCCGGAGGGGTACTGGAGCGACGCTCAGGTGCGCGCGCTCCTGGACAAGACCCTCACCGTGCGCCTGGCTCCAGACCTCTCCGGGCTCTCCGCGGCCGAGGCGGGGGCGGTGGAGCGGCTGCTCGCCGCCGGCCGGATCCTGCAGCGCCTGTACGAGCAGGCATTGCACCACCAGGCGCTCGCGGCGCGCAGGGGGCTCGAGGAGCTGGCGGCGCGCTCGCCCGGCCCGCAAGTGCAGGGGCTCCTCGACCTCTACCGCCTGTTCCAGGGCCCGATCGCGACCACGCTCGACAATCAGCGCGTGCCCTTCCTGCCCGTGGACGGCACGTGCGACGGCAAGAACGTCTACCCCTGGGGCAGCGAGAAGGCGGCGCTCGACCGCTTCCTGGAGCAGGCGCCCGACCTGAGGCCGGAACTGCTCGACCTCAGGTCGGTGGTGCGGCGCGCCACGCCCGAGGCGCTGGCCGCCGACCTCGCGGTGCTGCGCACGCACCCGGTGCTCGCCGCGCTCCACCCCGGGCTCGAGCCGCGGCTCGAGGAGCTGCAAGGAGGAGCGCGCGCTCTCGAATACTACGCCGTGCCCTACTCCGTGGCCTACGCGCAAGACTTGCTCGAGGTCTCCGGCCTGCTCTGGGACGCGGCGCGGCTCATTGCGCCCGAGGAGCCCGACTTCGCCGACTACTTGCGCCACCGCTCGCGCGACCTCTTGTGCGACGACTACGAGGCCGGCGACGCCGCCTGGGTGTGCGGCCGCCTCGGCAACGTGAACGCCGAGATCGGCTCCTACGAGACGTATGACGACACGCTCTACGCGGTGAAGAGCTTCTTCGCCGCGAGCGTGCTGCTCAGGGACAGCGAGCGCAGCGACGCCACGCGCGCGGCGCTTCAGGGCATCCAGGCCGTCGAGGACTCGCTGCCCTGCGCGCGCCACGAGAAGATCCGCGAGGACATACCGGTCGGCGTCTACAACGTGATCGCCGACTTCGGTCAGGCGCGCGGCGCCAATACCGCGAGCATCCTGCCGAACGAGGCGCGCATCACGCGCAAGTACGGGCGCATCATCCTGCTGCGCTACAACGTCATGACGCACCCCGAGCTGCACCAGGTGCGCCTGGATCAGTTCGTGGCCGCGCTGGACGAGAAGCACCACGCCGAGCTCTTGCCCGACGGCGACTACTACCGCACCCTCTGGCACGAGGTCGGCCACTACCTGGGCCCGAAGGTCGACGCGCAAGGCAGGGACCTCGATTCGGCCCTGGAGGAGAACTCGGACGTCATCGAGGAGCTGAAGTCGGACCTGGTGGCGCTGTTTTCCGCGCGCGCCCTGCGGGCCGGCGGCAGCTACGACGACGCGCGCCTGCGCGCGGTCTACGCCAGCGGGATCCGCCGCGTGCTGCAGAGCGTCAAGCCCCGGCGCGCGCAGCCCTACCAGACCATGCAGCTCATGCAGTGGAACTACTTCCTGAGGAACGGGCTGCTCGCGTTCGACGCGGCCTCGGGGCGCCTGAGCGTGGACTACGAGCGCTTCCACGAGGTCGTGGCCAAGATGCTGGAGACCGTGCTCGACATCCAGGAGCGCGGCGACAAGGCGGCGTCCGGCGCGTTCATCGACGAGTACTTCGTCTGGGACGAGGCCTTGCACGAAGTCGTGGCACAGCGCATTCGCGCCACGGAGAAGCACCGGTACTACCTGGTGCGCTACGCCGCCCTGGGGGAGTGATGCGCGCGCAGGTTCTGGACGCTCCCGGCCGGCCGCTCCGCCTCGCCGAGATCCCCGAGCCTGAGCCGCGCCGCGGCGAGATCCTGCTGAGCGTGTCCGCCTGCGGCGTATGCCGCACCGACCTGCACGTGGTGGACGGCGACCTGACCGAGCCGAAGCTGCCGCTCGTGCCCGGGCACCAGATCGTCGGCCGGGTCGAAACCCTGGGCAGCGGCGTGGAGCGCTTCGCCGTGGGAGAGCGCGTGGGCGTTCCCTGGCTCGGCGAGAGCTGCGGCGCGTGCCGCTACTGCGCCTCCGGCCGCGAGAACCTGTGCGCGGGCGCGCGCTACACCGGCTACCAGATGGACGGCGGCTTCGCCGAGCGCTGCGCGGCGGACGCGCGCTTCTGCTTCCCGCTCCCCGAGGAGTACTCCGACCTGCAGGCGGCGCCGCTCCTGTGCGCCGGCCTCATCGGCTTTCGCGCGTGGCGCATGGTCGGAGACGCGCGGCGCGTGGGCTTCTACGGCTTCGGCGCGGCCGCGCACATCCTCGTCCAGGTCGCGCGCCACGAGGGGCGCGAGGTGTACGCCTTCACGCGCGCCGGCGACCTGCAGGCGCAGCGCTTCGCGCTCGACCTCGGCGCCGTCTGGGCCGGCGGCGCGGAAGAGCGGCCTCCGGTCGAGCTGGACGCCGCGATCCTCTTCGCCCCGGCCGGCGAGCTCGTGCCGCTCTCCTTGCGCGCGGTCGCTCGCGGCGGCATCGTGGTTTGCGCCGGCATCCACATGAGCGACATCCCCTCCTTCCCCTATCGTGACCTGTGGGGAGAGCGCGTGCTGCGCTCCGTGGCCAACCTCACGCGCCAGGACGGAGAGGACTTCTTCCGCCTGGCGCCGCGCGTGCCGGTTCGGACCGAGGTGCGCCCTTATCCTCTGGAACGGGCGAACGACGCGCTCGACGACCTGCGCGCCGGCCGTTTCGTGGGCGCCGCGGTCGTGCTCCCGCGCTGACCAGGCCGGATTTCCGCGCGCGCGCCTCGCACGCGCCGCCCTGCTGCGTACCATGGGCGCTGGCCCGTGCTTGCGAGGGAGGATCCATGTTCGCGCGCTTGCCCGCCATTTGCCTGTTCCTGCTGGCCTCCTCGGCCCCGTGCCAGGAGGGCCCTGGCGAGGAAGCCGCCTCTCCCGAGGCGCTCTACGAGCGCTCGCTGCGCCGAGTGGTCGAGGTTGCCCAGCGCCGCCTCGAGGAGGCGAGCGAGGTCTTCCAGGACCACTCGACCTTCGACAAGGCCTGGGAGGTCAGGACCCGGCACTACCTGGTGAAGACCACGCACAGCCGCCGCATGGCGCAGGAGGTCGCGGACGGCCTCGAGACCATGCTCGGCCACTTCCAGACCCTGCTGGACACGGACTGGGTCCCGCCCGAGCACTTCCGCGTCTTCATCTTCCTGACCATCCAGGACTACAACGCCTTCGGCGAGCAGTTCGGCGCCGAGCACTCGTCCTTCTACGGCTCCTTCTACGCCGGCCAGCACCCTGAGCAGCCGGTCGCCGCGGTCTTTCGCGGCAGCATGCTCGAGCTGCAGATGGAGGTCACGCACAGCGCCTTCCACCAGTACCTGGAGCAGGCCAAGCCGAGCGCGCGCCAGCTCCCGCTCGCCTTCAGCGAGGGGCTCGCGGCCTACTTCGCGCTCTACTGGGCGCCCGTCTATTGCCGCGAGCAGCACCAGCACCTCGCCGAGAGCAACCGCTTCATCCCCCTACGCCGCCTGGCCGCCGCCAACCTGGAGCAGTTCAACAACAACGCGCACGAGACGATGATGGAGCTGGGCTGCCTGTTCACCTACCTGCGCTGGCACCGCGCGGGCACGAGGATCGAGCAGGACGCCGAGGGGAAGATCACGAGCGAGCCCTTCAGCGACTTCATCCGCGTGGTCGTGGACGGCGGCGATTCGTCGGGCCTGGAGACCGCCAAGCTGCTGAACGAGCGCGCGGCCGAACTCGAGAAGGACTTCCGGGAGTTCCGCTTCCCCGAGTGAGAGAGCGGCAGCCGCGCGCGGCCGCCGCTCAGCCGCCGACCTTGCGCAGCCACTCGGGTAGCCGCGCGTCCTTGCCGCCGAGTTCCTGGTAACGCCTGAGGTGTCTGGCGGCGAGCTCGTTCCCGCCCACGTAGTCCATGTAGAGGATGCCGAGCGCGCGGTGCGCGAAGGCGTTGTCCGGTTCGATCTCCAGCGCGCGCGCGATCTCCGCCGCGGCCTCGCCGTAGCGCTCCTGGCCGAACAACGCCAGGCCGAGGTTCAGGCGGGCGGCGGCGCTCTCGTACCCCACATTGAGCACGTTCTGGTACTGCTCGATCGCTTCATCGAGCCGGCCCGCGCGCTGCAGCAGGATGCCGAGCAGCACCTTCGCCTGCAGGTCGGAACCCTTCAGGCGCGTTCCCCGCTCGAGCGCCTGGATGGCCTCCTCGGTGCGTCCCTCGGCTTGCAGGCACGCCCCGAGCAGGATGTGCACCCCGCCCTCTTCAGGGTGGCGCCGCGCCGGCGGCGCAAGCAGGGAGAGCGCCTCGGCGCAGCGGTCCTGATCGATCAGGATGGAGGTCAGCAAGGTGAGCGGCTCGAGAGCGTCGGGCTCGATCTTGAGCGCCTCGAGGAGCGAGGTCTCTGCCTCGGCGAGGCGGTCCTCCTGTGCGTGGGCTTCGCCCAGCGCCGCGCACGTGGGCCAGTGGCGCGCGTCCTCGCGCCGCGCGCGCAGCAGGGCGGAGAGAGCGCCCGCGACGTCGCCCCGGTCCAGGAGAAGCCTGCCGAGGTGGTAGTGCGCCAGCGCCGAGCCGGGATCGAGCGCGATGGCGCGCTTGAGGGCGTCCTCCGCGGCGGCGTCTTCTCCCAGGAGCCGCAGCGCCGCTCCCTGGCCCGCGAGGGCGGCGCCGCTCGATGTGTCGAGGCGCGCCGCTTCCTGGAACCTCGCCAGGGCTTCTTGCGCCTCGCCCCGTTCGAGCAGGACGAAGCCCTTGCCGGCCGCGGCCGCGGCGTACTCGAGGTCCTGCCGCAAGGCCTCCTCGAGGTCGAGCATGTCCGAGTCGGGGTCGCCCCGCTCGCGGTGGACCGAGCCGCGCACGAGATACGCCTCGGAGTCGCGGCATTCCATGGCCAGGGCCTGCTCGACCGCGGCGAGCGCGGCGCCGGTCTCGCGGAAGCGCAGCGCGGTCTGCGCCTCGGCGAGGAAGCCGACGTAGCGCTTCTCGGCCTCGGTCCTGCGCGCCTCTTCCTTCATGCTCGCCCGCGGCAGCGCCGGGCCGCCGAAGAGGCGGCCGCTGGAGAGCTGCACCACGGCGACGGTCGCCAGGCCGAGGACGACCACGGCGGCCGCGCCGATCAGCAGGAGCTTCCCGCGCCTCTGGCCCGGTACGGCCTGCTGCCCGGGGCGTGCGCGCGCGGCGCGCGCCGCCCCGCCTTCCAGACGGCGCGTGCGCGCCTGCGAGGCGGCCCTGCCGGGCGAGGCCATGCGCTCGAAGTCGATCTCGCCGAGCGCCTGCGCCATGTCCTGCGCGGACTGGAAGCGGTCCTCGGGCGCGCGCTCGAGCGCTCTGCCCACGATCTGGTCCAGGTCCGCGGGGATCTTGAGGTGCGGATGGGCGCCGGCCAGCGGCGCCGCGCCTTCGGTCGTACGCTCCAGCAGGATCTCGGACACGGTCGCGCTGCGGAAGGGCAGCTCGCCGCAGAGCATCTCGTAGAGGATGAGGCCGGCGGCGTAGACGTCGGTGCGGAGATCCAGGGACGCGCCAGCGCACTGCTCGGGCGCCATGTAGAGCGGCGTTCCCACGATCGCCCCGGTCTGTGTGCGCGCGCTTTCCGCGAGCGGGCGGTCGATCAGCTTGGACAGGCCGAAGTCCAGGATCTTGACCGTGCGCCCGCCGTCCCGGCCCTCCACGACCATGATGTTGTCCGGCTTGAGGTCGCGGTGGATGATGCCCTGGCGGTGGGCTTCCTCCAGGGCGCCGAGCGCCTGGGTAATGATGGCCACGGCCTCGGCGGGCGGAAGGGGCCCGGAGTCCTGCATGAGCTTGCGCAGGCTCACGCCCTCGACGTACTCCATGGCGAGGAAGAAGGTCCCGGACGCGCTCTTGTCGAAGTCGAAGATCTGGATGGCGTTCGGGTGGTTGAACTGCCCGGCGACCATGCCCTCGCGCTGGAAGCGATGCAGCGCGTCCTCGCTCACGTGCAGGTCGTGGTGGAGCACCTTGAGCGCGACGCGCTTCTTCAGGCCGATGTGCTCGGCCAGGTAGACACGGCCCGTGCTGCCGGCGCCGAGCTCGGAGAGGATGCGGTACTTATCGTTGAGCGTCCGGCCGATGAGGGTCTCCGCGGCCTGGGCGCTGGCGGGAGCGAGCGTGCCGCAGGCAGGGCAGAAGCGGAAGCCCTCCTTGATCTCCGACCCACAGTTCAGACAGACGACCATGATCACCAGCCTCGCGCAGACCGGGACGGGCGCGGCTCGCCAGAAGCCCTGCAAACGCGTCGCGACCCGGGGATGAGGCGCGCTCCATTCCTCGTGCAGGACATCGTACGGTCCGGTCCGGTAGCCGCCACCGCGCCCTCGCGTCATACGTCGCGCCCTGCGCGACCGTTGGAAGGGAACTCGGCGCGTGCCGCGGTCGTGGCTGCGCGCCTCCGGCGAAAACCCTTCCGCGCGGCTTGCGCTGCCGCGGAAAGGTCTTCCTGAGGCGCGAGGCGCGCGGGGCTTTCGCAGAGCGGCTGCCGCGGGGAACAAGCGACCGTAAGTCACAGAGGTAGAACGGGTTGGGTCATTGGTTGCGGCGTCCAGCCGGCCGCTCTCGATGCTGGCACCGAGGTTGCGGCGCCCGCACGAAGGCGAGCGCCGCGCGCGCGGAGAGCGCGCGTGCAGCGCCGCGCCGGGCACGAAGGAGTCAGCAATGCGCATTCTGGTGACGGGTGGGGCGGGCTTCGTGGGCTCGCACCTCGTGGACGCCCTGTTGGCGCAAGGACACCGCGTTCGCGTGTACGACGTTCTCGACCGGCAGGTGCACCCGGGCGGGAGGGTGCCCAGCTACCTCGCCGAGGACATCGAGTTCATCCACGGCGACGTGCGCGATCGGGAGCGCCTGAAGGACGCGCTTGCCGGCGTGGAGGTCGTGTTCCATGAGGCCGCGTACGTGGGCGTCGGCCAGTCGATGTACCAGATCCGGCGCTACGTGGACGGCAACTCCGTGGGCGGCGCCACCCTGCTCGACATCCTGGCGAACGAGCCGCACTCGGTGCAGAAGCTGGTCGTGGCTTCCTCCATGTCGATCTACGGCGAGGGCGCCTACGAGTGCGAGGAGCACGGCGCGGTCTCGCCGGCCCTGCGCTCGCGCGCGCAGATGGAGGCGCATGACTGGGAGCTGAAGTGCCCGGTCTGCGGCGTGAGCGTCCGGCCCATCCCGACGCCCGAGGAGAAGCCGCTGCAGCCCACGTCCATCTACGCCGTGACCAAGCGCGACCACGAGGAGATGTTCCTGGCGTTCGGCCGCGCCTACGGCGTGCCGGCCGTGGCTCTCCGCTACTTCAACATCTACGGCTCGCGCCAGGCCCTGTCGAACCCCTACACCGGCGTGCTCGCGATCTTCGGCACGCGCCTGCTCGCCGGCAACCCGCCGGTGATCTTCGAGGACGGCCGGCAGAGCCGCGACTTCGTGCACGTGTCGGACGTGGTGCAGGCGAACCTCCTGGCCATGGAGAAGGACGCGGCCGACTACCAGGTCTTCAACGTCGGCACCGGCCGCGCCACGAGCATCCTCAGGATCAACGACCTCTTCCAGGAGAGGCTCGACCTGGAGAACCGCCCGGACGTGCGCAATCAGTTTCGCGAGGGAGACATCCGCCACTGCTACGCGGACATCTCCAAGGCGCGCACGCTGCTCGGCTATCAGCCGCGCGTGGCGCTCGAGGAGGGGCTCGGCGAGCTCGTGGATTGGGTCAGGGAGCAGACGGCCGAGGACACGTTCGAGGAAGCCGCGAAGGAGCTCGTGGCGCGTGGCCTGGTGAGTTGAACCGTCGACGGAACCGGAACGAACCGAACCAGACAGGAACGAGATGACCAGCGAGAACCAGAACCCGGGCGAGATCTACGACGCCGAGTACTACGAGCACCACTGCGGCTCCGTGCCCTACCGCAGGGACGTCGCCGTCTGGCAGAACCACTTCAGCGTCGCGGCCAGGAACCTGGTGGAGACCTTCCGGCCGAGGAAGACCCTGGACGTGGGCTGCGCGATGGGTTTCCTGGTGGAGCACCTCCGGGACCTGGGGGTGGAGGCGTACGGCATCGACGCCTCCGAGTACGCCGTCTCCCAGGTGCGCGAGGACATCCGTCCGTACTGCCGCGTGGGCTTGGCCACCGAGCCGTTCGGCGAGCAGTACGACCTCATCACCTGCATCGAGATCGCCGAGCACCTGCCCGAGGAACACGCTGCGGTCCTCGTCAAGAACCTCTGCGACCACGCCCGCGAGATCGTCTTCTCGTCGACGGCCGAGGACCACGCCGAGCGGACCCACGTGAACGTGCAGCCGGCGGAGTACTGGCAGGAGCTGTTCGCGCAGAACGGCTTCTACCCGGTGCTGCGGGACAACCCGAGCTACATCGCCCGTCAGGCGCTGCGGTTCCGCAGGATCACGCGGAAGCTCAAGGTGGTGGTCTTCTCCAAGGAGAAGGCCGAATGGGCGGTGGTCCGGCTGCGCGTCCTCGATCCGCTGCGGGAGCTGGAGCGCCAGGGGCGCCTCGACTTGACCTTCGTCAGCGCCTTCGACCAGAAGCTCGACGTCGAGACGCTGCTCGAGGCCGACCTGTTCGTGGTGCAGCGCGAGTTCGCCGACCGCAGCGTGGGCGCGGAGGTCATGAAGGCGGCGCGTCTGCTGGGCAAGCCGGTCGTCTTCGAGATCGACGACCTGCTCACCAACCTGCCGCGCCACAATCCCCTGTGGAGCTACTGCACCAAGATCACGCCCGACCTGCTGGACGCGGTCGCGCGCGCCGACTTCATCACCGCCTCGACCCAGCCGCTCATCGAGGAGCTCCACGCGCAGGAGCCGAGCGTCCGGGACAAGGCCTACGTCTGCCGCAACGTGGTGAACACGAGCATCTGGGGCGGCGACTTCAGGGAGCGCCGGCGCGCCGCGGGCGAGCCCTTCGTCGTCGGCTGGTTCGGTTCGCCGACTCACGACGGCGACCTGGCGATCGTCAAGGAGACGATCCAGTACCTGGCGCGCAAGCACCGCGGGCAGGTCGCCTTCCACTTCTGGGGCTACCTGCCGAAGGAACTCGCCGGCCTCGAGGGCGTGCGTCTGGTGCGCGGCCCGCAAGCGGATGTGGTCAAGCACGCGCGCGGCGTGCGCGGCGCGCACATCGACCTCGCCATCGCGCCGCTCGCGGACCACCCCTTCAACCACAGCAAGAGCGACCTCAAGTGGCTGGAGTACTCGATCTGCGGCATTCCGGGCGTGTACTCGGACATCACGCCCTACTCCGGGTCGATCGTCCACGGCCAGACCGGGCTCTTGGTCGAGAACACCACGGCCGCGTGGGTCGAGGCGCTGGAGCTGATGATTGGCGACCACGAGCTGCGCGCCGCGATCGCCCGCTCGGCCTATGAGACGGTGCGCGCCAACCTGTGCCTCGACACGGGGGCGATGCGCTGGGACGACCTCTACCGCTCGTTCGTGGCCACGGGCGCGTGCGAGCGGCCGGAGCGGGTCGGCGACGAGGAGGTGGCGCGCGCGGCGGCGCTGCTCTTCCAGGTGCTCGCCAGGCAGCAGGCCAGGAACGGGCTGGTGTCAGGGGCCGCGGAGAGCCTCGAGAAGGCGCTCGAGCTCGATCCCGAGTGCGCCGCAAAGGTGGTGGAGACTGGCGCGGAGCTGGCGAGCAAGGCGTATCTCGGGGCCGCGGAGAAGGTGTTTGCGGCCGCGATCCGGCGCGCGCCCGAGCTGGCGGACGGGCACCTGTGGCTGGTGCGCCTGTACCGCGCGGCCGGCGATTCGCTGAAGGCCGAGCAGGCGCTCGAGAACGCCGTCCTGGCCCATCCGGCGGACGCGGACATCGCGCGGGAGCACGTGCAGCACCTGCGCGCCACGGGCCAGGAGGACCAGGTCTCCGGCCGCCTAGCCGCCCTGGTCGAGGCCGAGCTCAAGCCCGAGGAGGCGGTGGCCACGGCCGAGATGATGGTCCAGGCCGGCCGCGCGGACGACGCGCTCGCCGTGGTCAGGAAGGCGCGCGCGGCCTTCCCCGCGGTCGACTTCAGTCCGCTGCTCGTCGCCCTGGAGAGGGCGGCCGCCGCGGGCGCGGGGAAGCGCGGCGAGGAGGCGCCCCGGCAAGGCAGCGGCGCGCCGCTCAAGGTCGCCGTCTACACCGCCGACCCCATCTCTGGACATCACGTGCAGACGCGCCTCGCCTCGCCCTTCAAGGTACTCGAGCGCGCGGCGCTGGCCCAGGCGCGCTGGAGCGACGGCGGGGCGCACGCGGACGTCGACGGCTGGGCGGACCTGGTGGTCATCCACCGGGCGTTTGCCGCGCGCCGGCTCGCCGAGCCGATCGTGAGCCGCGCGCGCGCCGCCGGGAAGCCGATCGTCTTCGAGATCGACGACCTGTTCTTCGCCGGGCGGGAGCGCGGGGCGGGAAGCGGCGCGATTGCGGGCCGCGAGGACGTGGCCTGGATGGTCTCCGAGGCAGACGTGACCACGGTGCCGACGTCTGGCCTCAGGGACGCGCTCGCCGAGATCGCGCCTGGCGCGCAGGAGCGCATCGTCGTGCTCGAGAGCATGTTCGACGTGGAGCTGTGGCCGAGCACGGCAAAGTGGCGGGACTGCAGCGGCCGCACCTTCCACGTCGGGCTGATCGGCGGCTGGTGTCATCCCGAGTTCCTGGCGGACGTGGTGCGTGCGCTCGGCCCGGCTCTCCAGCAGGGCCGCGGCGAGGTGGCGCTCACCACCTGGTTCCCGCTCGGCGGCCAGGCCGTGGACCTGCCCGCGTCGCGCAGCGTCGCCGCGGCGAGCCCGTTCTACCTGGAGTACGCCAAGCGCATGCAGACCCGGCCGCTCGACCTGGCGCTCGTGCCTGTGTCGGATGACCCGGTCTTCACCACCCTCTCTGACAGCGTCTGGCTCGAGCTGGCCGCTTGCCGCGTGCCCGGCCTGTTCTCCGCCAGGGACCCGTTCCTCGGCGTGGTCCAGGGTCGCACCGGCCTGCTGCTCGGCGACGATCCCGGCGCCTGGGCGGCGGCGGTCGAGCAGCTCATGGCGTGCAAGGAGATGCGCCGCGACATGGCGCTCTGCGCCAGCAACATCGCGTTTGCCGAGCGCACCATCCAGCAGCGCGCCATGGACTGGTTTGACGTGTACGCGCAGGCGATCGCCGGCCGCTCTGAGCCCGCGCTCGCCGGCGCGACCTGAGCGGAGGGCGCGTGCGCTCCCCGGCTGAAGCGCGGCGGCAACGCGGGCTCCTGAGCGTGGTGCTGCCGGTCCTGAACAACCTCGCGCTCACGCGCGCGTGCGTGGCGGCGCTCCGCGCGCACACGCCCGGGGACCTCGAGATCATCCTGGTGGACAATGGCTCGGAGGAGGATTTCGCCGGCCTGGCGCGGGAGCTGCGCGCGGGCGGAGCGGAAGTCGTGCTCCTCGCCAATGAACAGAACGAGGGCTTCGCCTTCGCCTGCAATCAGGGCTTCGTTGCCGCGCGCGGCGAGTTCGTGGCGCTCCTCAACAATGACGTGATCGTGACGCGCGGCTGGCTCGAGGGGATGAGGAGCGTGCTCCTCTCCGACGCGCGCGTCGCCCTCGTCGGGCCGCGCACGAACCGCGCCTCGGGGCCGCAGGTCGTCAAGGAGGCGGCGTACGAGGGACTCACGGGTCTCGAGAAGTTTGCCGCGGGCTGGAGCGCGGCGCACGCCGGGGAGCGCTTCTTCCTGCCGCGTCTCGTGGGTCTCTGTCTGCTCATGCGCCGCGAGCTGCTGGACGAGGTCGGCGGCCTCGATCCTTGCTTCTGGCTCGGCAACTTTGAGGACGACGACTTCTGCCTGCGCGTGCTGCGCGCCGGCCGTCTGCTGGCGGTGGCGAACGGCGTGTTCGTGCACCACCAGGGCAGCGCCACCTGGCGCTCCTCGCGCATCGACTACGGCGCGCTTCTCCGCGACAACTGGCTGTGGTTCTGCCACAAGTGGGAGCACGGGGGAGAGCTTGGGCCGTATCCGGCCACGCGCCTGGCGCAGGCGCGGACCTTCGACGCGGAGCGCGACTTCATCCCGCTCAGGCACGAGGAGGTCTTCCATCCGGACGCGCCGCCGCTCGCGCTCGAAGGCGCCCGCGACCTGCGGCTGCTCTGCATTGCCGACCCCTGCGGCGGCGACTGGAAAGCGGCGCTCGCGGCCTTTTGCCGGGCCTTCCGCGCGAGCGATCCCGCGACCTTCGTGCTGCGCGTGGAGCCGCCTTCAGGCGATCAGCTGGCGGTAGTGACGCGCGCGGCCGAAACCCTTCTCGCTGGCCTTGGCCGCGACGCAGCGGAGCTGCCGGACATGCTGATCGACGCTTCCCGCGTCCACGCGCGCCAGCGCGGCGGCCTCTACACCGCAGCTTCGGCCCTGCTCCTCACCGGCTCGCCGCGCGATCCCCTCTACGCCCGCGAGGCCGCCGCCTGCGGGCTCCAGGTCCTCCGTGCCGCCACGCCCGAGGCCATGCGGGCGCTGCTCTCGCCCTGCACCTGTGGCGGGCCGGCGCGCTGAGCCTCGGGCCGAGCGGCGCTCCCTGTGTCGGGGCTTCTCCGGGAGAAGTGCGAGGCGTAGAATACTCGCATGGTTGCTCCCGGCAGAGCGATTCGTGTCTACGTCGATACGTCCGTGATCGGCGGGTGCTTGGATGAGGAGTACCGGGAGGCATCGCTTCGCCTGTTTGATCGCAGCCGCGCCGGAGATGCGCTCCTGGTGATCTCCGACACGACCTTGGCCGAGCTTGCGTCCGCTCCGGCGGTGGTGCGCGACGTGATCCACGGCCTGCCGAGGAGGTGCCTGGAGCTCGTCCGGCAGGGCGCGGAATCCGAAGCACTCGCGGAGGAGTACATCAGACAGGGGGTGGTATCGCGGCGAATGCTCGCTGACGCGCAGCACATTGCGGTGGCCACGGTGGCGAGGGTCGACGTGCTGGTGAGCTGGAACTTCCGTCATATCGTGAATCTGGATCGCATCCGCGGATTCAATGCGGTCAACCTTCGTGGGGGCTATCCGCTGCTGGAGATCCGGTCGCCCCTGGAGGTCTGGAAGGATGAGAACGAAGACCTTTGACGCGGTGAAGCTCATGCGCGACCTCCGCGATAGGCTCAGCGAGGAGATGGGGCACATGACGCCCGATGAGCGCGTTCGATTCATCTCGCAGAGGGCCGCGTCGACCGAACTCGGGCGGAAGCTCGCCGAGGGCGACAGGGACGCCATCCAGCAGGCCGATGCAGCGGACCCGCCTTCGGCGGGCGGTTGATCGCCAACGGTACGCTGCGCGTGGATGGCGCCTTCCACGGGAGGGGAGGCGGATCGGGGCCGGTCACCGTGGCCTGCAGGTCGACCCGAGCACCATTCCGACTGCCGCCCACTGCACGAACGTGGCCGCGGTGATCTCGATCCCGAGCCGGAGTCCGAGGTTCATGGTCAGGAGGTTCGCAATCGGGTGCACGCATGCCACGAAGACGCCTACCAGCAACCCGAACCGAAGTCCCGATGAGGCGCCGGGCCGTCCGTTGCACCACTTGGCGTAGATCGCCGCAACCACGAGATTCCCGAGGAACAGCGCCACCATTCCGATTGGCATGAACCTCTGGAGCTGCTCTGGCATGCGGTAGAGGGCCTGATACGGCAAGAAGTGCTCACGAAGCAGCCAACCCTCCCCAAGGAAGCCAAGGGCGAAGAAGGCCACCGTCGCCGCGACGGCCGGAATGGCGAGACGCAACATGTTCATCCTGTGCTCCGTAGGTAGTTCGAGTTCAGGGCTCAGCGGGGCCGCGGAGTTGAACCTCGGGCCGGGGGACAGTCGGGCCGCAGGCGTTCCCCGGCCGCATCCTCGTCACGCGCTCCTTTCCCGCACCACGAGGTCCACCTCGCAGTCGAGGACGTGCAGCAGGAGCAGCAGCTTGTCCACGGACTTCCGGTAGTTGGTGGAGTCGAGGAGCCGATACAACTGCGCGGCCGACGTGCCGAGCCGCCGGATGATCTCCCGCTTCGACAGGGGGCTCTCCTCGAGCCGCTTCTGCGCCTCGATGGTCAACTTGTAGAGCAGCAGGTCGCGCATGTAGCCCGGGGTCCTGGTTGTACTCGAGGACCCTCTGCGACGGCGAGCCGGCCATCGGCTTGCGGTGGTCGAGGTCCCACTTCACCTCCGCGGCGGCGGAGCTGGCTGGCTGCGACGGTGTGCCACTCGTCGTCGATGAGCAGCCTGTCGCGCCGCAGCTACCGCTGTCCCTCGTCGGGTCGATCAGTCGCGGCGTCACCCAGCACCTTGGCGATGGCGTTGATGGTATTCCAGTTGCGCGTGGTGACCGGGACGCCGAAGAGCTGGTCGATCTTGCCAAGGTAGCCGACGACCTTCACGTGGCGCCGGTAGACGCCGAAGACGAATCGGCCTTCCCTCGCGAGGATCCTCAGCAGCCACTCGCCAGTGGAAGGAAGGCTCATCGGCAGCGACGGCGCCGAGCGGGGCCGCTTGGACAGGATGCTCACGAAGCGGACGATGTCCGGTCGCACGGGTTGATCCGCGAAGCAGTTCTTGGACAGCAACCCGACCATTTCGCGGCCCTCGCAGATCACGATCTCGGCAGCGAAGGGAAGCCTGCGCGCCACTTCGGCGCGGAGGTGCGCCCGGGTGATCGGCCGCCGGATCACGAACGTGCCCGCCGCCCCGATGTTGACAGCATCGAGGTGGGTCAGCTGCTCGGCCAGCGTCGTGGGCCGGAAGGTCCGGTGGCCACCCACGTTGACCCCTCTCAGAAAGACCACGAGTGCCATTCGCATCCTCCCGCCGGCCTCGCCCGACAGGAACCGCCTCGGGCGGCCAAAACGCCAATCTCGGGCACCGCTGTCCGCCCAACGTGCAGCGACACGTTCAGGGGAGCCGCCCGTCGGGTATCGTCGATGAGCAGGCAGTGGCGCCGCGGCTCTTCATGGCTCATCGCCGTACCTCACCCGGCGCCTCGCTGTGCTACTTCGGCCTCGAGCGCCAACCAGGCGACCAAGTGGATCTCCTCCTCCGCAATCGGCGGCAGCGGGTCCGGGGCGTGGAAGGGCTCAGCTCCGATGCTCTCGATCTGCTCGACGAGGGCCTTCGCCTTCTCTGTGTTCGACGCGTATGTGCGCTCCCAGGCATCGCGCAGGGCATGCTCCTCCCGCCGCGGCCAGGGTGACTCCACCGCGTCGAGCGCCCGGTTGAGACGCTCTTGGTCCACGTCGGGCGGGTGCGCGCGCAGGAACGCGGCGACGTCGCGGTTGAGCTTCCTGATCTTGGGCTGCAGGTTGGCCGGATCGGTCTCGAAGGTCCAGGCGGCGAGGATGCCCTGGCGCGCTCGCGCCCAGGCGTCGTAGGCCGCCAGCACCATCTCCGTGCTCAAGACCCGCGGCGTGTGCTCGCTGCACTCGATCAGGCGCAGACAGGTTCCGAGCTCGCCGACGACCTCGGCCGCCGCCTCGCGCGGTACGAAGCGCAGGTAGACGCGGTCGCCGACCGTCGCGCAGAAGACGTGCCCGGCGCGGTCCCCCTTGCGCATCCCAGAGCCGGAACGCCACGGGAGGTCGTGGATGGCATCGCCGTACCTCTCCAGGCCTCGCCGCAACTCCTGCCGGTACTCCTCGCCGGTCTGGGCCGCGCCCTCGGTGCCCCCGGCCTCGTAGATCGAAGCGTCCTCGCGGTGCAGCCTCTCGATCTCCTCGCGGGTTTCCGCGAAGGAGCGCTCCGCCTCGGCGCCACCTTCGATGGGCGCTTCCTCCACGCCCACGGACGCCGCCGCCTGCGCGAGCTTCCGGCGCACCCGCGCCTCGAGGTTCAACATGGCGTCGAGCTGCGCGCCGGGGAAGAAGGTGCGCAGGAACACCTTCGGATGCGCGCTCCCGATCCGGTCCACGCGGCCGTGCCGCTGCACCAGGCGCATGGGGTTCCAGGGCAGGTCGTAATTCACGACGTTCCGGCACTGCTGGAGGTTCATGCCCTCCGCCAGCACGTCGGTGCAAAGCAGCAGGTCGAAGCGGTCCTCGGCGTCGGGCGGCAGCGCCCCCGTCGAGATCGGCGCGAACCCATGCAGCGCCTTGTCCCGCGCCACGCCGCCGCGCTCGTCGGCCCCGCTCACCGACGCCACGCGGCCGTGATACGCCGCCAGGCGCGCGTCGCGCTCGATCGCCTTCCGCAGGTGCTCCTCGATCCAGTCGATGGTGTCCTCGTAGTGGGAGAAGACCAGTACCTTGCGGTTCTGGTGCGCGTCCTCCTCGTCGGCCGCCTCCGCGTCGGCCTGCCGCGCGCACTCGGCCAGCGTCTCGACCAACGCCGCGAGCTTCGGGTCGTCTTCGGGCCGTACCTTCGCCGCCTCGGCCGCCATCTCTCGCAGGAGTGCCAGGTCCGACCGCACGTCCGCGCCGAGCCGCGCCACGTCGAAGGCCGAGGCGTCCTCGACCTGCTCGCTTGCCTCGATGATCTCCTCGCTGTCTCCCTCGTCCTCGGCCGCCGACATCTCCCGGAAGAACTCCCTGTACACGATCCAGCCACGCGAGAGCGCCTCGAGAAAGATCTCGTGCTGCCGGATCATCCGCACCACGGTGCGCCGGAACGCCTCGCCCGACGACTCGAAGCGCTTCAG
This sequence comes from Planctomycetota bacterium, assembly GCA_016213895.1. Taxonomy (GTDB): domain Bacteria; phylum Planctomycetota; class B15-G4; order B15-G4; family JADJEK01; genus JACQZJ01. Next base: position 31,343 of record JACQZJ010000117.1, on the reverse strand, counting down.
AAGCGCCGAGCGCAGCAGTCCGACCAGCGCCGTGTCGTCGCCGGCGTCGCTCCCGTCCGCGGGGTAGCGTTCGGGCTGGTAGCGGGCCATGTGCAGCAGGGGGCGCCCGCCCTCGGGCATGAGGATCTCCTCGAGGCGGGCGAGGAAGCCCGGCAGGGCCGCGTCCAGGTCGTAGCCGATCGACAGGGCGACGGGCTTCGGGAAACGGATCGCCGCCAGGCGTCCGTCCGGGCCGCGGATCATGTCGCTCGCGTAGTGCTTCTTGATGAACCGCCGCGTGCGCTTGACGGTCGTCGCGTCGATGATCGGGTAGAGCAAATCCGGGCTCAGGTTGAAGGGATCAGCGCGCATGGCCTGCTCGAAGCGCTCGCGCATCGAGAGCACGCCGCGGTCGGCCAGCCAGGCGTCCTGCTTCATGAAGAAGCGCAGCAGGTGGTAGAGGTCCCAGAGCGAGTTGTTGACCGGCGTCGCGGTCAGAAGCACCAGGTCGCGCCGCTTCCCAGCGAGCAGCCGCCGCAGGATCGCGGCCCGCTTGGCGGTGTCGGGATTGCGGTAGTTGTGCGCCTCGTCCACGACCACGAGGGCGTAGTCGTCGAGCGGGTTCTTCAGGCGGCTCTTGTCCCCGCCGAGCTGTGCGTCGTTGGCCAGCTCCTCGTAGGACAGACACTCCACGAGGAGCTGGTGGTCGTTCAGGAAGCGCGCCCAGGTGGTGTCGCGCAGGCTGGCGGGGCAGACGAGCAGCACGCGCTGCCGCCGCTCGCGGTAGTCGCGGATGATCTCACCCGCCGTGAAGGTCTTCCCCAGCCCTACGCCGTCGGCGATCATCACCCCACCGTACCTGGCGAGGATCTTCCGCGCGCGCCACACGCCATGTTTCTGGAAGGTCGTGATCGGGATTCTGCCCGTCTCCTTCTCCTCTTGCTCCAGCTCGGCGTGGTAGAGGTGCCAGAGGACCTTCAGATAGACCAGGTAGGGCGGCACCTCGGCCAGCAGCTCCGCGTAGATGGCTGCCAAGTCGAACGGCGCCGCCTCGCGCCAGAGCGACTCGAACCACTCCTCGACGCGCGCGACGAGCGGATCCTGGTGGTGGCCCAGCACCAGCTCCAGGTTGGTCTCGAGTCCGGCGCGCGTGAGGTTGGCCGATCCGGCGAGGATCCCCCGCTCTGCACCGCGAAACACGAACGCCTTGGCATGCAGGAAGTGACCCTCGTAGCGGCGCACTTCGATGTGGCCCGAGCGCAGGAAGTCGAGCAGGTGCCGGATCGCGCCATCCTCCTCCAGGCTGAAGGGGAGGAGGTCGCGATCCTGCCGGAGCGCGCGCTCGAGCCGCGCGAGCCCCTGGCTCACGCGCTGGTGCGTGAATTCGGGCTCGGTGGGGTCGTAGGGCGTACGCTGCGGAAGGAACGCCTCGGGCGTCGGGTCCGCGCCGAGCAGCAGTCGGACGCGCGGCACGTGCCGCACCTCCCCGGCGATCAGCTCCAGTCCCTGGGGGTTGAAGTAGCAGCTCGCGACGCACAATTCCGCGGGAATGAGCCCTGCGCGCCGCAGGGTCGCCAGGTGCGCCGTGATCGCCCGCGCGAGGGTGTTCCCTTCGCGGTTGTCGATGAACAGGGGCCTGGCGGCCGGGGCGTCGGATTCGTCGAGATCCTTCACTTCTTGCCCCTTGCTGCTGCCGTGCCCTTGGCGGTACGGCGGTACTTCTGCTTGCTGCTGCGGGGCTTGTCCGGAATCGTCATCTCGACCAATCCAGCCTCGATCGCCGGGTAGAGGAACGCCTGGCGGAAGTGCTTGTCATCCCTGAGCCTGAGAGCCTCCCGGAGCTCGTGGCGTGTCATCTCTCTACGGAGGGCTCGCACGAGGCGAACTTCCGGGGTGACTTCCGGGGTGACTTCGGGGGCGACTTCGGGGGTGACTTCGGGGGTCCGGCGGACACGCGCGGCCGGCAGCTCGGAAATGTCCCGGAAGCGCTGGCGGATCAGCTCGTTCCCGGCGCCATGGACCAGCGCCGCCATCTTCGGATGCCGCGCGCGGTCGTCCGTTCCCTTGACGAAGATGAGCCGCGGTGTGCTCCGCTCGGTGGCCCGGTTGAACTCGCGTTCGGTAGGAGAGACGCCCTCTGCGTCCTCGAAGCCGTTCTCGCTCCCGAAGAGGCCGACGTACAGCGCCGAGCAGTCCACCTCATCGAGGTACACGGCATCGGTGCGGGCGTCCGCGGCCGGCAGATCCTCGAAGAGAAACACCGTGAAGAAGCGACGCAGCAACGGGTCGCCCTCGACGAACGCCTTGACCACCCGCCGCTCCTCGGCCAGCTCCTTCTGCACGTTGCTGACGAAGATGGTGGCGGTGGTCATGGACCAGAGCTCCCTGCCCCGGATGGCCCGAGGACGAAGCGGGCCCGCTCGCGCCGCAGCATCTCGAAGGGGTTCATGCACTTGACCCCGAGGCCGATGCATGGCTCCGGGATCTTGACCGTCTTCGTCGATGTGGAGGCCTTCTCGTGGGTGACGACGGTCAGCCCGTGGGCAAGCGCGTGCGCGACCAGGTAGTAGTCGGCGACTTGGAGGAACGTGCTGACGGCGGCCGGCTCGTAGGCCTTGGCGGTGACCCAGGCGCTGACCTTCCGCAGTGCGGCCAGGATGGCGGCGTCGGGCTTGAGGAAGAAGCCGGAGCCGCGCTCGGCGGCCCACTCCGCGAGCTGATCGCCCCCCGCCTGGATCTCGTCCTCGACCCGTTCGATGCTGAAGACGTCGCCCGCGGCGTTGCGCGCCACCAGCCAGTCCCAGAACGCCGGGCAGAAGTCGAAGCCGTAGTGGAACCTCTTTGCCTGCATGAACACGTTGGCGTCGAGCAGGTACCCCATCAGGCGAGCACTCCCAGGCTCCGTCCCAGCTCGTGCAGGGTGCCGACCTTGGAGAAGCCCAGCATGCGCAAGGCGTCGCGATAGAGCGTCTGGCCCTCCAAGGTGTTCATGACGAGCGCGCGCGCGAAGCGCTCGCTGACCCTGGCGGCCTGGGTCAGGTAGAAGTTCCCGCCGCTGCCCCGCGGCAGGGCGCGCAGCCGTTCCACCTCCCGTTCGTACGCGGCCCACAGCTCCTCGCGGGTGAGGCCGCCGGCGTCGTGGATCCGCCGCAGCACGACCAGCGTGCTGACCTTGAAGCGCCGCGCCAGCCGGTCCATCTCCGCTCGCAGCGGCAAGTCGGGACGGTACTCGGCGCGCATCGTGGCGAGAGGCACGAACAACTCCGCCGCCACCAGGTTGCACCAGCGCTCGACGTCGTGATCCGGAAGCGCCGCCGCGCGCGCGTCCGAGAGCGCGGTCTCGCCGAGCCAGATGTGCGCAAGTTCGTGCGCCAGCGTGAACATCTGCGCGGCCTTGGTGTCCGCGCCGTTGATGAACACGAGAGGAGCCAGGCCGTCGGCGATGGCGAAGCCTCGGAACTCGCCGGGATCGAGCCGCCGGCGGTTGTTGCTTCCCACCACGCCGCTGCACATGACCAGGACGCCGAGAGTGTCGGCCCGCTCGATGAAGCGCCGCAGGGCCTCGGTCCAGGTCGGCATCCGGCGGCGCTCCTCGAGGTCGAACCCGACCGCCCGCCGCATGCGCGAGGCGGTCGTCACCACGTCGTCGCCCGCTTGCGCCGAGCCGACGAAGACCAGGGGATCCTCGCCCGTGGACCGGACGAAGTCTCGGTACCACTCCTGTCGCTGCTGGCAGATGTAGACGGTGTCCAGGAGGTCGGGGCTCGGATGTCCGACGTGGATGTTGTCCACCGTGCGGAAGTCGGGGATCGGGACCCTCTCCACCGGCGGCTCCTGCAGGAACAGGAAGCCGACCGGCGTGCACGTGGCCCTGGCGAAGCTCTCGAGCTGGTTGAGCGTGGGCCTCGCCTCGCCGCGCTCCCAGGCGTCGAGCTTGGGGAAGCGCTTGGCGAGCATCGCCACGCTGAGGCCGGCGCGCTCGCGTGCCCAGCGCAGCATTTGGGGTTGGATCTCCACGCGGATCATGCGGAGCCTCCCTACCACAGTTCGGCTCCTTGCTCGGCAAGTCCTCCCAGCTCCTTCGTGCCTGTCCAGGCATCAGCAATCACCTTCCAGTCGATCCCGCGCGGGCTCTTCCCTGTCCAGACGTCCCAGAAGTCCGGGTCCGGCGAGTGAGGCCTCTGAGCTTCGGGCACCTCCCGGATCTCCATGAGCACTGGAGCCGGAGCGGCCCAGCCGAGGAGGATCGCCCGCCGGGAGGGAAGGCTCGGTAGCTCGCGCAGCAAGTCGCCGAGCGCGTCTGGCACGAGACGTCGGACGAGGTCCTGGTCGCGATCGTTGACGATCCGATGCAGCAGGAAGGTGTTGCACTGGGAGAGCACGGTGGCCGACATCTCGGACGGACGCTGCGAGGCGAGGACGAGACCGAGCCCGAACTTCCGTCCCTCCCGGGCGATCCGCTCGAAGGTCCGGCAGCAGACCCTGCCGGCCGGCGGCGCCCCGTCAGCGGTCAGGTCGCGGTGGACGAAAGTGTGAGCTTCCTCCAGAACCAGAACGGTAGGCAGCACGGATGCGTGAGTCCGCCGGTAGCGCTGCACCGCCTCGAACACCATGCGTGCCAGGACAGACACGACGATGTGGATGACCTCGGACGGGACCAGGGAGAGGTCGACGATCGCTAGGGCTCCGTTGGCCGCCTCGTCTGCGCCAACATGATCGGTCAGCCACTCATCCAGCGTCACCGAAGGCGAGTCCCCAGGATCGAGCACAGACGCCAGCGGTCCCCCGGCGAAGAGACCTCGGATGCGAAGATTGAGCGAGTCCACGAATTGGGCCAGGTCGCGGCCCGTCGCGTCTGCCGCCAGGGCGTCCACGAAGCCGGGCAGTTCCCTTGCCGGGAAGAACCGCGGTGCGTCCTCGCTCAGACCGGACTCGTCCTCGGACAATCCCACAGCGGAGGCGACTTCGCCCAGCGCCGCTTGAACTGTTTCGAGGTTCGTCTCCGCAAAATCGTTGTGCCAGTGTCCACCGTCCCGAGTCTTGCCTCGGGCCGCTTCCTCGACCTCCCGACACTTCTTCGCGACTGAACGGAACTGGTCTCTCAAGCCTTCATCAGAGCACTCCGCGTCTCCTGCAAGATCCTCGAAGTCCTGCGTACAATTCAGGAGGAGTTGGGCCACTCCCTCTCGCCTGCCAGCCTGGAGGTGGTCTCCTCCCTGAACCTTGAGCCGTAGCCCCGTCCGGTACCGTCTGATCCGACCGCGAGCGCGAGACTGGAACGTATCCGGTGTCCCGGCCCCCGACCGCAGGCGTCGGATTGCATCGAACAGGATCGGCCGCTGCACGCCCGGCGCTGCGCCCGTGAAAGCTGCCCACTCCTCCCCGTTCCAGAGCCACGCCGGGACCTTGAGTGCCTTCCCGTCACCCTGGGGCGAGACCTGGAACAGGCGAGCGTTGAGCCCGGCAAAGGCCTTCGCATACTCGCCGTTCGGATCGAGCACGATGAAGCGCGCGTTGGGCTTATCGCCCCGCTCGGCTTCCGTCCTCGCCCTACGCGCCGCGTCGAGCGACCAGCGGATGAGCCCGGCAACCGAGCAGGACTTGCCTGCGCCGGTGTTGCCGAGCACGGCGAGGTGGCGCCCGAAGAGCTTGTCGGGATCCACGTGTACCGGTGCACTCGCGGCCGTGGGGCATGTGCCGAGGAGAATGCGCCGGGCCTGTCCATCATCCTCGCCCTCGACGATCGCCCGGAGCTGTGCTTCCGTCGGCAGGACCACGGGGTCGCCGACGGACGGGAAGACGTCGACGCCGCGGCGAACCCGGAAGCTCAGGTCCCTTCCAGAACCTCCGGCCCTGGCGAGCAGAGTCCCGAGGGGCGTCAGCGACAGCACACGAGCCGGGAACGGCAGGTCCACAAGCCCGAAGTCCTGCATCCCGCGACGCTTCGGATACGGGAGCCGCACGATCTGGACTCGCGTGACGAGTCCTACCGTCGCGCCACCCTCGTTGGGAACGAGGAGGTACCCGTTGATCCGTGGGAACCCAGCGGGGCTACCCGCGTTGAGAGCGGTCGCCTGCGGGGCGTCGGGATCGAGGAGCACGGAGATCGCGTTTGCGGAGACCTCCTCCACGGCCCCGATGGCGCGGTCGCCGAGCGCCTCGATGAGGGAGGTCATTCCGGACCTCCAGCATCGGGTTCGTCCGACGCGGATCTCGCCTCGTTCGCACCATGCTGCGTGCGCCGGTTGAGGAGCTCCACCATGCGCCAAGTCGTCCTGTCGATCGCGGGCTTCGGCAGGTAGTACTCGACGAGCGTCGCAAGATCGCCGAAGTGGCCGCCGAGGAGCAGCGTGATCTGCTCGTCGCGGCCCGTGGCCTCGACGAAGCGCTGGATCCGTCCCGAGGCTCCGTCGCGGGAGAGGATCGCGAGGTGAGTGGAGGGTATCGTCAGCGTGTCGCGCAACACGCGGTTGATGTGGTCGTCGCCGAAGCCGTAGCCGTAGGTGACGAGCACTGCGTTCGGCTGGCAGGCGGCTGCCGCCAGGTCGCGGAACAGCTCAGCGTAGGGGTACTCGAGCGTCTCCGTGTCCTTGGCCGGGTTCGGGTACACGATCAGACCATCGCGCGGGTGCTCCGGCAGCTTTTGGTGGTCATCGGGTGCCCCGAAAGGCAGTGCCGCGCGCACGATCCGTGGGCCACCTTCGCCACTTCCTTCGTGTCGCCAGTCGATGGACCCGTGGAGCTTGGTCAGGCGGACGACGCCCTCCAAGTAGCGGGGCTCGCCGCGGATGCCCGGCGGATTGTAGTGGAGGTCGATTCCGAGCCGGGATGCACGGAAGATCGGCTTCAGCCGACCGACGAACCGGTCGAGGACGTGCAGCCCCAGGAGGTCGCAGCCGCGCTCCACAACGCGGTCGTAGTTCGTGGTGAAGATGTGCAGGCGTTCGCGGGTGGCCGTGCGACTTGCGAAGGAGAGCAGGAAGGAACAGAGGATCCGCCGAATCCGGTCCCCGTCGCTGCCTGGCGAACCGAGCGCTTGCTCGATCCCGCGCTCGGTCCGCAGTACGCCGCGCAGCAAGGATCGCAAGCGTTCGTCGACCGCGTCTTGCCACGCGGCGAGAAGCTCCCCTGGCCGAACGCCGAAGAGGCCCTGATCGCCGTCTGCGGCCACGATGCGCAGACCCCCGATCAGCTCGCGAGCCGCACGGATCTGGTCCTCGATGTTGGCCTCGCCACGGCCGGTAAGGCGGGCGGTCGCCTTGGCGGCCCTGTCCACCGCGGCAGCAAGATCGCACGTGAATGGGGTCGCCTTCATGTCGACGATCGGAGCGCCCGCGAGCTTCGCGACCGCGATCGTGATCCCGCCCCCGATGAGGAGGCTCACGTGCTCGGCCTGGAGCAGGGCGGCAAGCCACGGCTCGATGCGCTTTCGGTGCTGACCCGGGTCCGCCGGCGGTTCATCGTCCTCCCAGTGGTGCAAGCCGGCCCTGACGCGGTGCGCCTTCCACTTGGTGCTCGCCGGGGCGCCAGCACCGCTCCCCGGTCGCTGTGTCACCGAGGGCTCGTCGGAGCTCATGGCGTGGCCCTCCGCTTGCAGTCCCGGAAGTGCTTCAGCGTCGCGCGCAGGCGCACGTCACAGTCCCAGCCCTCGTGGAAGGTCTCGAAGATGTGGATGAGGTGCTTCTCCGAGAGGCCGTAGAGGTGGGCGACGACGGCGTCGAGCTCGCGGATCATGTCGTCCTTCTCGTCAGCGGCCAGCGGGCCGCAGGCGACGCCGACCTCCCTGGCCCAGACGGCGAAGCGGTCGTCGGGGCAGGCGAGGCGAGCGGCCAACTGGATGGCGCGACGGCGGTGCGGGTGCTCGGCCGGCGTGCGAGGGATTGTGAACGGGTTGAAGACGAAGAAGTTCACGTTCACCTCGACGAACCGGCGGGCGTACCAGTCGAGGGGAAGCGAGGAGAGGACGGCGAGAAGGTACGCCTCATCGCCTGCATCGCCACGGGGCCAGAGGAGGTATGGCCCCTTGTTCGTGGCGAACACGTCCGGAGGCACGAGTGCGGCGATCACGGTACGTTGGTTCGTGCGGTTCGTGATGTCCCTGAAGGCGATCCGCGGCCGCAGGCACGGCAGCGTCTTCTGGTCGCGGAGTACGCGCACGTCGAACTCGGCGAAGGGCGACTTGCGGTTCCGCCCGCCGCGCAGGCGCTTGTCCTGGAGGTGCGGCAGCAGCTTCTCCGGATCTGCCCAGGCGTAGTAGGTCCCTGTGTCGGGAGTCCATAGGTCGAACGACTCGCCCTTGTAGACGGGCCAGAAGCCCTTCGGCCGGCCCTTGGACTTGAGGTCCATGAGGCCCTTGTCGTTCGTGGCGTGCAGCTCGGTGTGCGGCCGGGCACGCCAGGACTTCCTGTCGTCGAGGTCGAGCCGCGGCGCCTTGCGAAGCTGGGCGAAGACCCCGACCGACCCGTCTGTAGGGAGCAGCGGGAGCGACGAGGTATCGTTCCAGGTCCGAATGTCGGTGCCGTAGAAGACGACCGGCTCGCGCACGACGCCGTCCGTGTAGCGCTCGAGGTTCGGGTAGGGGCCGCGCAGCGCGACGGGAGTGCGCTCGGCCGTGCGGCGCGCGACCGCGACGAGGCCGATCGTGTAGCGGTGTTCCGCCTCGTCGAACACCCATCCTTTCGTGTTGAGGAGCGTGGTCACGTCCACAGCCTCGGCGTGCGAGAACAGCTCCTGCCGGAACTCCGTCGAGCCCTTGGCCGCAAGCGCCGAGCGCGGCAGGACAACGCCGATGCGCCCGCCGTCCTCGCAGGCTAGGTTCCAGAAGCGCCAGCAGAAGGCCTTGTAGAGGTCCGGGTCGCCCGTGCCCATTCCCGGGTACGGCCCAGCCGTGAGCGCGCGCCGCAGCACCTCTGCCTCCGCCAGCTCGCGCTCGTAGGTCGCGAACAAGTCGAGCCGCTCGCGGCGGAGCTTCGCTTTCGCCACCTCCTGCTCGCGCTGCGGGAGCGAGCGCAGCCCGGGCGAGTGCCTTGCCCAGAACGCGTCCTCTTCCAGCGTCGCCTCCTGCCACGGCGGGTTCCCAACGATCACGTCGAACCCCGGCCGCTCGCGCAGGAACACCTCGGGGAACGCCACGGGGAAGTGGAACGTGTGGAGCCCGTCGAGCCGAGTGGCAGCGGCCTGGTGCTCCTTCGATCCGGGCAGCCGGTCGCGGATCTCATGCCACTTCGCGGGGTCCAGCTTCACCATCTCGCAGGCCAGTCGCGCGGCGGTCACCAGGTCGCAGAGCGCCGCGGCCGGCGCGACCGCGGCCAGCGCCGCCTGCTGCGCCCTGCGCGCTCGCGCCAGGTCGGAGGCCGTGGCGTCGGCGAGCCGCGCCAGGCGCTTCAGGGGCTCGGCCGCCGCGCCGAGCAGCGAGGCCGCATCGAGAGGGAAGAGCGGGAGGCTTCCCTCTTCGAGCTTTTCCTTGACCTCCGCGAGCCGGCCGATGCCGACGAGCGAGTTGCCGCGCACGAGGCTGTGGTCGAGGAGCGAGAGCGGCAGGCCCGGCACGAAGGTGTGGATCCAGATCGAGAGCCGCGCGAGCTGCAGCGCCGTCGGGTTCAAGTCGACGCCGTAGATGCAGCGGCGGGCGATCAGGCGGCGCAGGAGTTGGGTGTCTTCGATCTCGACTTGGTCGGCGAGCGGCCCGAGCGTCTCCAGCGCGGCGGCGCGCAGGCTGGAGAGCTCCGCGGCCACCGCCGGCAGCCGCCGCCGCGAGAGGTAGCCCGTGAGCGCGCGCTCGATCCGGTCCACGGCCGCGACCAGGAAGTGCCCGGAGCCCATGGCGAGATCCGCGACGCGGAAGTCGAAGAAGCGTTCGCCCGCCTCCTCCTCGCCGAGCTGGTCGAGCCGGCCGAGGTGTTCGCCGAGCGCGGGTTCGAGCGAGCGCTCCAGCAGGTGCTCCACGGCGAACGACTTGGTGAAGTACGAGCCGGTGGACTTCCGCGTCCCCGAGGCGTCGTGCAGGTACACCTCGCCACGCGCGACCGTGGGCGGTTCAGCCTTCCTGCATGGACGGAAGGCGCCGTTCTTGTCCACGGCCAGGTCGGTCTCCGCGACCGACAGCTCGCTCTCGAGGAGCCCCTCGTAGATCGTCCCGAACTCGCGCACGCCGAGGCTGCGGAAGTCCACAGGACCGAGGCCCTCGGCACCCTCGACGAGCAGGAGGCCCGCGAGCGCCGGGCCGAACACGGTGTTGGGGATCGAGAGGCCGGCGAGGAGCGCGCCCGCTGCGGAGACCTCCCGCTCCTCCGAGAAGAGCCCGCCGTCGTAGGCCGGCACGCCCCATTCGCGGTTGCCGCGGTCCACGGCGCGGAAGAGGCGGCTCACCTCTTCCCAGAGCGTGTCGCTCGCGTCGAAGGGAGCGCCACTGCGGGCCAGGTCCGCCAGCTCCTGCGCCTTGGTCTTCAGCGAGCGGCGCTGGTACAGGCCGTTCCAGCGGTAGGGCAGGAGGTCCTTGTCCTCGGCGTAGGCGATGAAGAGCAGCCGAAAGAGGACCGTGAGCGCCATCTCGTAGGTGTCGGCCAGGTCCTGCGCGCTCGGCTGGCGCAGGCCGCGGGTGCGAACGATGGCTTGGGCGAGACCTGGCACCACGGACTGGTAGACCCGCTCGCGCAGGCGCGAGGCCAGGTCGCCCGCGAAGCGGCCCGAGGCCTCGAGGATCTGCTCGAGCGTGCCGCCTGGCGCCAGGGCGTCGCCCGAGCAGAGCAGCCAGAGGTAGGCTGCGTCCGCGTCGGGGAGGAGCCCGGAGTGGCACTCGACGTAGGTCTCGGTCCGTCCGCGCCGTCCCACGCCTTGGCCGACCTGCGTCGGGTGGACACGCACCTTCGCGCCGTGCTGGACGACGACCCACGGCAGCCTCTCGCGGTCGGCGACGGCCAGGGCGTATGAGATCGGGGACAGGCCGGAGAACCGTTCTGCCGAGAGGTCGGGCGACTCATCACGCGCGAGCAGCACCGCGACGGCGACCTTGCGCTCGCCCGCGCGCAGGATCGAGGTTGCGCCGTCGTGCCGCTCGATGCCAAAGCCGAGCGCGCGCAGCAGGTCCGCGCCGCGCTTGGCGAGGGCGCCGCGAGCCTTGCGGCCCGCCTCTCCCCAGTCGGCGCGACGCCTTGCGCCCGCACGCAGCTCGTGCGTCGCGAGGAACCCCTCGTTGCGCAGGCCCGCAAGGTCGGACTCGAGCGACGGGAGCACGTCGCGCAGCGCCCGCAGGGCCGCGTGGCGGTCGGGCTGCTCGAGCGCCTCGCGGCAAACCCGCTCGACCTGGCCCCGGTCCAGGGACAGGTACGCCGGCGGGTCGTCGCCGGCCGGCCCGCACAGGGAAACCCGCTCGCCGTGCAGCGCCACGAAGAGCAGCGGCGCCGCGCGGCCGCCGTTTCGGGCCCTCCACGCCGAGCGCAGCGCGGTCGCGCTCGGCGCCGCGGCGGTAGAGACGATCAGCACTTCCTGGGGCTGCGTGCCCTGCCCGAGCGCCAGGCCCACGGGAACGAACGCACCGCCCGAGGGCAGCGTGACCGGCCGAAGACCGACTCCGTCGAGGAACCGACTCTCGCCGCTGGTCTCAGCCACGTTACCTCGCTCCCTGCTGGTCACAGACTGTCATCCCAGTCCCTCGTGCCACACCCTGCGCTCGCTGGATCGCTCACCCTTGCCGGAGGTTCCAGCTCTTAGGTCGCTCTGTGCAGGAGCACAAGCGCCGCCCGCCTGCCCTTGACTTGCCGCCGGACCCGCCGGATCTGAATCTGGATGAGCACGTCCGGTCCCCTCGGAGGGCAGCCTCCAAAGCACGCCGGTGGTGATGCAGGAGAACCTGCAGGACTGCGTCGATGCGTCCATGGCTGCGACGGCGATGGTCACTGAAGCTCAAGCAGTTCCTCTAGCCGCTTAAAGCATACGCGAAGGTACGCCACGTCGTCTGCACCAAGTCGCTTGGCATGCGCGTCTGACCGGCAACGGTTTACGTGGTTCATCCATTGGATGACCGATGCTTTGTCCGCACCCCATCGCTTCTGGAAGACTGAGAAGTGAAGATCGAGCATGGATGTTAGCTCATTGAAGTACAGTTCAGTCCACATCTGATCGTAACCGAACTGCGCTAGTATGGCGCGCCGCTCCTCGGGCAGCGCCGCCATTGCCTCGGCCATTGCCTTCTTGCCGTGAGCGAAGAGTAGTCCCTCTCGAAGGAATCGCCGCATTGCACGTTCGATACGGTTGCGTCGCCGCGAAACCTCGACCACCAAGGATTCCTGATCTGTCGGGTCAGATTCCTCTGCCCGCCGCGGCTGTCGGGCAAGGTGGCTGCGGACAAGTCCAAGCGATATTCTGGGGTCAGTCCGCGCGTCTCGGACGAGACCGTATCCCTCGACGTGTTGGGTAAACTCGGCGCTTCCGACCGCAAACTCGATGAAGCTCACCGCGTCGCCTTGTGCCAGCAGCTGTACCATCTCGTATTCATCCGGGTACCAGATGGCGAGGACGTTGAGGATCTGCCGAACGTTGCGCTGGAGGGTCAATCCGATTGCCGCGCGCTCGTTCTGGAAGAGGGCGGCCGTCAGCTGTCCGGGCCGGGTCGGCACATGCCGTGCGAGCTGACTGCAGGCCTGCCTAACGAGGAACGGATGCCCTCCGTACTCCTCGAAGAGGAGGTTGAAGACGACCTCGTCGACGCGGAGGCCCATGAAGCGCGAAATGCGGCGGACCATGTCACGCGTCGTCGGAAAGTCGAATGGCCGGAGGAAGAAAGCTCTTGTGGTCGAGAAGAGGGGATTGTCGAAGCGCCCGACACGGTCGGCTTCGACGATGTGAGGGTTGACGCCGGCGAGCACGTAGCCGAACTGGCCACGCGTTAATGGATGGTCATAGCGCTGACCTTGGAGCGTTCGGCGCGCTGGAGGCCGAGAGGGCTCGCAAGATCAGACATTACACGCTGGAGGAGTTCCCACCAGCGGAGCTGGTAGATTCCGGGGCTGCTGAGATCGACGTAAACAGATCCCGCTACCTCGCCGCTCTCCGCACGGCGGCCGAGCGCATAGAGAACAGATGTCTTGCCGATTCGCCTGAGACCAAAGAGCCCGGAAGTCTGGCCACCGCGGAAGCGGTCGAAGAGCTCTGCGACGATGTCCGTGCGGCCGAAGAAGGTGGTGTCCGTGCGGAGGGGTGATTCGAGCGCGAAGAGGTCGCGGCGGAAGAGATGTTCAACGAAGAGTCCTCGGAGCGCGGTAGCGTCATGAATAGCCAGAAGCTCGGCACGCGAGATGGCAACGATGGGAGGTCGTTCTGGGTCGGTGACGAGGTACTGCTGTGCGGCTGCTGTCGTCTTCGGATCATCGCATACGAGTACCGTGCCGACGGGGTCGATTCGGATCCGATCTTCGGAGACGACGTCGTCGTGAAGCTTGATGGTTCGAGCTTGGAGTTGGGGGAAGGGGGCGTAGGCCACAAGAAGCTCACGCTCAAGCCCGATCAACTCCGCGATGAAGGGTTCGGCGCGAAGGTAGAGGCATTCGAGGCGGTCTTGGCCCCGGGTCTTGGTGAAGCCGCGAGTCACATCAAATGCGGACAGGAAGGACTGGGCGATCGGGCGGACCTCGGGCTTCCGGCTGAAGTAGGCTGCGTCGGCGTCGGGGTGGATTCGTCCCATGGGTCACGTCTCATCGTGGTGCACGGTGCGGTCGGGTGTTGTGCGATTGGGACTTCCTGTAGCGCATCCCGTGGTGCATCATCCGGCAGCACCTGGATCCCTCGTTCCGGAAGGTCCCACCCAGCCAGGCGTTAGGTCCGGCGTGGTGGTCTTCCATGCGCAGAGTAGCGCGGCGGGGCATGAAGTGGAAGAACGCGGTTGGGGAGTGGTCGGTCGCTGCCGCCGAGCGAACGGCGTTTCGCCACCGAGACAGCCTGGTGCGGCCGGAGGCGCCAACCTCACCGCCCCGGGCCCGGCGCGAGGTGCTCCAGCAGCTGGACACAAGAGCGGTGGATGATGGAGAAGACGGCGTCGAAGGCGGACTCGTCGAGGAGGAAGGGATCGGGCACGTCGCCGGGGCCTTCGGGATCGAAGGCGCGCAGGAGGGTAAGGCGCGGCTGGAGCGGGGCGGGGCAGCGCATGCGGAGGTCAGCCAGGATCCTGGCATCCATGGCGAGAATCAGGTCGTTCTTCGCGAAGTCCTCGAGCGTGACGAGGCGCGAGCGGACGCGGTCGAGGGTGATGCCGTTTCGCGCCGCGACCTGGACGGAGCGCGGGTCCGGCTCCTCGCCCAGGCGCCAGGTTCCGGTGCCGGCGGAATCGACCTCGACCTCGGCTTCAAGCCCGGCCTCGCGCGCGAGGTGGCGGAGGATCCCCTTGCCGAGCGGCGAGCGGCAGATGTTCCCGAGGCAGACGAAGAGCACGCGCGTGGCCATGCCCTGAGGTTACAGGAATGGGCCCCTGCCCCCGCACCATCGGCGGGCGGTTGCGCCGCGCGCCGATCTGCGGCATCATGGGCTGCGGGTCCAGAAAATGGAGGCAGCCATGATCTCCGCGCTCGAACTCGCCCTGCTCCTGGGATCGTTCGCCCTGCCCGCGCCGCTCGCCGGAGAGGAGGCGCTCGCGCCTGCGGTCTCCAGCGAGGGGGAGGTCGCGCCGCACACCGAGTACTACGAGGCGCCGCGCACCGTGAGCCGCGCGCCGTCTGCCGAGAAGCTCGCCGGCCCGCGCGCCGCGACCTTCTTCTCCGTGGACGAGCATCCCGAGGCGGACATGCCGCGCGAGGTGGCCTTTCTGCCGAGCGGCCTCGCAGCGGTGATCGCCAACACCGAGACCGACATGCTGACCTTCTTCGACGTGTCTTCGAAGAGCATCACGCACTCGGTGACGGTCGGCGACTACCCGGTGGACGTGGCCGTCCAGCCCGCCGGTCCCTACGCGGTCGTGCCGTGCGTGTTCTCGAACGCCGTCTGGGTCATCGACACGTCCACGCACTCGGTCGCGGCGAGCGTTCCCGTCACCGGCTTGCAGCCCTATCAGGTGCGGGTCACCAAGAACGGCCAGTACGCCGTGGTCGGCGTCATCAACGACGCCCTGAACTCCGCCTTCTCGATCATCGACCTGACGACCCTCACCGAGGTGCGCTCCATCCCGAGCGCGCCGCAGGGCGTGATCGGCTGGTTCGCGACTCCCGAGTCCGGCATCTCCGGATCGCTGTTCACCCAGTTCGCGCTCTCGGCGGACAACAAGACCATCGTGCTGCCGGCCCGCACCGGCACGACCGTGGAGCTCTATGACCTGACGACCGGCGCCTCCATCGCGTCCCTGCCCGTGCCCGCGCTGCCCTCGGCGGTGGACGTGAGCACGGACGGCACCGTGGCCGTGGTGAGCCACGAAGGCACGAACCAGGCGATCTCCGTGATCGACCTGGTCACCCCGGCGGTGAGCGCCACCTTCCCCACGGGCAACACGCTCTACAACCAGCTCATCCGCATCAGCGCGGACAAGCAGTACGCCATCGCCTCCCTGCTGAACAACGTCATCTTCGTCAACTTGACGACCGGCGCCGTGACCGCGAACCTCGCCACTGGCTCGCCGGGAGACATCGCGTTGACCTACGACGGGAAGTACGCCTTCGTGTCGAACCTGAACGCGCGGGTCATCGACGTCGCCAGCCAGACCATCGTCAAGACGATCACGTACCAGGCGTGCGCCGACGCGGCCGCGAGCCCGGTGAGCTACCGCGTGGCGGCGCTCAACAACCGCTTCCGCGAGGACGTGCTGCTCTTCAACGTGAACGGCGCCTCGGGCTTTGCCGAGGGCATGTCCGCGAGCGGCGAGCAGAACGAGGGCGACGCCACGCGCACGCTCGCCCTGACGCAGGACGGCATGCGCCTGGTCGCGGCCAACAACGTGTCGAGAAACGCCGTGGTCGTCGACCTCTCGCCGCCTGCTATCTCCGGCTACCCGGCGGCCGGCGACCGGCCCCTCGGCGTCGCGGTCAGCCCGAACGGCTTGACGGCCGTGGTGGCGAACGGCGACCAGGACACGGTCTCGATCATCGACCTCGCCACGAACCAGACCGTCGCCCAGCTCGCCGTGGCGCAGCGGCCGTCCGAGGTCCTGATCTCGCCGGACAGCCAGTGGGCCTACGTCACGACCATCGCCGGCACGGACCGGCTGCACTTCATCCACCTGAACGGCGCCGCGAGCAGCGTGGTCAAGTCGCTCGTAACCGGCCAGATGGGCTCGATCATCTACACCTACAACGTGATCTCCGGCATGGCGCTTTCTCCGGACGGCGCGGTGCTCGTTCTCTGCATCAGCTTCGACGACCAGCTCATGGTCGTCGACACGCAGAACCAGGTCGAGATCGCGCGCCTCGCCACCGGCGACTTCCCCGTGCGCGCCCTCTTCGGCCCGGGCGGCTCCTACTGCTACGTGGCCAACTCGTTCTCGGACAACGTGGACGTGTTCCAGATCAGCCTGGCCTCGCAGACCAAGGTCAAGACCGTGGGGACGATCGAGTTCCCGCTCACGCTGACCTGCGATGCCGCGGGCAGCTACGTCTACGCCGGCAGCTTCGACTACAGCTTCCCGCACCTGGCCGTGATCGACGTGGCCGCGGGTCATGTGCATGCCGGCCAGATCCCGCTGTCCTCGCAGTCGCGCGCCGCGCACTTCTCGCCCTTGACCTCGACCCTCTACGTCGCGACCACGGGCGGCCAGCTGGTGCGCATCGCGGCCGCCGGGCCGCTCTCCACCACGATCGACAGCACGCCGCTCACCGGCTCGCCTTCGGACATGGTCTTCAGCGAGACGCTGCGCCTCGCCGTGGCCGCAGAGCCGGGCGCGCAGGACGGCGTCGACCTGGTGCAGTACACGGACGAGTGCCCGGGCTCGATCACGAACCACGGCTTCGGCTGCGCCGGCAGCGGCGGCTTCGTGCCGGCGCTCGCCTTGAGCGGCTGCGTGCGCGACGGCGGCACGATCAACGTGGCGCTGACGCAGGCGCTCGGCGGCTCCTTCGCCGTGCTCTTCTTCGGCCTCAGCCAGGCGGCCATCCCCATGAACGGCGGGTGCTTCCTGAACCTCTACCCGGTGCTGCCGGTGCAGATCGGCCTGCCGCTCCTCGGCAGCGGGCCGGGCGCCGGGCACATCGCCTTCAACGCCGTGGTCCCGCCGGGTCTCCCGGCCTTCACCGTGGACCTTCAGGCCTTCGTGGCCGAGCCGTCGCTGCCGCACGGCTTCAGCAACACGAACGGCGTGGAGCTGACGAAGCCGTAGCGGGCAGAGTCAGCCGCCGCGGGTGTGCATCTCGAGCCTGGGATCGCCCTCGAGCGCCTGCCGCGGGAGCGGCGGCGCGCGCTCGCGCAAGGCGAGGCGCTCCTCCGCGCCGCGGTCCGCGCGCTTCTCCCAGCCGGCGGCGATGACGCGTGCGAGTTGCTCGCGCGAGGCGTTCTGGCGGAGCGGGGTCTTGAGGTCCACGCCCTGGCGCGCGTAAAGGCACAGGTACCAGGTGCCGTCGGCCGTGAGGCGGCTGCGGTCGCAGGTGGCGCAAAAGGGCGTCGTAGTCGAGGCGATGACGCCGAAGACCGTGCCGTCCGCCAAGCGGAAGCGCTTGGCTGGCGCCGACTCCTCGCCGGGCGAGGCAGGCAGCGCCTGGGCCGGGCCGCGCGCCTCCTCGATGCGCCGCAGGATCTCGCCCTGCGCCACGACCGCGCCCGCGCTCCAGCGCGTGGCGCCGCCCACGTCCATGTACTCGATGAAGCGCACCTCGGCGCCAGCCTCCCGGCCGAAGTCGAGCAGGTCGAGAATCTCGTCGTCGTTCATCCCCCTGAGCAGCACGGAGTCGATGCGCGTGCGCGTGAAGCCCGCGCGGCCGAGCGCCTCGATCCCCAGGAGCACGCGCGCCAGGGCGTCTTGGCGCGCGAGCGCCAGGAAGCGCTCGGGCCGCAGCGTGTCCAGGCTGACCGTGACGCGCAAGAGACCGGCGCGCTTCAAGTCCGCGGCCGCGTCCGCGAGCAGCACGCCGTTCGTGGTGAGGGCCAGGTCGCGGATGCGCCGCTTGCGCGCCAGCTCCTCGACCAGGACCGGGAGGTCGCGCCGCACCAGCGGCTCGCCGCCGGTGATGCGCACCTTGTCCACTCCCAGGTCGCAGAACACGTCCACCAGGTCGCTGATCTCGCGGAAGGAGAGGACATCCTCGCGGGGAAGCCAGGTGTAGTGCTCCTCCGGCATGCAGTAGAGGCAGCGCAGGTTGCACCGGTCGGTGACCGAGAGGCGCAGGTTCTTGAGCGGGCGGCCCTGGGTGTCCTGAAGGGGCATGAAGCGGCCTACATCAGCCCGAGCTGCAGCCGGCCCGCTTCCGAGATCATGTCCTTGTCCCAGGGCGGATCCCAGACGATCGCGACCGAGCAGTCGGTCACACCGGCGACCGCCTTGACGTGCGCCTTCACGTCGAGCGGCAGGTAGCCCGCGGCCGGGCAGTGCGGCGTGGTGAGCGTCATGTTGACGTGCACGGCGCCTTCCTTGCTGATGAGCACGCCGTAGATGAGCCCCAGCTCGTAGACGTCCACCGGGATCTCGGGGTCGTAGACCGTCTTCAGCGCGGCGATCACCGCCTCCCTGAGCGGCGAGTCCGGATCGTCCACGACCGCGTGCGGCGCGCGCGCGGGAGCGCCCGCGGCCGGCGGCGCGGCGGGAGGAGCGGCCGGCGGCGGCGTGACCTCCTTCTTGCCCTTCTTGTGCTCGTCGAACAGCATGCTCGCGCTCCCGCTGGGCTACTCGGTGGAGACCGGCTCGGCCCGGTTCTCCAGGGCGGCGCACATCGTGTGCCAGGCCAGGGTCGCGCACTTGGCGCGGTTCGGGAACTCGCGCACGCCCGAGAAGACCGCGAGCTTGCCGAGCTTCTCCGGGTCCGGCTCGCCCGTGCCGGTGATGAGGGCGTGGAACTCTTCGAACAGGGCGCGCGCCTGCGCGAGCGTCTTGCCCTTGAGCGCCTGCGTCATCATCGAGGTCGAGGCGGTGGAGATGGCGCAGCCGCTCCCCTGGAAGCAGATGTCCTTGACGACGCCGCCCTCGTCCAGCTCGAGGAAGATCTCGACCTGGTCGCCGCACAGGGGGTTGTACCCGTGCGCGGTGCGGTTGGCCGCCGGCGCCTTGCGGAAGTTCCGCGGGTGCTTGCCGTGGTCCAGTATGACCTCCTGGTAGAGGTCGCGCAGGTCGTCCATCAGGAGAACACCTCGATCGTCTTTCGCAGCCCGCGGGCCAGGGCCTCGACATCGGAACGGGAATTGTACATCGCCAGGGACGCGCGCGCCGTGGCCGGAACGCCGTAACGCGCCATGACGGGCTGCGCGCAGTGATGGCCGGTGCGGATGGCGATGCCCTCGCGGTCGAGAATGGTGCCGATGTCGTGCGGGTGGATGCCTTCCAGCACGAAGGAGAGCACGCTCGACCTGACCGCCGCGGTCCCGATCATGCGCAGGCCGGGGATCTCCGCCAAGAGCTCGCAGCCGTAGGCGAGCAGCTCGTGCTCGTGCGCGGCGATGCGCTCGAGCCCGACCGCCTGCATGTAGTCGATCGCCGCCTTCAGGCCGATGGGTCCGGCGATGTGCGGCGTGCCGGCCTCGAACTTGTACGGCAGCTTGTTGTAGACCGTCTTCTCGAAGGAGACCGAGAGGATCATGTCGCCGCCGCCCTGGTAGGGGGGCATGCTCTCGAGCAGCTCGCGCTTGCCGTAGAGCACGCCGATGCCGGTCGGCCCGTACATCTTGTGCCCGGAGAGCACGTAGAAGTCGGTGTCGAGCGCGCGCACGTCCAGGCGCTGGTGCGGCGCCGCCTGGGCGCCGTCGACCAGCACGCGCGCGCCCGCGGCGTGGGCGCGGGCGATGGTCTCCTTGACCGGGTTCACCGTGCCGAGCGAGTTCGACTGGTGCACGATGCCGACCATCCTGGTGCGCGGCGAGAGCAGCTTCTCGTACTCGTCCATCAGGAACTCGCCGTCGTCATCGATGGGCACGACCTTCAACACTGCGCCGCTGCGCTCGCAGAGCATCTGCCAGGGGACGATGTTCGAGTGGTGCTCCATGGTCGAGACGATGATCTCGTCGCCGGCGCGGAAGGACCGCCCGAAGCTGTCGGCCACCAGGTTGATCCCCTCGGTCGCGCCGCGCACGAAGATGATCTCCCGGTCGTCCGCGGCGTTCAGGAAGGCGCGCACCGCGGCGCGCGCCTCCTCGTACTGCTTGGTGGCGCGGCCCGACAGCTCGTGCACGCCGCGGTGGATGTTGGCGTTGTCCGCGGCGTAGTAGTGCTCGAGCGCGGAGATGACCGCGCGCGGCTTCTGCGTGGTCGCGGCGTTGTCCAGGTAAACCAGAGGATGGCCGTGCACCTGCTGCGCGAGGATCGGGAAGTCCGCCTTGATCCGGTGCACGTCGTAGGTCTGCTCGTTCGCGGGAGCGGTGTGCGCTGCGCTGGTCATTCTTCCTGGCCTCGTGAGGCGCCGGTCTTCGCGAGGAGCCGGCGGGACAGACGGTCGCGCAGCGGCTCGAAGCCGATCCGCTCGATGACCTCGTTGCCGAAGGCGTAGGTGAGCAGGCCGCACGCCGCCGCGCGGTCGATGCCGCGCGAGCGAATGTAGAAGAGCATCTCCTCGTCGAGCTGTCCGATGGTCGAGCCGTGGCGGCACTGCACGTCGTCCGCGTAGATCTCGAGCTGCGGCGTGCTGTGCGCCGCGGCCTCGCGCGCGAGCAGCAGGTTGGCGTTGGACTGCTCCGCGCTGGTCTTCTGCGCGCCGGGGCGCACCAGGATGCGGCCGCAGAACACGCCCTGCGCCTTGCCGTCGATGACTCCCTTGTACAGCTCGCGGCTGGTCGTCTTCGGCGCGGCGTGATCTATCGTGGTGTGGTGGTCGGCGTGCTGGTCCGAGTCGATGCGGTAGAGGCCGCGCAGGTCAGCGCGCGCCTCTTCCCGCGCGAGCACGACGTGCAGGCGATTGCGCGCCAGGCGCCCCCCGAAGGTGACGAAGGTGGAGTTGTAGGTCGCGCTCCCGGCCACGGCCACGCGGCAGGCGGACACGTGGAAGGCGGAGCGGGCCTCGTCCTCGACACGCACGTGCTCGAGGAACGCGCCCTGCCCGAGGTCGGCGTCGAGGAGCGCGTTGCTGAAGTAGACGTCGTCGTCCCGGCAGCCGGCGTGGCAGTCGAGCAGCGTGAGGCGGGCGCCCTCCGCGAGCGCAAGCGCGACGCGCGGCCGCGAGGCGAACGGCGCACGCGCGGTCGTCGCGAGGCTCAAGACCTCGAGCGGCGGAGAAATGGCCGCGCCCGCGGCCACGCGGATGAGCACCGCGTCCTCGAACAAGGCCGTGTTGAGCACGGTGAACGCGTCCTCGACCGGGCGCGAGGAGAGCAGCAGGGCGCGCGCGTCTTCCTCGCCGGCGGCGAGCGCCTCCTTCAGGCCGGAGACGACGAGGCCGGCCG
This sequence comes from Planctomycetota bacterium, assembly GCA_016213895.1. Taxonomy (GTDB): domain Bacteria; phylum Planctomycetota; class B15-G4; order B15-G4; family JADJEK01; genus JACQZJ01. The sequence goes on along the minus strand of JACQZJ010000117.1, from coordinate 9,884 downwards.
GCAGCGCCTCGAGCGAGGAGAGCCCGCGCTCGAAGCGGCCGTTCACCAGCACGACGCGCAAGGGCGCGGCGGCGCCGCGCAGGTCGAGCCAGGGAACGAGCGCCGCCGGGTTCGGCCGGGGAGCGGCGGCGAAGCGCGTGGCGCAGAGCGGCTCCACGCTCGTGTACTTCCAGTCCTCGTCGCGGCGCGTGGGGTAGCCGCGCTCGGAGAAGCGCGCGAATGCGTCCGCGCGCGCCTGCTCCAGCCACTCCGGCTCCTGGCCGCGGCGTGCGGCGAGGAAGGCGGAGAAATCCTGCCGGCCGGTGTCCTCGGCTTGCGCTGCGCCGGCGAGCGTCTCCGTGTCCGCCATGATCACCTGACTCCCGCTGTCTCGTCCTTCACCCACTTGTAGCCCTGCTCCTCGAGGTGCAGCGCGAGGTCCTTGCCGCCCGAGCGCAGGATGCGGCCGCCCGCCAGCACGTGCACGCGGTCCGGGACGATGTACTCGAGCAGCCGCTGGTAGTGGGTGACCATGACGATGGCGCGCTTCGGGCTGCGCATGGCGTTCACGCCCCAGGCCACGGTCCGGAGCGCGTCGATGTCCAGGCCCGAGTCGGTCTCGTCGAGGATGGCGAGCGTCGGCTCGAGGACGGCGAGCTGGAAGATCTCGTTGCGCTTCTTCTCCCCGCCGGAGAAGCCCGCGTTCACCGGCCGCTTGAGCAGCGCCTCGTCGATGTCCACGATCTTGAGCTTCTTCTTCACCAACGCCATGAAGTCCATGGCGTCGACCTCCTCCTCGCCGCGGTGGCGCCGGATCTCGTTGAGCGCGGTCCTCAAGAAGAACATGTTGCTCACGCCCGGGATCTCGACTGGATACTGGAAGGCGAGAAACACGCCGGCGCGCGCGCGCTCCTCGGGCGCGAGCGCCAAGAGGTCCTGGCCCTGGTACTCGACCGTCCCGCCGATGATCTCGTAGCCCTCGCGCCCGGCCAGCACGTGGGCCAGCGTGCTTTTGCCCGAGCCGTTCGGTCCCATGATGGCGTGCACCTCGCCGGGGCGCACCTCGAGGTTGACGCCGTTCAGGATCTGCTTGCCGCCGGCGACGCGGGCCTGGAGGTTGGTGATCTTCAGCATGTGCTTCGTGGCGGCGGGTTCTTGGCCTTCCGCCCTCCCTGTCGATTGACGTGCGCGTCCTAGCCGACGCTCCCTTCGAGCTTGAGCCCGAGCAGCTTCTGCGCCTCGACGGCGAACTCCATGGGCAGCTCGGCGAGCACCTCGCGGCAGAAGCCGTTGACGATCATGGACACGGCGTCCTCGGCGCTGATGCCGCGCTGCTGGCAGTAGTAGATCTGGTCCTCGCCGATCTTGGAGGTCGACGCCTCGTGCTCGACGCGCGCCGTCGGGTTCTGGTTCTCGATGTAGGGGAAGGTGTGGGCGCCGCACCGATCGCCGATCAAGAGCGAGTCGCAACGCGAGTAGTTGCGCGCGTGCTCCGCGCCCTTGGTGATGCGCACCAGGCCGCGGTAGCTGTTCTGGCCGTGGCCGGCGGCGATCCCCTTGGAGACGATCGTGCTGCGCGTGTTCTTGCCGAGGTGGATCATCTTCGTGCCGGTGTCGGCCTGCATGCGGTGGTTCGTCAACGCGACCGAGTAGAACTCGCCCACCGAGTTGTCGCCCAGCAGGATGCAGCTCGGGTACTTCCAGGTGATGGCCGAGCCGGTCTCCACCTGCGTCCAGGAGATGTGCGAGTTCACGCCGGCGCACTTGCCGCGCTTGGTGACGAAGTTGTAGATGCCGCCCTTGCCGTTCTCGTCCCCCGGGTACCAGTTCTGCACCGTGGAGTACTTGACGCGCGCGTCGTCGTGGGCGACCAGCTCGACCACCGCGGCGTGCAGCTGGTTCTCGTCGCGCATCGGCGCCGTGCACCCCTCGAGGTAGCTGACGTACGCTCCGGCGTCGGCGACGATGAGGGTGCGCTCGAACTGCCCGGTGTTGGAGGCGTTGATGCGGAAGTAGGTCGACAGCTCCATGGGGCAGCGCACGCCCTTGGGCACGTAGACGAACGAACCGTCCGAGAACACCGCGCAGTTCAAGGTGGCGAAGAAGTTGTCGGTGTAAGGAACCACCGAGCCGAGGTACTTCCTGACCAGGTCGGGATGCTCCCTCACCGCCTCGGAGAACGAGCAGAAGATGATGCCCAGGTCCGAGAGCTTCTGCTTGAACGTCGTCGCCACCGAGACGCTGTCCATGACCGCGTCCACGGCCACGCCGGTGAGCTGCTCCTGCTCGCGCAGCGGGATGCCGAGCTTGGCGTACTCCTCGAGCAGCTTCGGATCGACCTCGTCCAGGCTCCTGGGCTTCCCCGCCGTGGACCTCGGAGCCGAGTAGTAGGAGATGGCCTGGTAGTCGATCTTCGGGTAGTGGACCTTGGCCCAGGTCGGCTCCTTCATGGTGAGCCAGTGGCGAAAGGCGCGCAAGCGCCATTCCAAGAGCCACGCGGGCTCGTCCTTCTTGCGCGAGATGAAGCGGATCGTGTCCTCGTTCAGGCCGCAGGGAGCGGAATCCGTCTCGAGGTCCGCGGTCCAGCCGTACTTGTACTCGGCCTGGGCGAAGTGCTCGATCTCTCTCGCGCTGCTCATGAGGTTCCTTCTTTGCGCGCCCGCTTGCCGCGCTCGCGCGCGGGGGGGAGCGGCCTCGGCCCGGCCATGGAGGCCAGGCTGATGCTGCCGAGCGCGTCGCGCATTGCGCCGCTGATGCTCTGCCACTTGCCGCGCACCGCGCACAGGGCGGCGATGTTGCAGGAGGAGTGGTCGCCGCTCGAGCAGTCGGTGATGCCGATCGGCCCCTCGAGCGCGTTGATGATCTCGGCCAGGGAGATCTGGTCGGGCCGGCGCGCCAGGCGGTAGCCGCCGTTCACGCCGCGCTGCGAGGCGAGCAGGCCGGCGCGCGCCAGCGCCTTCAGGATCTTGCTGGCCATGGGCACGGGCAGGTGCACCTCGGCGGCGAGGTCGCGAGCGTTGAGCGAATCGCCCTCCTCGCGCTGCGCGAAGCACGCGAGCAGCACGATGCCGTAGTCAGCCTGTCGGGTCATGCGGAACATGAGCTTACGGGGGTTCGCAAAATAGGACTCGAATGGTCCTCTTATTGCTTCAGTGGGCCAGAGCGCAAGGGGAAAAACCGAATCGCGCGCGGAATCCGGCCCCGGCGGCCGGCGAAGCGCCGCGCACGGGAGCACCTGGCTCGGGCCAGCGGTTTCTGAGTGTAACCCCATGGCGCGCGCCCCGTCCCTGCAGGGCGACGACCTCGCACGGGCAGGACGCCATGACCGGCCAGCCGCACGACAAACTGGTGAAGGCGGTGTTCTCGGAAGCGCCGCAAGCCAGAGCCCTGCTCAGGAACCTCCTGCCGCAGGACCTCGCCGACGCCATCGACTTCGCGACCCTCAAACTCGTGCCCGGCAGCTTCGTGGACGAGAAGCTCACCGAGCGTTTCACGGACCTGCTTTTCTCGGTCCGGATGGGAAGGGACGTCGCGCTCCTCTACGTGCTCTTCGAGCACCAGAGCACGCCGGACCCGGTCATGCCGTGGCGTCTGCTGAGCGCCGAGGCGCGGATCTGGGAGAGGTGGTTTCGGGCGAACCCAAACGCCAGGACGCTGCCGCCCATCCTGCCCGTCGTGCTCTACCACGGCGATCGGCCGTGGTCGGCGCCAGAGCGCTTCTCCGAGCTGATGCCGGAGGGAGCAGGGAGGCGCGGCGCATTCTGGGAGCACGTGCCCGAGTTTCGCATCGTGTTGATCGACCTGTCGCGTTTCACGGATGCCGAGCTGAAGGCGAGGCTGGCGATCGAGCCGGCCCTGGCGCTCCTGGTGCTGCTCGCGCTGAGGAACGTCCATGCGCCAGACTTCCAGGCGTGCATGCTCGAGTGGGGCGAGCTGTTCGCGCGGCTGCTCGACGAGCGCTCGGGTTTGCGGGCCTTCGAGATGCTGCTACACTACTTGCACGAGGCGCGCGGCGAGTGCGTGACAGAGGCCGGGATGAAGGCGCTGTGCGCACGTGTGCACGCGAGCCCGAAGGTCGAGGAGACGGTCATGAACCTTGCGGAGAAGCTCAGGGCCGAGGGCCGGCAGGAAGGCCGCCAGCAGGGCCGGCGCGAAGGCCGGCAGGAAGGCCGGCGGGAAGGACTCGAGGCCGGGGCCAGGCAGAGCCTCGTGCGGCTCCTGCGCGCGCGCTTCGGCGAGCTGGACGGCGCGGCGCTCGCTCGCATCCAGGCGGCCGACCTCCCGACTCTCGAGCGCTGGCTCGATCGGTTCGTCAACGCGAGCACGCTCGCGGAGGTGCTGGCGTAGCCGCACGCGAGCCCGAAGGTCGAGGAGACGGTCATGAACCTTGCGGAGAAGCTCAGGGCCGAGGGCCGGCAGGAAGGCCGCCAGCAGGGCCGCCAAGAGGGCCGCCAGGAGGGACTCGAGGCGGGAACGCGAGCGAGCCTCGGGCGGCTGCTCCGGGTGCGCTTCGGCGAGCTGGACAGTGCGGCGCTCGCCCGCATCCAGGCCGCTGACCTCCCGACTCTCGATCGCTGGCTCGATCGCGTCATCGACTCGCCGACCCTCGCGGCGGTGCTGGCGTAGCCGCTGGCCCGGCCTGCCCACTTCCCCTACACTCGCCGCGGTCTCACCAGCGAAGGAGGCCGGGGCATGCCGCGCGATCCGTCCGGGCCGAGGAAGCAGGCCGAGCGTCTGAGGCGCGATCGGGAGGATCAGTCCAAGATCCCGGGCGGGCCTGCGCGCACGGCCACGGCGGCAGCGGCGTTTCTTGCCTCCGTGCTGCTCGCGGGCTGTGGACTCTTCGAGCGGGAGACGGCGCGAGACGACGCCGCATCTGCAGAGCGCCGAGCCGAGGAAGCCGAGAGGCAGCGCCAGCTTCTGCTCTCGGACGTGGAGGCGCTCGCTGACCTGAAGGCGCGCATGAAGGAGCTCTGGCCTGCGCACCCGGACAAGATCGCGGCCATGGAGGAGTGGCTCGGGGAAGCGCGCGGCGTCGCAGGCCGCCTCGCGCAGCACCAGGCCACGCTCGCGGAGCTGCGCTCGCGCGGCACGCCCGCGCCGCACGCGCGGGACGCGAAGCTGGCCGCGCTCAAGACGGAAACAGCGGAACTCTCCCAGAAGCTCCAGGTCCCGGCGGAGGGGGACGATCGCGAGACGCTGGAGAGGTTGCTCGCATACCGAAAGACCCGCATCGCCGCGCTCGAGGCGGAGATCGAGCGCACGCGGCCGCACGACTTCCCGAGCAGCGCAGACGTCTGGTGGCACGACACGCTGGTGGCTCTGGTCTCGGACCTCTCCGCCTTCCTCGCGGACGACGCGCACCAGCAGACGGTCAAGAGCGTGGAGGAGCGCCTGGCCTTCGCGCGGGCGATCGAAGCGCGCTCGATCCTAAACGAGCGCGCGGCGTGGGACCAGGCTGTCGCCTCGATCGCGAACTCGGACGAGTGCCCGAAGTACAACGGACTGACGATCACGCCGTAGATGGGCCTCGTGCCGATCGGCCGCGATCCGGACTCTGGTCTCTGGGAGTTCTGGCACGTTCAGACCGGCGAGAAGCCGGCGCGAGACGAGCAGGGGAGGCTCGTGCTCACGGGGCAGACGGGAATGGTGTTCGTGCTGATTCCGGCTGGCACGTTCTGGATGGGCGCGCAGGCGATGGACCCCGAGGGCCGGAACTACGATCCCGAGGCGGAGGGCAACGAATCGGACAAGGACGACTGCGCCGTCCAGGTCTCGCTCGACGCATTCCTGCTCTCGAAGTGCGAGATGACGCAGGGCCAGTGGCAGCGGTTTCCTGGATCGAATCCGAGCTACTACTCACCCGGGAGCAAGATCGCCGGCAAGGCCACGACGCTCCTGCATCCCGTGGAGCAAGTGAGCTGGGAGGAATGCGCGGGGCTGCTCGGCCGGCTGGGTCTGGTGCTGCCGACCGAGGCGCAATGGGAATGCGCATGCCGGGCGGGGACGGACACGCCCTGGTAGACGGGGCGGGAGAAGCTCGACCTCGACGAGGCGGGGAACCTGGCGGACCGCTTCTGCAAGGAGAGCGGCGGTCCGCCAAGATGGACCTACGAGGAGGACCTGGACGACGGGCACAAGGTCCACGCGCCGGTCGGGTCCTACCGGGCGAACGGACTCGGCCTCCACGACATGTTTGGCAACGTGTGGGAGTGGTGCCGGGACGGCTATGGTCTGTACGACCTCCCGGTGCGGCAGGGCGATGCTGAGCGGCTGGTGCAGAGCGCGCCGAACCGCGTGATGCGCGGCGGCAGCTTCGGCTACGCCGCCAGTTGCGCGCGCTCGGCGCGCCGCGTCATCGACAAGCCAACCCTCCGCGACAACGACCTGGGTTGCCGCCCAGCCAGGGTCGTCGGCGCGGGCGCGTTTCCATTCCACGAAGGAGACGCTCGGATGCCAGCCCGGAGCGGCGGGGCCCACACGGGGATGCCGGTACAGCGGACTGGCGATCCACCGGCCTGGCGCCACGGGAGCAACGGCCTCATGCACCGCGTAGCGGCCCTCCACGGGATCGCGGCCATGTTCCGTATCGAAGAGCCACGCCATGCGCGCCGGCACAGACACGACGACGTACTCCTCCAACCCGCCGACCTCCGACCAGTCAGGCAGCGGCGCGTCCGCACGCTGGTGTACGACGACCGGTCCTTCCCTGCCGTGTGCGACGATGTGCATGGGAAGGTGGGAGGGGTTCTCCAGGCGCAGCACGGCTTGGTCCGGCAGAATCTCCCCGTTGTTCTCGACCAGCACGAGCCGTGGCTCGGCGCCGGTGACGGCGGGATCGACAGGCGCCAGCGTCGCGGGGGCGATCGGCGGGTCCTCAGGTCGGCATGCGTGGCATGCGTCGATTCCACGGTCTCGATCTGGACGCCGCAGGGAAGCGGCGCGGACGACGCGGCTCAGTCCGCGGGCAGATCGACGGTCGTCTCCTCGCCGGGCCGGAGGTCGACGTCGAGCGCGGCGAGTTCCTTGTCGTCTTGACCGAGCGCGACCAGCAGGAAGCGGCCGGGGGGCAGGAACGGGCACTGCCACGTGTCGCCGCGGCGGGACTCACCGCGCAGGTCGACCCTCCATCCGTCCTGGCGGCGCAGCTCGAAGCGACGCACGGAGTCCGGCGTTCCTGAGGGTATGCGCACCAGCAGCCGCGCGAAGGGCTGGCGGCAGATCTCCACGCGACGCGATTCGCCCGCGCCGAGGTCCACGATCGCCGCCTCGCTCGCGAGACCGTCGCCCATGGGCGAGTCCGCGCGGATCAGGTAGCGCCCGGCCGGCAGCGTTGCGAACGTCCCCACGCCGTCCCGCCCGGTGACGGTGTCGCCGAAGCAGGCCTCGGGCATCTCGGTCGAGCCGACATTCCAACGGTAGGCGTCGACGTCGCTCGGCCAGGCCGGGAGGCCGCTCCGACCATCGAGGACCAGGACCTCGAGGCGCGCCGTGCGGACATCCAGATCGAAGCGGTGCACGCGGCCGGCCGCAAGCTGCAGTTCGCGCTGCTCCAGGGTCTCGTCGTCACGGGACGAGACCCTGAGCAGCACGGGGCCTGCGGGGAAGGGCGGCACGAAGAAGCGGCCGGAGCGGTCCGTGTAGGCGTGCGTCGCGCCTCGGTCCTCGGAACCGTACACGCAGACTTCCACGTCGAACGCGGGCGCGCCGTTCACACGAACCGTTCCCTCGACGGCGCAGAGCGTGCTCCGGCGCAGGTCAAGGTCGACACGCTGCTCGGCGCCCGAACGCAGCTCGACCACGGTAATCCCTGGGGGCGCTCCAGCGCTCGTGCCCTTCGAAACGCCATGTCCGGCCCATTCATAATCCTCTCTCGGTGCGACGAGACGGATGTGCACGACCCCCGGAGGCACTCCGGCGACGCGGTACGCGCCGGTCGCGTCGGACATTCCCGAGGCCCTCTCGCCGTCCTTCCGGCCGGCGAGGATGCGCATCCTCGGCACCGGCTCGCCGGCGAAGCCGAGCACGGAGCCGAAGATCGTGGCCGTGCGCTCGGCGAGGACCAGATTCAGGCCTTCCACTTCCCGCTCGGGCGCCACGTCGAGCACCGTTTTCCGGACCGGCGCCAAGTCATGCCGGTTCGCGCTGGCGTGATAATGGCCCTTCTCGAGACCGCCGAAGCGGAAGGCGCCGTCCGCATTCGTCCAGGCCTGAGCATCGCGTTGCGCCTGCCCGGAAAGAGGCAGCAGCCCGACCCACGCGTGCTCGAGCGGCGCGCCGTTCTTGTCCAGCACGCGGCCCGCCACCACGCCGCCGCGGGTCATGGGCACGGAGATCGGGTCGCGGCTCCACGGGACGTTCGCCACCCCGGCCTCGAAGTAGTCGGGCGCGGCGATGCGAACTTCGATCTTCTCCTCGGAGCCGACCAGTGGCGCCTGGACCACGCAGCAGCCGTCCCTCTCGGTCCAGTCCTCTGGCCCGCCGAAACCCGCGCTCTGGGCCTGGCCCTGCCGGTCCCGGAACTTGACGAGGATCCTGGCCGGGGTCACGGCTTGCCCGCTCAGCCGGTCGAAGGGGCGTAGGACCACGGACCGAAGCGGCGGCTTGCGGGTGAGCGTGATCGGTTCGACCTCGGCAGCCCGGGGATCGAGGGTCCGGCTCCACGGGTCGAAGCCGTCCGCCTCGACCACGAGCAGCGTCTCGTGTTCGCTCGCCGGTGCGCGCACCTGAAACGACCCGGAGGCGTCGGTCTTCGTCTCGCCGGCGTCGACCTGTCCGCCCGCGCTGTCGCCGTTCGGATGGAACTCGTAGTACGCGACGGCCGTGCGGACCCTTGCCCCGGCGACAGGCAGCCGGTCCTCGCCGAGCACCACGCCGCGGATCATGCGCCCGTGCTGGAGCACCACCCGCACGTTGTCCCAGGTCTCGCCGCGTCCCAGCACGCGGAAGGGGAATGGCGGCAGGCTCGACACGAAGCCTCCCTTCTTCGCCTCCACCATGCTGGGCTTGGCGCCCAATCCCGAAATGAGGAACCTGCCGTCCCCGCCGCTCGTCGCCGTTGGACCATCGGGACCCTCGCCCCAGAGGCGGATCTCCGCCCCCTCGATGGGAGCGCCGGTCTCATCCACGACTACTCCCACGATGCACGACTCGGGCGCCAGCACGACCGCGCCGATGTCCATCGTGCGATCTGCCGCGACCCGGCACACGATCGCTTGCTCGAGGGGCGCATGGCCGCGCGCCCGCGCCCAGAGATGGAAGTCCCCGCTCGCCGGGAGTTCCTCGAACAGGAACCGTCCCGCGCCGTCGGCCTCCCGCGGCCGGAGCCGTGCCTCCAGGATTTCAGAGAGCTCCCGCTCTACTGGATGTGTCCAGTCGCGGTGCTCCAGGCTCACCTCCGCCCCGGCAATGGGGCGGCCCTCCTCGTCCGTGACGCTGCCGCAGAGCCCGCCGCTCGGCCACGGGACCTCGGGCGACTTCGCCGACGGCGTCTCTTCCGCCATGCGCACTTGCTCGGCCGTCTCCTCGGCCGGCTCGCCGGCGGAGGCCGCGGGCGCCTCCGCCTCGGGCGGCGCGCTCAGCGCCCCCTCCTCGCCGCCTTCCCGCAGCAGCACCCAGATCAGGACCGCCAGGGCCAAAAGGAGAACCAGTGCACCGGCTCGTCGCATGGCCGGTCCACGATACCCGCTTCAGCGAAGCGAAGCGCTACGCCGTCAGGGCAGGAGGTCGAGCCGCAGGCAGTTCGAGACCTCCACGCCGAAGGGCAGCGAGCCGCTGATGGTCACCGCCTGGACGTAGAAGGAGAAGGGCCCGCCGCCGCCCGGGACCATATTCGGCAGGCTGATCTTGCCCGGGGCGGCGGTCGGCAGGATGACGGTGAGCAGGACCGGCACCGGGCAGAAGAT
>JACQZJ010000130.1 GCA_016213895.1 Planctomycetota bacterium | reverse complement strand
TCGTACCGCTTCACGCCTGCCCCTTCTCACGCCACGGAACCGCCGGCATCGCCTTCGCCGCGACGAGCCCGTGCTCGTTCGTCGCGCACACGATGCACCGGGAGTCGCGATGCGGCCCCGGACCCCGGGGAAACGACCGCGACCGCTCGCCGCACGTCCCCTCCCTCCGGCTCCCATCCAAACAGCCGCGAAGCCCCTCCTCAGGGCAGGAGCTGGAGCTTGAGCGCGTTGGAGAGCGCCACGCCCAGGGGCTGGTTGCCGTCGAGCATGCCAGCCTGCAGGTAGACGTCGATCGCGCTGGCCACGCTGATCCCCGTGATCGGCATCCAGAACTCGCCCTGGGCATCGGTCGGGAGGACGACCTGTCCCACGATCGGGATGGGCACGAACGTGCCGCCCATGAAGGGCGTGGGGTTGTTCGCCAGGCCGAAGAACAGGAAGAAGGACGCGTTCGGCGGCGCGCACTGCAGCCGCAAGGCCGCCAGGCTGCCGGCTTGCAGCGGCTGCCCGCACACCGAGAGCGTGACGCTGCCCGGTCCCTTGTAGCCCAGGTCCTGCTGGCAGAAGCCGCAGGAGTCCCCGACGCCGTCCCCGTTCGCGTCCGCCTGGGACGCGTTCGCCACGAACGGGCAGTTGTCCCACTCGTCCGGCACGCCGTCACCGTCCCGGTCCTGACTGCTTCTCCGCACCGTGGAGAGGCGGAAGTCGTCCAGCTCGAAACCCGAGGCGCGGCGTTGGTTCCGCCCGTCGCTGCCGATGCGGAAGATCGGGTCGACCGAGCTCACCTGGAAGGGAGCGCCGCTCGCGGCGGCGTGGCCCGCGGGTGCCGCGGGATGGCCGATGAAGAGCTCGAGCTCCCCCGCGGCCTGGGACCACTCGGCCTGCACGTGGTGGAAGCCGTTCACCGCGTACGGGTCGCTCGCCGGCGGGAAAGGCGCGGAGAGCTCGTGTCGCTCACCCGCGTCGTCGAGCACGGCGAAGCGCAACTCGCCTCCCTCCAGGAACAGCTCGAAGCCGTCGTACTGGTTGACCACGGTTCCGTAGGTGGAGGTGCCGGTCGCGGCCGAGTGCACTCCTGCCCCCTCGCCGGCCGGATTGGCCAGGGTCGGCAGGGTGACGATGTCGTAGCTCGACTGCCACTTGCCCATGCCGTTCATGCCGCCCGAGGCGTCGCCGTAGGCGTCGAACAGGAACACCGGCGAGAGGTAGCCGCGCGAGGCGTGGAAGAAGAGATCGTTGATGCCGTCGGCGTTCAGGTCGCCGGCCGTCATGCTCACCGCGTTCGCGACCAGGTAGCTGCTCGCGGGCGGCGCGAGGCTCGGCGTGGGCAGAACCGGAACCAGCGGCACGGCGAACGGGCCCCAGAAGATAGTCGACGCGTCCGTGAGCGTGGCGCCGACGCCCCAGTTGGCGACCACGATGTCCAGGTCGCCGTCGTTGTTCAGGTCCTCGGAGGCGCACACCGTGAACGGCCGGTAGGTCGGGATCGAGGCGTTGGGATCGAAGTTGAAGGTGCCGTCGCCGTTGTTCAAGAAGACGAGCAGCTCGCCCGCGCCCCCCGCGCCCGAGAAGGGACGGGCCATCACGATGTCCAGCCAGCCGTCGCCGTCCAAGTCGGCCGTGGATCCGCCCAGCGCCTCGCCGCGCAGGGTGGAGAAGTAGCCGCTCGTGGCGCTGATCTCGTAGTTGCCGCCGTTCAGGCGGCCGAGCATGACGGCGCTCGGGTCAAGGCCCAGGCTGCTGAAGTAGATGTCGAGCACGCCGTCCCGGTTGAAATCGGCGCTGGCCAGGGCCTCTGCGGAGCCCGTGGAGCCAAAGAACGAGAAGTTCATGGGAGTGAAGCCGCCGGCGCCGTCGTTGCTGAAGCCGTAGATGGGCGGGGTGGCGGAGTCGTAGGAGGCCACGACGATGTCCAGGCCGGGATGCGCGTCGAGCGGGGCGAGGATCAGCCCCTGCGCCAGGTCGACCTCCAGCACCGTGTTCGGCGCGCCGTAGTGGCTGTTCTTCTGCAGCGGCCCGCGGAAGACGTGCACCTCGCCGGGCACGGCGGGAGTGAGCGGCGCCGCCAGGGTTGAGGCGTGATTCATCGCCACCACCAGGTCCATCTCGCCGTCGCCGTTGACGTCGCCGAGCGCCATGCCGCGCGGCGCGACCGAGGTGAACGTCGCGGGATGCCCGAGGTCGAGCCCGGTCTGATCGCCGAAGTAGATGAACGACGTGATCGGGCTGGTCGTCATGCCCGTCTCGCCGACGATCAGGTCGAGGTTCTCGTCGCCGTCGACGGAGCGCGTGCCGGTCAGGCTGAGCAGGTACTGGCGGTGCGAAGCCGCCGGGCCGGGCTTGACCCAAGCCTCGATGGTGCCGGCCGCCGGGTCGAATCCGTCGCTCGCGTAGAGCCCCACCGCGGCCGAGGACGGGATGAGGAGCGCGCTGGTCGAGAAGATGCCGGCGCTGGAGCGCGCGAGCGTCGACTTCACGACGCTGCTGCCCTGGGGGCCGAGCAGGGAAGTGTCGCTCTCGAACTGGCCGAGGGCGACGGTATCCGCGTCGAGTCCCTGGATGGGGGCGTGCGTCAGCGGAGGCGGATCGGGCTGTGGACAGCTCTGGGAGTACGCCGCGCCCACCCAGGTTCCCGCCATCAACAGACACACGAAAAGAGAACTCGCGGCGGCGCCTCGGCCGCTCCTCTCGAATCGCGTCATGCTGCCTCGAACCTGATTTCAGGTCAGGCAAGCATACCCCATCGCTCGCACCAGGGAGCCCACCATTCCCGAAGGCCGCGCCTCCAAGCGCGGGATTCCGTCGCAACTCTCCGAAGCGCAGTTCGTTGCAGCACTACCTGCCGCCGGCGCCTCCCCTATCCGTCTTCCCCGCCCGCGCCCTTCCCGACCACCTGCACGGCGGCCGGCAGGCGCCCGGAGACGAGCTGCCCGACGCGCGGGATGCGGATCGCCGCGCGGCCGCCCAGAATCTGGACTCTGGCGGGCGCGTGGCGCGCGAGCGGCCTCCCGCTGCCGGGGACATCGGAAGCACAGGCCACGGGTCCGCCTTCCTCCTCGACCAGCTCGAGGACGATGCTCCCCCCCTCCACGTCGAGGATCAGGTTCATCGGCAGCGCGATCTCTCCCGCGAGGGAGATCTCCAGGTCCGCGCCCGCGCGCAGGATCTCCACCGCGGTCGCTCCGGCCTGACGAAGCGGCTCTCCCGGCTCGCGGCCCTTCCCGCCCACGGACGAGACCGCGCCGTCGGCCTGACGCGCGGCCAGCCACTCCTCGGCGCGAGCACGGTCCAGGGCGAAGTCTTCCTCGGTGAGAACCTGCAGGGACTCGTTCGCTGCCTGGCGTAGCTCGGCCACGGTGGTCTCGTCCAGCATGACGACGAGGTCCGGGATCACCTCCCTTTCGCCGAGGTCGGCGAGCGCCACGATCGCCGCCTGGCGCACCTGCAGCGCCGCATCCGCGCCCGCCGCCTCGAAGAGCGCGCCGCTCGCCTGCGCCGCGCCGAGCTCGGCCAGGGCCTCTGCCGCCGCGCGGCGAGCGCGCGCGTCCGGATGCGCGCGCAGCGCACCCGCGAGGTCGGCGGCGGCGCGCTCGTCGCCGATGCGCGCGAGCGCCCGGATCACTTCCTCGGGCGCCTGCGTCTCCGGATCGTCGAGGGCGCGCAGCAGGTCGTTGACCGCCGGCGCGCCGATCTCGACGAGCGCGGCGTGGGCCTGCTCGATCTCCTCGGGCGCGCCGCCCGCGGCGAGGGCCGCCACGGCCAGCTCGCTCTGGCTCGGCTCGGCCTCGGCGGCGCGGCGCTGCCTCTGCTGCACGAGCAGCAGGGCGACCAGGGCGAGGATAAGGCCCAGGTAGAGGGTGACCTTGCTGCCCCGCATGGCTGGCCCCCTTACCGGCCCGAGGCCGGGCCGGCCGCCGCGCTCGCGACCGATGCCTGGCCGGCCACCGCCTCGGAGCGAGCGAGCAGCGCCAGGGCCTCGACCGCGGCCCGCAGGCAGTCGCCGCCGGCAAGAGCGCAGCGCGCGGCGAGCGCCCCCATCAGCTCGCCCGACTCCGCGGCGCCGAGCGGCCCGAGGTCGCGCGCGGCGTCGCGCGTCACGGCGCGCACGCCGCCGTCCTGTCGGCAGAGGAGCAGGATGCGCAGCGGGTCCTCGAAGAGGCGCCTCAGCGTCTCCTCGTGCTTCTCCTCGCGGCCGTCCGCGCGCGGCAGGAGGAGCGCGATCTCCTCCTCGGGCAGGATCGCGGCGCAGGGCGTGGCGTGGAATGCCTGCCAGAGCGGCGGGCCGCTCTGCGCCAGGTAGGTGTCCGCGCCCAGGCCACGCGCGCGGCCGACGACGCGCTCGGCGAAGTCCATGGGGTGCTTGCCTTCGAGATCGGCGGCCACCACGACCGCGGCGGGCCCGGCGGCGAGCAGGCGCGCGATCTCGTCGAGCAGCCGATCGACGTCCAGCGCCGCGGGCGTGCGGACGTCGTCGACCGCGAAGAGCGTCGCGCCGCTCTCGTCCTGGTAGCAGAGCTTCTCGCGCGCGGCGGCCGGCGCCTGGAGCAGGACAGGCTCCACGCCACGTTCCACGAGCAGCGGCCGCACGATCGTGGCGAGCAGAGGCTCGGCCAGCGAGAGGAACAGCACCTCGGCGCCCGCGGCGCGCGCGGCGAAGGCCGTCCTGAGCGGCCCGAGCACCACCTCGCTCCGGCGGGAGCAGGTGCGCAGGCCTCCTCCCTCGGCGGCAGCAACGACGCACGCCGTGCTGGCTGAGAGCATCGGAGAGACGACGATCAGACGCGGTCCAGGCATGGCGGGAGACCCTCCCGGGCAGGGGCGCCGTGCGCCGCAAGGCGCGCCCGCCGCGCCGGGAATCCTAGTCAGGAGTTCCCGCTGGCGCACGCTCTCTTCACCCTCGGCGGATGCCGGCGCATGCCCGGCAGCATGCAGGCCGTCACTGCGGCAGCATCAGCGTCACCGGTCCCGTCTCCTCGCCTGCCGCCACGCGCGCGGTCACGGCGCAGCCGGGCGCGCTCACGCGGAACGTCCCCTCCGGCAGGCCGTCGAGGCGAAGTTCCCCCTTCTCATCCGTGACGGCCGAGGACGGCGCGCTCGTCACCAGGCCAGCGGCGATCCACGTATTGGCCGAGGTCCCGGTCTCGGTGTCGATGACCTCGAGCGGGACAGACGGCGCCGGCAGACCCGCCGCGCCGACGACCTTCAACCGGAGCGCGCCCCGGCGGCGCAGCGCGATCGACAGGACCGTGGTTTGCCCGGAGCGGCAGAGCGCCGAGACGTCGGCCGGGAAGCACGCCTCGGCCGTGGCGTGCACCGCGTACTCAGCACTGGCCGCCCCGTAGAACACACGACGTTCCGGGAGCCACTCCTCGCGCACGCGCAGCGGCGCCATGCCCGAGCCGTCCGCGCGCACCGCCGAGCACTCGGCCGCGGCGAGCAGCGCGCCGGCGCGGTCCTTCACCACGAGCTCGATCAGCGCCTCGGGCTCGAGCACCACGTCGCGGCGGACGACGGACTCCTCGTCCACTACCGTGATCGTCTCCTCGACCCGGCCGAATCCCTCGGCCCTGGCCGCGAAGCCGTAGGTCCCCGGCTTCACTCCCGCCAGGAAGTACGAACCGTCCGGCGTGGATGTTGCCTCCTGGCTCTCCTCGAAGGCGATCTCGCCCGGCGCGCGGCCGAGCGATTCCCGCGGCCGGACCAGGATGAGCGCGCCCACGACCGCGGATCCGTCCGCGCGCGTCACCACGCCCTCGATGCCGGAAAGAGGAACGTGGAAGTCCAGCTCGATGTCTCCTTCCGGCGGCACGTCCACGACCTTGGAGATGCGGAAGCCGCTGCCCACGTCCTCGGACTCCACCCACACGACGCGCCGGCCCGGCGGCACGCCCGGCAGCACGTAGTGCTGCTGCTCGTCGGGCTTGGTGAAGAGTTCGTACGCCACGTCCGTGCCATCCAGGGGCAGCGACGC
>JACQZJ010000129.1 GCA_016213895.1 Planctomycetota bacterium | reverse complement strand
CGCACCGCCCGTACCTTCACCGCTCCGAACCGCTGGCATCGCCTCTGCCTCGACGAGCCCTTGCTCGTTCGTCGCGCACGCGATGCACCGGAAGTCGCGCAGCCGGCCCCGGACGCCAGGGAAACGGCCGCGACGCTCCTCACTCCCCCTACTCCCTCCTCTCTACTCAAACTCCTTCGCCGCTCGCAGAAACCACCGGAAAAACTCCTGCGACCCCGGCTTCCCCCATTCCTCCTGCCGGTTGGCCGTGTAGATGCGCCGCGCCGGCGCGAGGTACTTCTCGCGCTTCTCGGGCGGGAGCAGCTCGGCGACCTCCACGAGCGGCGAGGCGATGAACAGAACCACGCCGCTCGTCGCCGAGCCGTCGCCCGTCTTCTTCGAGGACTCCACGCTGTAGTCGTAGTAGAAGCCTCCCTTCTCCGCCGAGTAGCCCTGGTCCACGAGCAGGTCGCCGCAGAACTCGAGCAGCTTCAGGGCCTCGGCGTCGTCGGGCTTCTCACGCACGTAGAGGGCGATCGCCGAGGCAGCCACCGCCACCATGAAAGGGCTCTCGAAGCGTTGGTCCGGCATGTGGTCGTTGCGCGGCTCCTGCGCCACGAGGAATGGGAAGGGGCCGTCCGGCCGCCAGTAGGCGCGCAGCGACGCCATCATGCGGCGCACCGCAGCGAGGTAGCGCGCCTCGCCCGTGGCCTGATAGGCCCGGACCAGCATGCGAGCGACCCAGCCGAAGGCACGCGCCGAGTGCTGGTGCTTGCCCTCCTCGCGCACGTAAGGCGTGGAGAGCAGCTCCTCGGCGATGAGCACGAGGTCGCGGCGCGCGACGCGCGAGCCGCACAGCACGTACGCGGCGTACAGCTCCTCGACGTTCATGTGCTCGTGGTCCCAGCCGTTGCGGTCGGACGCGCGGCTCTGCGCCGGCGACATGAGCATCCTGCCGAAGGTCTCGAGATTGGGCTTGAGCACCGGCCTGCCCTCGAACATGACCGCCTCGGGGTGCTTCTCGTGCAGGAACGGCTCCCCGGTCTTCTCCGAGAGATGGTACGGGCGCCACGCCTGGGCGAGCACGAAGTCCATGAGCCGGGCCAGGTAGCGCTCGTCCTGCGTGAACAGGTACTTCGCGGCCTGGACGGCCACGTAGCGGTTGCGCGGCGAGCCGGTCTGATGCGTTCCCTTCACCGGGTCGGGATCAGAGGACTTCTCCGCGTCCTGGCGGCCGATCCCGGACAGGGACTTCGGATCGGGAAGCTGCGCCGCGTAACGCTCCAGGAGGTCGTTCCGCGGCGCGTAGCGCAGCGTCCCGCCCAGCACGCCGATCCCGGTCTGATCGGCGAACTCCGCCGTGCCCTGCGCGATCACGCCGCCCTGGAACGTCACCTCGTAGCTGGCCGTGACGAATCCGGGTGCGTCCTCGATGGCGTCGTTCAGGATCTGGGCCTCGAGGAACGCCTTGCCGTCGGCGTAGAAGTGCACGAAGAACAGCACCGAGAGGCCGGCCTTGCCCTCGGCGCCGGCGGAGCGGCCGTACCCGCCGATCACCGCGGCCACGCCGGGCCGCCCCTCGGGCGAAAGCGCGTAGACGATGAGTCCCTGCGAGCCATCGAGGCCGTACGACATCACGGCCGGGGCCGCGCCCTGCACCTGGACGGCGAAGCGGACCAAGGCGCCGGGGCTCGCGCCGGCCGCGGCGGCCGGCTGCACGGGAACCTGGCAAACGAGAACCGGCACGAGAAGAGCGAGGCCGAGATGCATGCGCTTCCTCCGGGAAGGCGCCAGGGCCGCCTTCGTCCAATCGTGACACTCTACCTGACGCGGTCCCCTCGCCGCCTCTCCACGTCCTGGACGCGAGGCGCGCGCCCGCGGCCGGGGAAAGGGCCTGCTGCCGGCCAATACGTGGAGTTGAACCCTTCAGCGCGGGGCCGTACGATTCCGATCAGCGATACGTCAAGGCCCGCTTGGCCGAACCTCTAACCCCGCCGGGGGATGGGACAAACATGCGGCGATTCTCGCTTGCCATTGCCTCGATCATGTTCCTGGCGCTCTTCTGCTCCACCGGCTGCAACGCGCCGGACTCGCGCTCGCCGGACGTGCCCAAGCTCAGCTACGGCAAGGCGCGCGCCTTCGACCTGATGGACATCCTCGAGATCAACTTCAGCGCGGGCGTCGGCCTGCTCGCCACCGTGGCCGTCGAGCCGATCAAGGTCGGCTACGGCTACTACCAGTCGAGCAAGTTCGGCATGATGGGCCGCGCCGCCGGCACCTGGGACGAGTGCCGCAAGGAGGTGTTCGTCGGGCTGCACCACCTGAACGCCTGGCACAAACGGCCCTGCCGCGGCAACGGCTTCCTCTTCACGCCCGAAGCTCTGCACCGCCAGCACTGGCAGCGCGACCCGAACGACAACGCACGCCTCAGGTTCTACGAGGAGTGGGGCTGGACGACCCGCTTCGAGGACCACGAGAACCACTGGCTCGACGTGTCGGCGGAGATCCACGTGCTGTTCGTCGGCCTGAACGTCTGCCTGTCCCCGCAGGAGCTGTTCGACTTCCTCCTCGGCATCTGCACGGTGGACGCCGTCTCGCACGACGACCGCGAGCCGGTCCCGGAGGGGGTGGCGGAGCAGGAGTTCATCGTCGAGCACGAGAGGTTCTGATCTGCCGCGCGGCGCGGGAGAAGGCGCCGCGGCGGCGAGCGGGAGCGGAAGCCCGGATCGGGGCTATTCCGGCATGAGGCGCGCCCTGCCGCGGGCCGGGGCGGCGTTCCCCTCTGTCCTTGCCCTGAATAGAATGGAGCGGCCCGTGTAGACGAGCCAGAAAGCGAATGCCCCGAAGCGCAGGAGCGATGAAGAACGCGGCTTCCCCCATCCTCGGCCTGCTGCTGCTCTCCCTGGCGGCGACGCTGTGCTTGCAGCGCGCGGCGAGAGCGCAGGAAGCGGCCGAGCCAGTCGTCATCGTGACCTTCATCCAGGGGGAGCTGGCCGAGTCGATGATGGCCACCCTCGACCGGGCCATCACGCGCGCGGAGAACGCGGGCGCTGAGGCGTTGATCGTCGAGATCGACACGCCCGGAGGCGAGGTCACTCTCATGGACCGCCTGGCGCGCCGCATCGAGATGACCAGCGTCCAGCCGATCGCCTACGTCACGAACGAGGCGGTCTCCGCCGGCGCGTTCATCGCCATGGCCTGCGACCTGATCTACACCTACCAGCGCGCCCAGATCGGCTCGTCCTACCCGATCATGCTGCCCCTCGGGCTGCCGGTCGCGCAGGGCGGGGACGAGAAGATCCTCGAGAAGCAGCTCTCCTACCTGCGCTCGAAGTTCCGCGACCGCGCCCAGTCCCACGACCGCCCGGGCATGGCGGCGCTGGCCGAGGCCATGGTCGACCCGGACATCGAGGTGCTCCTCGTGCGGCACGGCCAGGACGAGGTGGCGATGAAGCGCGAGGAGTTCGAGGACCTGGTGCGCGGCGAGGGCCAGGGCGCGGCCGAGATCGTGCGCACCATCTGCCCCAGGGGAGAGCTCCTCAACCTCACGGCGCAGGAGGCCTTCGATCTCGGCTTCAGCGACGGGATCGTCCTGTCGCGCGAGGAGCTGCTCGAGGCGCGCGGCATCAAGAACGCCCGCGTGATCGAGGTGCGCGCCTCCTGGTCCGAGAGAATGGTCGGCTTCGTGGAGCACGTGCAGTGGCTGCTGCTCGTGGCCGGGCTCGTGCTCCTCTACGTCGAGATGAAGATCCCCGGGTTCGGCGTTCCCGGCACGCTCGGCATCATCTGCCTCGCCCTGCTGCTTTTCAGGAACTACCTGGTCGGCCTGGCGGAGATCCCCGAGATCCTGCTCGTGCTCCTCGGCCTCGCCCTGATCGCGGTCGAGGTCTTCCTCATCCCCGGCTTCGGGGTCGCGGGAGTGGCCGGCATCACCTGCCTCACCCTGGGCGTGGTCTTCTCGTTCCTGCCTTTCCTGGTGCCGGACGGCCCATTCGAGGTGCATCTCCTGACCAACACGATCAGCTGGTTCTCCGCCACGCTGGTGGCGACTCTGATCGGCGCCTACTTGCTGTCGCGCTACCTCCTGCCGAGGACGCCGGTGTTGAGCCGCATGATCCTCGACACCGGGATTCCCACCTCCGCCCTCGAGGGCAGCGCGGCCTCGCTGAACCTCGGCGCCGGCGAGGAACGCGTACGCCCCGGCGATCGCGGGAGCGCGGTCTCGCACCTGCGGCCCGCGGGCAAAGTGGAAGTGGACGGGAAGCTGCTGGACGCGGTGAGCCAGGGAGACTACATCAACCAGGGCGAGCGGATCGTCGTGGTGCAGGTCGAGGCAAACCACGTCATCGTGCGATCCGCCTGCGCTGCCATGGATCGGGAGGGCACCGCCTGATGGAACTCTGGGCGTTCATCCTGCTGGGCGTCGGCTTGGTCTTCATCGCGCTGGAGGTCTTCTTCCCCTCCTTCGGCGTGCTGGGGACGCTCGCCGCCACCGCGATCATCAGCGGCGGCGTGCTGGCCTTCAAGTCCGAGGGGAGCGTGTTCTTCATCTACCTGGGAACGGCCTTCGTGCTCGGGCCGACGGTGGCCGTCGCCGGGCTCAAGATCTTCCCCAAGACCCCCATCGGCAAGGCGCTGACCCTCTCCGGCTCGACGTTCGATCCGGCGGAGGCGGCTGCGGGCGGCGGCGAAGGCTACGAGGCGCTGCTCGAGCGCAGCGGCGTGGCGCAGACGCCCCTGCGGCCCGCCGGCAAGGTCATGATCGACGGGCGCAAGATCGACGTCGTGACGCGCGGCGAGCTGATCGAACGCGGCCGGCGCGTCAAGGTCATCCGTGTCGAGGGCAACCGCATCTTCGTGGCCGAGGACAAGAGCTGATTCACTGGCGCCCGGCGCGCGCCGGGTACGGAGGGAGCTACCGTGTACCAACCGACTCTACTTCAGGCGGGACCCATGACCGTGGCCGTGTTCGTGGTCCTCGGGCTCCTGGCGCTCCTCTTCCTGATCATCCTCTTCAAGTACGTCGGCCTCTACGTGCAGGCGCTGCTCGCCAAGGCGGAAGTCGGCCTGCTCGAGATGGTGGCGATGTCGCTGCGCAAGGTGCCGCCCGCGCTGATCGTCAAGGCCAAGATCATGGCGGTGCAGGCCGGTTTGCCCCTCCAGACGCGGGACGTCGAGGCGCACTACCTCGCGGGCGGCAACGTGCTGAACGTGGTGCGCTCGCTCATCGCCGCGCACCGCGCCGGCCTGGCGCTCGACTTCAAGATGGGTACGGGCATCGACCTGGCCGGGCGGAACGTGCTCGAAGCGATCCAGACCTCGGTCAACCCCAAGGTCATCGACTGCCCCGACCCGGCGAAGACGCGGGAGGGCACGATCGCCGCGGTGGCGAAGGACGGCATCCAGCTCTTGACGCGCGCGCGCGTGACCGTGCGCACCAACCTGCCGCAGCTCGTCGGCGGCGCCACCGAGGAGACGATCATCGCGCGCGTGGGCGAGGGCATCGTCGCGTCCATCGGCATGGCGCAGAGCTACAAGGACGTGCTCGAGGCCCCCGACCGCATCTCCAAGGCCGTGCTGACGCGCGGGCTCGACGCGGGCACGGCGTTCGAGATCCTCTCCATCGACATCGCGGACATCAACGTGGGCGAGAACGTCGGCGCCAAGCTGCAAGCGGACCAGGCCGAGGCGAACAAGCGCATGGCGCAGGCCCAGGCCGAGGTGCGCCGCGCCATGGCCGTGGCCCAGGAGCAGGAGATGCAGGCCCGGGTCATGGAGAACCGCGCCAAGGTGGTGGAGAACGAGGCTCAGGTCCCGCTCGCCATGGCCGAGGCCTTCCGCAGCGGACGGCTCGGCGTCATGGACTACTACCGCTTCAAGAACATCCAGGCCGACACCGACATGCGCAGCGCCATCGCCGGCCACGACGTTGCGGGCGGCGGCGAGCCGAGCGCCTGAGGCGATGGCGCCCGCACTCCTCCAGACCGACCCCGGCCCGCTCTTCGAGCACCTCGGAGACCTCGTCTACCTCGTGCTCTTCATCGCCGCGGCGCTCATCCCGATCGTCAAGGGGTGGCGCGAGGGCAGCGCGCGCCGCAAGGCGGCAAAGGCGGAGGACGCCGGCGCGGCGCCGATGCAGGCGCCTCCCAGGCCGGAGCCCGAGCCCGAGGTCGTGAGCCAGACGGACCTGGAGGAGAGGGTGCGCCGCTACTTCGAGGAGCTGGCCGGCGGGCCGTCCCGGCCGAAGCCGGCCGCGCACGAGCCGCGGCCTCAGGCCGCGCCGGCGCCGCGCCCCGCACCGCCCCCGGCCCGCCCTGCGTCCCCGCAGCCCGCTGTCCTGCAGAAGGGCGGGCTCGCCGTGATGGACGAGGTGCAGGTCGATCGAGAAGGGCTCAAGCAGCGGCGCTCCGCGCTGCCGCAGCGGCCGGTCGACCAGAAGGCCAAGCGCACACCCCTGCGGCGGACGCTGCGGCAGCGGTCCTCCCTGCGGCAGGCCGTGGTGCTGCGCGAGATCCTCGGCCCCCCCAAGAGCCTCGAGTAGGCCGATCCGCGCCGCGCGCGGCTGCTCTGCCGCAATGAGAGTGCTTGTTGGCCAGTGAGACGGGCGCTATTCTCCCTCGATTGCGCCTGCGAACGGCGCGCGAGCAGCGAGGGTAGATGACCAGGAATCTCGAGCAGAGGATGCGCCCGCGGGCCGCTGCCTTGGCCCTCGCCGCCTGCCTCGCTCTGAAGCCCCTGCTGCTCCTCTGCCACGTGCTGCTCGAAGGCCATTGCCCGCTTCCCGAGGTGCGGGCCGCGCCCTGGTCCGTGCTCGCGGACGCTCCGGCGGTCGGGTTCTGCCCGCAGTCCGCCGAGCATCAACACGCGCATCACCTCCACCCCTCCGGCACGGAAGACTCCCCTTCCTCGCGCTGCCCGCATCCGATCGAAGAGCACCTCGCGACCCTGAAGGGGGATCCGCTGCTCACGCGCTCCGGCGCCGCGCTCTGCGAGCGGCCGCCCCTCTTCGCCGCCAGCGCCGCGCCCCTGCCGCCAGCGCCCCGCCTGCTCAGCCAGCGCGCGCCCGCGCCCCTGGCTGGCCTCGCGCTCGCAGGGCCGCCGCGCGATTCCCTCCCCGCGCGTCCCCGCGCTCCGCCCTGCGCCTGATCCCTTCCTGATTCTCCCTCGAAGGCCGTCCTGGCCTGCGCGGTCGTCCGGACCGGGCATGGCCTGAGCAAAGCACCCATTCCCGCGCGCGAGGAACCTGATGCACCGATGGTACTGGCTGTTCCCGGCGGCGCTCTGCGCCGCGCCGGCCGGCTGCGTCTCCTACCAGGCCGAGCCGCTCGTCCCGGCCGAGATCCTGGCGGAGATCGAGAGGACACGCGGAGCAGCCGGCCCTGCCGCGGGCAGCGCGGAGGAGACGGCTGCCGTCACGCCCGATCTCGCGCGCGCCGCGGCCTGGCTGCTCGACTTCGGGCCCACGCCGGCCGAGGCGCGCGCGGAGGCAGACGCTGCCCGCGCCCTGGCCGAGACCAGCACTCCGCTGCCGAACCCGCGCATCGCCGCGGGCCCGCTCCTGGGCTATGACCTGGCGCCGGGCGCGACCGGGGCGCTTCAGCCCTTCGTCGAGTTCGGCTTCTCCGTGCCCCTCTCCGGCCGCCGCGCGCGCCAGGACGAGATCCACGACCTCGAGGCAAGCCTCGCCGAAACGCGCCTCTTGACCGAGCACCGCCGCGCCTACCTCGAGCTGCGCGAGCTGCTCGGCAGCCGCGTCCTCGCGCGCCGCCGCCTCGCGCTGCAGATTGAAGCCGTGGAGTCGGCGCGCAAGTCACTGGCCCTGACGCAGAGGCTGCTCGAAGCGGGCGGAGCCGGCTCCCTGGATGTCGGCCTCATGGAGATCGAGGCAACCGAGCAGGAAGGGGCCCTGCTCGCTCTCCGCGAACGCGAGGCGAATGCCGCTGCCGCCCTGGCCGGACTGGTTGGAGTGCGCGCAGACCGCCTGGGAGAGCCGAGCGCGGAACTCGAGCTGCCGCTGCTCGCCGCCCTGCCGGACCTCGTCGCGGCCAAGGAGATCCTGGTCGAGAACCACCTCGACTTGGCCGTGCTGCGCGAGCGCCACGCGCTCGCCGAGAAAGAGCTGCGCCTCGAGGTCGCGCGGCAGTACCCCGACCTCGACGTCGGCGCCTCCTGGGAAGGAGACCCAGGCGACACCAAGAAGGTCCTGGGACTGACGCTCGGCATCGAGCTGCCGCTCTTCGACCGGAACGAGCAGGGCATCGCGGTCGCGGCTGGACGGCGCGCGGCGCTGCGCGCGGCCTACGCGGCGGCCTTGAGCCAGGCTCTCGCCGCGCTCGAGGGCGCCTACGCCACGCACGCTCTCGCCGGCGAGCGCCGCCGCCTGATCGAGTCCGTCATGCTGCCGCGGGCGGAAGCCAACCTCGACCTCGCCTTCCGCTCGATCCAGGCCGGGACCCTGGACGCGCTCAAGTACCTGGAAGTGGAGCGACGCGTGCGCGCGTTGCGCGCCGCGGCCCTCGCGGCGGACGAGGACCTGTTCCGCGCGCTCTCAGCCATCGAGCGCCTCATTGGCCGGCCGCTCGCGCTTCTCCCCGGAGAGGCGGCCGCCGGCTTTCCCCAGATCGAGACCCGTTACGGCAAGGAGGAGCGATGAAGGTCAACGTCGCCCAGACCATGGTTCTCTGCCTGCTGTTCACCGGCATCGGCCTGGCCTGCGGCATGTGCGCGGGTCATGACCACGGGAGCGCGGCGCCGAGCGCCGAGGATGACCATGCGGACGACGCGCACCACGAGCTGGCGCCCGAGACGCTCCGCAACATGGGCGTGGAGATCGCCCCGGCGCAGCTCTCCGCGTTCACGCGCTGCACCGAGATTCCGGCGGTGATCGAGGCCCTGCCCGGCGCGCGGCGCGACGTCCACGCGCCCGTGGCGGGACGCATCCGCTCGATCGCTGTCGAGGCCCTGCAGGTCGCGCCCGCCGGGGAGGCGCTGCTGGCGCTGGTGCGCGACCCGCTGCCGCGCGCCGAGCTGACCCTGACCCAGGACGTGCTCGAGCCGGCGCGCGAGTCGCTGCACGAGACCATGATCAGCTACCGCCGCGCCGCCGTCGCGCTCGAGGTTCTGGCGGCGGAACGCCGCCGCATCGAGGAAGTCTCGGGCGGCGCGGCCGAGCCGGTCATTCCGGCGGAACGCCTGATCAAGCTGCGTTACGAGGAGCAGACGGCCGCGCAGGAGGTGGCCTCGCTGCAGCACGAGCTGGAACGCCACGGACTGAGCGCCGCGCAGATCGCCGGTCTGGAGAAGGGCGAGTTCCCGTCCGTCGACGTGGCGCTCTGGAGGAAGGCGCTCGAGAACAACGGCTTCTGGACGGCGGAGGCGCAGCACATCCACGCCGCGCTGCCGCCCGGGCTGCAGGCCTTGCCCTGGACCGTGGCCACGATCGGCGAGCTGGTGGCCGGCGGCTTCGCCGGTCTCGAGCTCGTGGAATGGCTCGAGGGGGACGCGGACGCGCAGAGCCACTTCCTCGAGATCGGCGGCCTCTTGCAGCGCGGGCACAGCCTGGCGGACGTCAGGAGCCGGGTCCTGCTCGGCGCCTTCCACGACGTCGTGGACGTGCGCGCACCCGCGCAGGAGGCGGATTTTGACGTCGCCGCGCTGCTCGTCCGGCCCGGCGAGCACGTGGCGGCGGGCCAGCCGCTCGTCCGGCTGGACGACCCGCGGCGCATGCATCTCCGCGCCGAACCGGCCGGGACGGAGATCGAGCTGGTGCTCGCGGCGCTCGCGGCCGGCGTGAAGATGACGGCGCGGCCGCTCGTCCAGGGCACCGCTCCCCCGCTCACTGGCGTCACCCTCCTCAAGGTGGACTACGAGGAGACGGGCAGGATCGTGGCGTGCGCCGCGGTCGAGAACGAGAGCCTCGCGGCGCGCGCCGACTCGGCAGGCCGCACTTTCCGCACCTGGAAGCTCGGCGCCGGGCAGAGGTACCTCCTCGCCGTGCCGCGCACCGTGCTCGAGCAGGTTTACGTGCTGCCGGCCGCGGCCATCACGGACGACGGACCGGACCGAGTCGTGTTCCGCAAGCACGGCGAGGAGTTCGAGAAGGTCAGGGTGCAGGTGCTGTACGAGGACCACGAGGTCGTGGTGCTCCCGGGCGACGCCGCCCTCGCCCCGGGCGAGGAGATCGTCACGCGCGGTGCCTTCGCGCTCGGGCTGGCGCTCGCCGGCGCCGGCGCGGAAGGCGACTCCGGCGACGAGCACGGGCACGCGCACTGATGAGGCCGGCCACGCGCGAGAGAGGCGCCACATGATCAACGCCATCATCGAGTTCTCCCTGAGGAACCGGCTGTTCGTCGTGGCCGCGTCGCTGGCCGTGGCGTGCTGCGGCACGTACCTGGCCGTGCGCATGCCGGTCGACGTGCTGCCCGACTTGAACCGGCCGGTCGTCGTGGTCATGGCCGAAGCCCACGCGCTCGTGCCCGAGGACATCGAGCGGCGCGTGACCCTGCCCCTCGAGCAGGTGCTGAACGGAGCAACCGGCGCCACGCGCGTGCGCTCCGCTTCCGGCATGGGATTGAGCCTCGTGTTCGTCGAGTTCGAGTGGGGCGCCGACATCTACCGCTGCCGGCAGATCGTGCAGGAGAAGCTGCAGCTCGCGCGCGCCAAGCTGCCGCCCGAGGCCGAGCCGGTGCTTGCCCCGATCTCCAGCATCATGGGCAACATCCAGCTCATCGGCTTGAAGTCGCGAAGCGGCGCCACTCATCCCGACGAGATCCGGGCGCTGGCCGACTACCGCGTCAAACCGCGCCTCATGTCCATCCCCGGCGTGGCGCAGGTGGTCACGGCCGGCGGCGCGCCGCGCGAGCTGCAGGCCATCGTCGACGCCGACAAGCTGCGCGCACACGACGTGACGCTCGCCGAGGTGGCGGACGCCGTGCGCGCGGCCAACCTGAACGTCGCCGGCGGCTTCCTGAACGCCGGCCACAAAGCGCCGGCCATCACCGTCACGGGCTTCATCGCCTCGCGCGATGAGCTGGCCCAAGCCGTGGTGCGGCCCGACCCGATCCGCCCGGTGCGCGTGAGCGACGTGGCCCGGGTCGACTTCGGCCCGGCCGCGATCCGCACCGGCGAGGCGGGCGTGGACGGCGATCCCGGGATCATCCTGGCGGTGTTCAAGCAGCTCGACACGGACACGGTCGAGCTGACCGGCCTCATCAACGAGGAGCTCGGCGCGCTCGCCGCCGGGCTGCCCGAGGACATCGTGGTCATCGACGGGCTCTTCCAGCAGGCGGACTTCATCCACCGCGCCGTGGACAACGTGCTGGACGCGGTACGCGACGGGTCTTTGCTCGTGATCCTCGTGCTCTTCCTGTTCCTGATGAACGTGCGCACCACCTTCATCACCTTGACCGCACTGCCGCTCTCGATCGCCGTCACGGCCCTGGTCTTCGCCGCCTTCCGCCTGTCCATCAACACCATGACGCTCGGCGGAATCGCGGTGGCGAGCGGCGCCCTGGTGGATGACGCCATCGTCGGCGTGGAGAACGTATTTCGGCGGTTGCGCGAGAACGCGCGGCGCGAGCGGCCCGACGCGCCGCTCAGCGTGGTGCTGCGGGCCTCCAGCGAGGTGCGCGGGCCGATCCTGATCGGCACGCTCGTGGTGATCGCGGTCTACCTGCCCCTCTTCTACCTCTCCGGTCTGGAGGGCCGCCTGTTCACCCCGATTGGGGCCGCCTACGTCACCAGCGTGCTCGCCTCGCTCCTCGTTTCCTTGACGCTGACACCGGTGCTCTGCGCCCTGCTGCCCGCGCCCGGCCGCCGCCTGCCGCGCGGCGAACACACCTGGCTGGTGCGGCGCTTGAGAGAGGCCGCGGGAAGGCTGATCCGGGCGAGCCAGGCGCACGCGCCCGCCGTCCTCGGCCTGGTCGCGTCGGCCACGCTCGCCGCGCTCGTGGTGCTCGCCCGCCAGGGCACACAGTTCCTGCCGCCGTTCAACGAAGGGACCGCGCAGATCAACCTCTTCCTGCCGCCCGAGACGGGTCTCGAGGCGTCGGACCGCTTCGGCCAACGCCTGGAGAGGCTCCTCATGCAAGTCGACGGCGTGCAGCACGTGGGCCGCCGCACCGGCCGCGCCGAGGGTTCGACCCGGCGGCGGAGCGCACGCGCTCCGAGATCGTCGCCACGGTGCGCGAGCGACTGGCGCACGAGTTCCCAGGCGTGATCACCGAGGTGTCCCAGCCGCTCGAGCACCTGCTCGCGCACCTCCTCAGCGGCGTCAAGGCCCAGGTGGCCTTCAAAGTCTTCGGCCCCGACCTCGAAGTGCTGCGCCGGGTGGCGCGCGAGGTGGAAGACGCGCTCCGGCCCATCCCCGGCGTCGTGGATCTGTACGCCGACCCGCAGGTGCTGGTCGACCGCATCGTCGTCGAACCGCGGCGCGAGGCGCTGGCGCGCCTCGGACTCACGGTCAGGGACGTGGCCGAGGTCGTCGAGCTCGCCCTCGAGGGAGAGAAGCTCGGCGAGATGCAGGCCGAGCAGATCCTCTTCCCGATCATCGTGCGCCTCGAGGAGGACGACCGCCGCGACCTGTTCGACGTCCGCGGCCTGAACCTCAGAACGGCGGACGGCGGACGGCTGCGCCTCGAGGACGTGGCCGAGGTGAAGTTGAGCAAGACGCCGAACAACATCGACCGGGAGAACGTCGCGCGGCGCATCGCCGTGCAGTTCAACGTCGCCGGCCGCGCGCTCGGCGACGTGGTGGCGGACGCGGAGCGGGCGCTACAGCCCATCCGCCAGCGGCTGGCCGAGACTCCTGGCTACAGCATCCGCACCGGCGGCCAGTACGAGGCTCAGCAGGAGGCGGCCCGCCTGATCCTCCTCTTCAGCGCGCTCGCCTTCGTCATCGTGCTCCTCGTCCTCTACCTGCACTTCCGCTCGCTCAACCTGTGCATGCAGGTGCTTTCCAGCGTGCCCTTGGCCTTCGCCGGCGCCGCGGCCTGGATCGCCTGGAGCGGGCAGACGGTGTCCGTGGCCACGCTCGTCGGCCTGATTGCGCTCGGCGGCATCGCGGCGCGCAACGCCATCCTGCTCATCGACCACTACCTGCATCTCATGCGCGAGGAGGGCGAACCCTTCAGCGCGGCCATGATCGTGCGCGCTGGGCAGGAGCGCATGGCGCCGGTCCTGATGACCGCTCTCGCCAGCGGCATCGCCCTCGTGCCCCTCGCCGTCGCGCCCGACACGCCCGGCCGCGAGATCCTGCAGCCCGTGGCCGCGGTCATCATCAGCGGGCTCGTTTCCTGCACCCTGCTCGAGTTCATCGCCCGGCCCGCCCTCTTCTGGCTCTTCGGCCGGCGCGAGGCGGAGAAAGTGGCCGCGCGGCCGGAGGCGAGCGAGCTGCCGACGACCCTGCGCTGAAGCCTGAAGCCGCCGGCCCCGCTACCGCGCCGGCTGGAGGCGAACCACCGTCTGATGCTGCGGCCCCGGCACCAGCTCCACCACGGACTGCCTTTCCCGCCACCCCTCGCCCGCGATGACCTCGAGCGCATACGTCCCATCGCTCAGCCCGGCCAGCTCGAAGGCGCCGTTCCGATCCGTCTCCGCATTCCCCACCTCAAGCCCCAGTTTCAAGAGACGGCCCTGATACCTGCACCGCCGCCACACGAAGACGAGCGCGTCAGCCAACGGCTCGTTCGCCTCCTCGGCGACTACGGAACCGGTGAGACGGCACGAGGCCAGCGTGAAATCCGTGCGCAGGACGTCCCCTCCTCCGAGGTCCACGACCTCGGCCGCCAGCGGCAGGTCGGTAGCAGGGTCCCGGACCACGAGCAGATAGCGTCCCTGCTGGAGGCGCTCGAACGTGAACGAACCATCCGTCTCGGCCACGGCCTGCGCGAGGCACATGAACTCTGGATACGGTTCTTCGGCGTAGTCCACTGTCGGATCGGCACACAGATTAAGCAGGGCCGCGGACACAGCGAATCCATCTCGAGTGACTCGTCCCCGCAATGAACCGTGAGTCTTCGACAGATCCAGGTCGCAGCGGGCCTCCTCATTGGCGCGAACCTCCACACGGACTCCGGGCGAGCGTTCACCGGAGGCCGCGAGCAGCGGCGCGTAGTACGGCTGCCACTGCGCCTCCCCGGAGTCGCCACCGTCCCCCGCACGGAGCCAGTAGTTGCCGGCCTCCATCCTCGCCATGCGGTAGCACCCGGACGGATCGGTCCGGGCCACGCGCGCCCATCCAGAAGCATCGACGGCTACAATGGGTAGGTCCACCGCCAGGCTGCCGCCCAAGTCCAGTACTTCTCCCACGATGGTTCCCCCTGGAGAGAGAGACACGTCGACCCCTGTACGGTTTTCCCGAGCGGCCAGCCGAATCGGCAACGTCTCGGCCGCGGCCAATCCTGGAGACTCCACGCGCAGGACGTAGGTCCCTTCGTCCAGGCCGGACGCTACGTAGCGGCCGTCGGCGAAGGTGACGGCAGTGCACGCAGCCGGGCGCTGGTCCGCGATCAGCAGGCCCGCCCAACTGACGAGGCGAGGCCTGTCGCTTGCTGCCCAACAGACTTCCACGGCAGGCGAGGGAACCGCCGCGCCGCGAGCGTCGCTGACTTTCCCGGATATGCTGGCGCCACGGTCCATCCGTACCACCACCGGAGCGTGCGGCCCCTCGCCGCCCACGACAAATGGTTCGGATCGAGTTCGCCGGTATCCGTTCGCGCAAACGTAAGCAACGTGTGCTCCTCCCGCCTCGGCACAAGGCAGCTCGATGACCCCTCCGGGCTCCTCCACCCATCCTCCGATCGTCTGGTCTGCGGTGATGTAATCCTCGAGTACCTCCTGCCCCTTCACGACCCGGAAGATGGCCACGGAACTCGGTCTGACGGCGCCAGCACCTTCCTCGTCCACCGGCGCGAGGCATGTGCCG
>JACQZJ010000128.1 GCA_016213895.1 Planctomycetota bacterium | reverse complement strand
TGAAGCCGAACTCGAAGACCCGCTCCCGGTCCTCCTCGGCGATGCCGGCGCCGGTGTCCTGGACCTCGACGCGCGTATCTTCTCCGCAGGCGAGAGCGCGCAGGGTCAAGGCGCCGCCGCCCGGCATGGCCTCGAAGCTGTTCAGCACCAGGTTGAGCAGCGCCGAGCGCAGCGACTCGACGTTCGCCTCGATCGCGGGCAAGTCCGGCGCCGCGTCGACCTGGACCGCGATTCCGCGCCTCTCGGCCTCCGTGGCCACGAGCTGCGCCGTCTCGCGCAGCAGGTCGCCCAGGTGGACCGGTGCGCGCTCCAGGCGATCGCTGCGCGCGAACCTGAGGAAGTTGCCGACCAGCCGGTCGAGGCGGTGGATCTCGGCGCGGATCACGTCGAGAGAGCGCGCGAACTCGGCGCAGGCCGCCGGCGCCTCGGGCGCGCAGGTCTCCTGCAGGTGCTGGAGGGTAAGGTTGATCGAGTGCAGCGGGTTCCTGACGTCGTGCGCCACGCCCGCCGCCAGCCGGCCGAGGGACGAGAGCTTCTCCTTGCGCGCGACTTCCCGGGCGCGCTCGCGGCTCGCCCTGAGGCGCCGCGTCATCTCGTTGAACGCGCCGCCGAGGCGGGCGACCTCGTCCTTGCCCTTGACCTCGACCGCGACGTCGAGATCGCCGCTGGAGAGGCGGTGCAGGCCCCGATCCAGCTCGCGGATCGGGCGCGTGAAGCGCCGCGCCAGCCCGGCGGAAAGCACCGTGCCCACGCCGAGGACGCCGAGGAAGAGCACGAGCATGCGCTTGCGGATCGCGGCGAAGATCGACTCGTACTCGTGCACCGGCACGTCGAAGGTCAGGTCCTCGTGGTAAACGGCCAGCCTGCGCTCCACCGGCGCCGTAGCGCCCTGCGCCTGCTCCGCCGCCTCCCCGCCGCCCGCGCCCGCGGCGACCGTTGCCTCGAGCCGGAGATCGCCCTCCACCGGCTCCCACACGTGCCGCGTCACCGGTATGCGGGCCATGACTTCTCCCTGGCTCGCCTCGGTGGTCACGCCCTCGCTCACCAGGACCACGGTGGAGAAGGTCGCGTTCCACACGCCCCTCGCGAGAACCGCCTCGATCTCCTCGGGCAGGGGCAGACTCCGCGGCGGCGCCGCCTCCTCCTCGTCCGGAGCGGCCGCGACCGGACCCTCCACCTCGAAGAGCAGCACGGCCGATTCGCGCGGCTCCGCCGTGGCGCCGACGCCGACACCGCCCTTCCGCGGCAGCGCGAAGCGGAAGGCCAGGCTGCGCTCGGCGCCCTCTGCCGCGGCGCTCCCCTCTTCGGCCGGGCCGGCCTCGACGCGGGCCTCGACCCGGCTCGCGGTCGCGACGCTGCGCGGCTCCGGCAGCCCGACCACCTGCAGGGTCTTCTGTCCCACGGTGGAGACCGTGTCCGACACCTCCTCCATGATGGCGCCCTGCGAGCCGTGCAGGAGGAAGCTGAACGCGGACAGCGAGATGAAGAGCACCACGCTCATGAGGCCGATCAGCCGCAGGGTCATCTGGATCCTCCCGCTCGGAACGGGCCGCGCGACGCCAGGAGTCTAGCGCGTCTGCACTACGCATCTCCCGTGCCACCGCGGCCACGGCCCCCGCTGGAAGAACCTCAGCGCGGCGGCGCCGCCGCGAGTTGGAAGTCTGAAGATCGAAGTCGGAAGCAAGAAGACCCCTGGGCCCGCTTCTGTCTTTCGCCAGCCTGCATGGCGTAGGCAGCGCCGCGAGGATCTCCGATCCCTCGGGGGAAGCGCCCTTCCCCGGCATCCTCGCGGTCCTGCCCGCTCGCGACGCATCCCCGGGATCCCCAAGCTCAGGCAATCCGCCTGAGAATCGTGAATTCCAGATGAGCCTCTCCTGCGGAGAGGCTCATGGCAGGTCCAGGGTCACCTTCCCGGTCACGGCCTCGACGGTCACCACGGCCTTGAACTCCCCCAGCTCGAAGGTCACGCTCCCGCTCGCGCTCGGCCGGCCGGCGGCGTCGAAGATCACGGCCGCGGCGCCGGCGAAATCCACGGCCGTGATGTGCGTCCCGGCCTTGTCGGCGCCCGCCAGCTCGCGGCGCCACTTCTTCTTGGAGAGCGGCTCCTCGAGCAGCACGCCGGGCGGGGACTCGACCTTGTAGAGGTTCCGGTCCTGCGCGAAGAGCACGCGATGGCTCTGGCCCGTGGCGATGGCGCGCGCCTGGGCGAACTCCAGGTCCGCCTGCAGGATGCACGCGTCCGCCGACACCCAGCGATCGTCAATGGTGTGCGCCGAGGGAATGGCGGCCCCGGCGATGATCATGCCGACGACGATGACGATGAGCAGCTCGAGCAGGGTGAAGCCGGCGCGCCGCGACGCGCTCACGGCCCTTCGCTCCCGGTCTGGATTTCCGCCGTGAAGGTCGTGCCCGCTCCCAGGCGCGAATCGGCGGTGAGCTTGCCGCCGTGCCGCTCCACCACCTCGCGCACCAGCATCAGCCCCAGCCCGGCCCCCTCCGCCTGGCCGGTGAACTCTTCGTCGCGCTGCGAGAAGGGCTGGAACAGGCGTTTCAAGAGCTCCGGGGCGATGCCCTCGCCGCGGTCCTCGACCACGATGCGCACCGTCCGACCCTCGCCCGGCCCGATGCGCAGGGAGACGAAGGCCGCGTCGCCCGGCGTGAACTTGACCGCGTTGTCCACCAACCGGTCGAGCATCGTGAAGAGCATCTGGCGCGAGCCGTGCACCACCGGCGTGTCCGGCGCCACGGCGAACTGCACGTCGATCTTGCGCGTGGGGCGGCGCTCCTTGACCGCCGCGATCACCTCGGGCACGAGCCGCGCGAGCACGAGCGGCTGGATCACGCGCTGGCCCTGGCGGAATTCGACGAACTGCAGGATGCCGTCCACCAGGCTGCGCAGCTCCTCGGCGCCGCCGTCGATGCCGCGGAAGGCCTCGCCGCGCAGCGCGTCGCCCGCGGCCGGGTCGCGCGCGAGCGGCAGGAGGCCCAGGATCTTGGTGAGCGGCGTCCTGAGCTTGTGCGAGGCGAGCGACAGGAAGTCGCGCTGCGCCGCCTCCTCGCGATGCTGGCGCGTCACGTCGCGCAGGCAGAGCACGCGGATCGGCTCGCCGTCCGTGCCGAGCCGCGCCTGAAAGGTCTTGCCCGCCACCACCAGCGGCCGGCGCCGGTCCAGGCTCTCCGCGATGAACTCGCGGCTCTGATCCTGCGAGGCGCGCATCTCGCCGAGCGGCACGGAAAGCTGGAACGTCCCGAGCCGCTCCAGGACGTCGTATCCCTCCGGCTCGCGGTCGGCCACGCCGAGCAGCGCCCGCGCCGCCTGGTTGGTGAGGCGCGCGCGCCAGTGCCCGCCCATGACCACGATGCCGTCGCCGATCTCGCGGATCACGCCCTCGAGCATGCCGCGCTCGTAGTTGACCGCGCGGTAGTGCTGGAAGTTCGCCACCGCCACCGCGGTCAGGCCGCAGAGCGCACCGACCAGCTTGGTGTCGCCCGTGGTGAAGCGCTCCTCGCCGGCGCGCTCGAGCACGAGCACGCCGAGCGTGCGACCGCCGGTCTCGAGCGGCGCCGACAGCAGGTGGGCGATCGGCTCGCCGCCCGGCCGCGAGTACTCGGCCGCCAGGTCGCCGTGGAAGAAGAGCGGCCGGCCGAGCAGCAGCAGGCGGCGCGCCGCGTCCTCGCGCAGGCGCTCCGCCAGCCCGTTGCGCGCCGTGGACAGTTCGAAGGTGGAGTCGCCGCGCGCCAGGAAGAGCGCGCCGCTCGTGGCCTCGACCGCCTCCAGCGCGCGGTTCACCAGGTAGGCGGTGATGTCCTCCATGCGGAACAGGCCGCCGAGGTTGGAGACGGTGCGGTAAACGAGCGTCAGGGCCTCGTACGCCTCGACCAGGTCGGCGGAGAGCTTCTCGATCTGCCGGCCGGCGTCGAGGGGAGGCGCGTTCTCCGGCGGCGCTGCGCGGGCGCCGGTCGCGGCCCGCGCGCTCATGGCGTTCCTCCCCCGATGCTGCCCGGGACGATGTCCCAGGCGCCCTGGCGGATGAACTCGACCACGGGCTGCGTCAGGAGCAGGGTGTAGCTGCGGAAGTTGTTCTCCCTCTTGATTACTACGCTGTCGGCGACCACCGCGCCCTTGATCGTGCCCTGGAAGTCGCCCTGGAAGCGCCCGGTGGTGTAGATGATGCCCTCGACGTAGACGTCGAAGTCGTCGCTCCGGTCGCCGTCGCCATTGAAGTCCTTGGACAGGGCCCACTCGTCCATGACCTCGTCCGGCCTGAACTCCATTGGGCCCTGGACGATGAGCGAGGCATAGGCGGGGTTCACGCGGCGGTGATGGTAGCCGTCGGCCACGATCACCCTCGAGGCATTGCGGATGGTGAGCGTCCCTTCGACGTACACCCGCCTCAGTGTGACCTTCGCGCCGCCCGCGTCGAGGACGTAGGC
This sequence comes from Planctomycetota bacterium, assembly GCA_016213895.1. GTDB lineage: Bacteria > Planctomycetota > B15-G4 > B15-G4 > JADJEK01 > JACQZJ01. The sequence continues at coordinate 11,683 of JACQZJ010000128.1, read as the reverse complement.
GCCGTCCGCATTTTCCGCACCATAGGGATTGTCGTCCGGGCGGAGCGAGACCTTGTCGAGCACCTTGTCGCCCGCTGGCAATCCCAAGAGGGAGGAGGAGACCGCGGCATAGGCGGCGATCGACACGGGCGGAGGGGAGAGGACGTCCGGCACGAAGACGACCTTGTCCGGTTTGATCGTGTCCGAGACGGTGCTTCCCTCGACCGTCTCCACGATTCCGGCGAAAGAGACGGCGCCCGCGGTCTCGACGTCGCCGTTCGCGCGTACGTAGCCGCCGGTCGTGGCGCCGTCGAACTTGACGGTGCTGGCGGAGAACACGTTGTAGTCCAGGACCTGGTGCGGCATGGCGCGCAGCTCGGCGATCGCGGTCTGCGTCGCGTCCGCGACCGCTCCCAGCGACGTGACCTCGGCGACGAAGACGCCGGTCGAGGTGGCGCCGAGCGTGACGCTGTTTCCGGGGAGCAGCGGGTCGTACACCGTGCAGCCCGGCCAGTCGGGATCCGTGCCGAGCCGCTCCCGGGAGAGCTGCAGGCCGGCGACGGCCACGCGCCCGGCGTCCGCCGAGCGGTTCAGGTAACGGTTCGCGCGCACGCGCAGGTCGGCGGTCACGGCGACCGCGGCGGCCGCCGAGACGAGCAGCGCCAGGACCAGGATCGAGCCCGCTTGTCGCCTCTCTCTCACTGCGTCACCAGGCTGATGTTGTTCTCCATGAGGAACGCCGACTCCACGATCTCCTCGCCCTGGGGCGTGATCACCGAGAGCTTCAGCCGCACGAAGATGGGGATCTCGCTGGTCTCGTTCAGGTCCGCGCCGGTGATTGCCCGCGAGACGGTCGTTTCCAGGCTGAAGTCCAGGCCCGTGTTGTCGGCCACGCCGCCCGCGCCGGCCGGCACGGCGAAGGCCCCCATCATGCTGTCGCTGGTGTAGAGGCTCACGCGGTCCGTCGCGGCCGCGGCCGGCACGCTGAGCGTGCGGTACTCGACCAGGGCCGAGTAGCCCGTCGTGTCGAGCATCGTGTAGTTCGACCTGAGGTGCACGAAGTAGGACTGGCCGTCCAGCAGCTTGTCCGTCGCGGTCAGGGGTATGACGGTCTTTGCCATGCTCGCCGGCAGCGCGCTGTTGCCGACCTGACCGCTGGCGATCGGGCTGGCGAAGTCGGGCTGGTTGCCGGCCACGACCTCGTAGACGTGGACGTTCAGGTCGCGCGGGCCCGATCCCTGCAGGCGCAGGCGCAGGGAAGTGGGCGTACCGCCCGTCGCGCCCAGGCCCGAGGCCTGGAAGACGATGCCCGCACGCTTGGACTTGCCGATCTGGTAGGTGCGCACCTGCTCGACCGCGTTCACCAGACCGGGGTCGTCCTCGGGGCCGCCGATCGCCGCAAGCGGCAGCACCTCGAAGCCCGCCACGGTCGCGAAGTCGTCGAAGGAGGCCGCCTCCATCGTCTTGGTGATGATGCCGTCGTCGACGTTCGTGTGCGCGGCGAGCGGCGCCGTGCCGACGCGGAACTCGAGGCGATGCACCGACCCGAGCAGCCCCGCCGCTGCAGCTGGGAGAGCATGCGGTCGGCGTCGGAGACGCGGCTCTTGTCCTGCTCCTGCTCGGCCATCTGGCGCGGCACGTCGATCACGGCCGCGAGGCCCACGATGAGAATGGCCGAAATCGCCACGACGAGGATCACCTCGATCATGGTGAAGGCACAGCTCGTGCTCCGGTCGTTCATGGGCCAGCTTCCTCCACGGGCGTCAATCAATGAGTGATTTTCGACATGTTGAATATGGGCAGCATGATGGACATGGCGATGAAGCCCACGACGCCGCCGACCACGACCACCATGATCGGCTCGAGCAGCGACGTCGCCTCTTGCACCGCCATCTCCGCCTCCTGGTCGTAGAACTCCCCGATCTTGACGAGCACGCCGTCGAGGATGCCGCCCGCCTCGCCCATGGCGGTCATCTGCACCAGCGTTCCGGGAAACCAGTTTTGGCCGAGCATGCCCTCGTGGATGCGGCCGCCGTTGGCGACCTGCTGGCGCACGTACTCCCAGGCCTCTCCCAGGCGCATGTTCGAGGAGAGGTCGCGCGCCAGCTCGAGCGCGGCGAGCACGGGCACGCCGCTCTGCAGGAGCGCGCCCATGGTGCGCACCGAGCGCGCCAGCGAGAACTTGCGCACCACCGGGCCGAGCAGCGGCAGCGCCAGCACGAACGAGTCGCGGAAGGAATGGCCGCGCGGGGTGCGCAGGAAGAAGACGACGGCCGCGGCCGCGGCGCCCGCGACCGCGAGGATCTGCCAGGCGTGCGCGCCGGCCAGGTCGCCGGCCGCGAGCAGCAGCCGCGTCGGCCGCGGCAGGGCGTCCTCGCGGCCGGCGTAGAGCATGCGGAAGCGCGGCAGGATGAAGGCGAAAAGCGCGATCACGGTGACCACGGCCAGGCCGAGCATCACCAGGGGGTAGGTGAGCGCCGAGCGCAGCTTCTTCTTCATGTCGTACTCGCGCTCGAGCAGCGAGCAGACGCGCCGCAACATGCCAGTGAGGTCGCCCGAGGTCTCGCCCGCGCGCACCAGGTGCACCGCCGACAGGGGGAAGATGCGCGGGTGGGCGAGCAGGCCGGTGGAGAACGGCTGTCCCCCCTCGACGCGCCCGAGCACGTCCTTGAGCACGTCGCGCATCCTCAGCTTGTCGGTCTGGCGGGCGATGCCGTCGAGGGCGACCGCGATCGGCACCCCGGCCCCGACCATGACCGCGAGCTGCGAGAAGAAGAACATGCGGTCGCGCTGCTTGACCGGCCCGGGTTTGGCCCGGGATTCGGCCATGATGGGCATGGCCCCTTCGCGCTGGGCGAGCAGCCGCGCGCCCTCGCGGTGCGACGACTGGCGCGCCAGCTCGGCGGCGGCGCGGCGCGCGCCGCCCCTGGCGGAGGCGGTCTGGATCGAGGCCAACGAGGCCTGGAGCGTCGGCTTGGGACTCACACGGTCACCCTGAGCACTTCATCGGCCGAGGTGATGCCCTGGCTCGCCTTGGCGACGCCATCCTCGAACAGGCTGCGCACGCCGTGCTGGCGCGCGGCCTTGCGCAGCGCCTGCAGGTCGGCGCCGCCCACGATCAGGTCGCGGATCTCGTCGTCGATGCAAAACAGCTCGAAGATGCCGATGCGGCCCGAGTACCCCGACGAGCGGCAGCGCGGACATCCCTTGCTGGCATAGAGCTTCTCGACATCGAAGCCCAGTTCCTTGAGCCGTTCGCGCGCGCTGCCCGTGGGATTGGCCGGCTCGCGGCACTCCGAGCAGAGCTTGCGCACCAGCCGCTGGGCCAGGACCACCTCGAGGGAGGCGGCCAGCAGGTAGCTCTCCACGTCCATGTTGTTCAGGCGCGTCACCGCGCTCGGCGCGTCGTTGGTGTGCAGCGTGGAGAGCACGAGATGCCCCGTCAGGGACGCCTGCACCGCCCGGTCTCCTTGTCGCGGATCTCGCCGACCATGATGACGTCGGGGTCCTGGCGCAGAAGCGAGCGCAGCACCGTGGCGAAGGTCATCCCGATCTTCTCGTTGGTCTGCACCTGGTTGACCCCCTTGACGTTGAACTCGACCGGGTTCTCGACGGTGCAGATGTTCAGGCCGGGGTTCTTGATGCGCGTCAGGATCGAGTAGAGGGTGGTGCTCTTGCCGCTCCCCGTCGGCCCGGTGACGAGCAGGAGCCCGTTCGGCCGGCGGATCTGCTCGTCCAGGACGCCGATCAGGTCGCTGCCGACGCCGATGGTGTCGAGGTCGAGCAGCATCGCGTCCTTGTCGAGGATGCGGATGACGACCTTCTCGCCGTGGTGCGTCGGCAGCGTCGAGACGCGCAGGTCGATGGGCCGGCGCTCGAAGACGACGCGCACGCGCCCGTCCTGGGGCAGGCGGCGCTCGCTGATGTCCAGGTTGGCCATCACCTTGATGCGCGACACCACCGCGGCGTGCAGGCTGCGCGGCGGCTTGAGCACGTCGTGCAGCACGCCGTCCACGCGGTTCCTGACCAGGAGTTCGTCCTCGTCGATCTCGATGTGGATGTCGCTCGCCCCTTCCGACACGGCGCGGTAGATGAGGAAGTTGACCAGCCGCACCACAGGAGAGAGGCCGCTGACCTCCTCCATGTTGTCCAGGTCGTCGGTCTTCTCCTCGACGATCTGGACGTCGGTCTCCGCCACCTCCTCGACGATGTCGTCGATGCCGAAGGCGTCGATGACGTTGGCGCGGTGCCGGATCGCCTCGAGGATGTTCTTGGGCAGGGCCAGCGCCGCCTGCACCCGGCCGCCGACCAGGCGCCGGATCTCGTCGAGCACGAAGATGTTGGTCGGGTCGGCGATGGCGACCGTGGTCGTGTCCTCGACGCGGAACATCGGGCAGACGTAGTTCTTCTCCAGGAAGCGCTGCGGGAAGGCATCGAAGATGTGCAGGTCGACGAGGTAGCGGTTGAGCTTCACCACCGGCAGCGAGTACTGCGCGCCGAGGCACTCGAGCAGGTCGTCCTCGCTGAGCGCGCCCTGGCGCACCAGGATCTCGCCCAGGCGCTCCCCGCCGCTTGTCGCCTGCTCGGCGAGGGCCGCCTCGAGCTGCTGCTCGGTGATCTTGCGCGAGTCGACCAGCAGCCGGCCGAGGGGCGCGGGGGCGGTGACGGTCGGACTCATGCTCCCCTCCGCCGCATCGAGCGCACCGCGTCCTCCACGGTCAGGTGGTGCTCGATCGCGCTCTCCAGGCGCGTCACGCGCAGCGTCGTCGAGCAGTCGGCGTTCAAGTGCGCGAGCGCGAAGCGCGCCCCGCGACTGGCGGCGCTGCGCGTGAGCGCGAGCAGCGTCTCCAGGCCGACGCTGTCGAAGCACAGCACCTTGCCGCAGTGCACCACGAGGAAGCGCTCCCCGGTCTCGAGGCGCTCCTCGGCCCATTCCTCCAGGTCCGGGGAGTGGTCGCGGTCGATGGGATGCTCGAGGCGCAGCACCGTGACCGGACCGATCCTCTCCTCGGCGCTACGCATGGCTCCTCTCCCCGTGCGGCGCGCCCCCCGCGGCCAGGACGCTCCCCTCCTGCTCGAGCGCCGCCGCCAGCGCGCGCTCCGCCTCCTGCAGCAGGACCTCCGCCGGCCCGAGCGAGGCCGCGGCCGCGCCGACCGACAAGCGCAGCGGGCTGGCGAGACCCTCGGGGCCGGCGGTCACGGAGGCGGGCACGCGGCGCCTGAGGCGCTCGCCCACGGCCTGCGCCCCGGCCAGGCCGTGGCCGGGAAGGACCACGAGGAAGGTGGCGCCGCCGTAGCGGCCGACCGTTCCCTCCTTTCCCACCTCGAGCGCCAGCACGCGCGACAGCGCCGCCACCACTCGGTCACCGGCTTTGCGCCCGTACGCCTCGTTGACGTCGCGAATGCGGCTCGCCGCCGCGAGCAGCACCGCCGCCGGCCCGCGCGCGAGCGTCTCGCCGAGCACCTGACGGATGGCGCCGACTCCCGCGAGGCCGGTCAGCGGGTCGCGCCGCTCCTGCTCCTCGGCGATGGCGGCCAGACGCGCCGTGGCCAGCGCCAGGCCTGCCGCCGTGGCCAGGATGGAGAGCGCCGCCCTGGTCGCGGCCGCCTCGGCGCGCACGCCGCTCACCAGGAGCACGCCCGCCAGCATCGCCCGGTCGAACAGCGGCGCCGCCAGCGCCACGTTGCCGTCCGCGGCGGCGAACGCGCCGGCCGAGGTCTCGTCCTGCGCGTCGCGCGCGAGCAGGCCGCGCCGGCGCAGGCAAGCGCGCAGCAGGGACTCGTTGCCGCCCGCGGGCCGGGGCGCGGCACCCTCCGGCAGGGAGGCGCCTGGCAGGAAGCGATCGGCCTTGCGGTCGTGGAGATGCAGGGTCACGCGCTCCGCGTTCAGGACCTCGCGCACGCGCCGCAGGGTCACTTCGATGACGCGCGGCTCGTTCAAGGAGGAGGCGATGGCGCGGAGCGCCTCCTCCAGGCGCTCCGCCACGCCGGCCTGGGCGGCGCTCTCCTCGCGCGCGGCGCCGGGCGCCCGTGTCGCGCCGCCAGCCGCGGGCGGCGCGGCCGCTCCCGGCGCGGCCGCCGTGACGGCGCCCTCCTGCTCCTCCGGCCGTCTCCTGTTCGGCCGCGACTTGCGCAGGCGGTAGAGCTGGCGGCGCAGCTCCAGGTTCTCCTCGCCGAGCGCCGCGGCCAGGCGCGCGCCCACCGTGGCCGCGCTGCCGGCGATGACGCCCAGGCAGACCAGGCCGGCGCAGACCGGGAGCAGCGCGCTCGTGAACTGCTGGCCGGCCCCGCGCTGCAGGTAGAGCAGCCCCGCGGCGCAGAGCAGGCCGCTCAGGGCGCCGGGCTGGAGCCCGAGGCGCCACGCGATCAGCACGGTCGCGCAGGCGAACACCAGGCCGGGGAGCGCCGGGTGATCGCAGCCGGCCAGGCCGAGCCCGTGCAGGAGCCCGGTGGCGCACGCGGCCGCGAGGACCGCGTACTGCGCGTGGCGCGGCGCCATCAGGCCGAACTCCCTCCCGCCGGCGACCGGCGGCGCGCCTCGATGTGCTCCTGCACGCGCGCCAGGAGCTCGCGCGGGCTGAACGGCTTGGTCATGAAGTGCACCACGCCCAGCTCGGCCGCGAGCGACGTGTCGATGTCCTGCTCCATGGCCGTGAGCACGATGACCGGCGTGCCCTGGAAACCGTCGTGGCGGCGCAGCTCCCGGCACAGGTCGTAGCCGGTCATGTACGGCATGGCGTAGTCCACGATCAGCAGATCGGGCTCGGTCGCGAGCGCCAGGCGCAGCGCCTCCTCGCCGTCCGCCGCCGCGGTCACGTCGAGACCCGCCTTCGAGAGCTTCAGGCCGACGGCGTGGCGGATGGACGGGTCGTCATCCGCCACCAGGACCTTTCTCGCGTCGCTCATCCGGTGATGGCCTCCAGTGCCACAAGCTGTGACTCGCTGCTCTCCTCGCCGCGGCGCACGGGCAGCAGCATGCGAAACTCGCTGCCCTTGCCGACCTGCGAGGTCACGCTGATGCTGCCGCCGTGCGCCCGGGCCACGAACCGGGCGAGCGGCAGCCCGAGACCGGTGCCGGTCGCCTTGAGCCCGGCGCTGTTCTCGACGCGCGTGAACTTCTCGAACACCAGGTCGAGGGCCTTCTCCGGGATGCCGACCCCGTCGTCGCTGACCACGAGCTCGGCGAGCGCTCCGGCCAGGCCGGCGCGCACGCGGATCGAGCCCCCTTCGGGCGTGTACTTGATGGCGTTCGACACCAGGTTCATGACCGCCTGCTCGAGCAGGTTGCGGTCCCCGGTGACCGCGGGCGTGAACTCCGAGACGTCGAACACGATGGTCTGCTTGCGCGACGCGGCCAGCGGCGTGACCACGTCCCGCAGGTGCTCGAGCAGGTCGACGAGCGCGACCGGCTTGCGCTCCATGCGCGTGATGCCCGCCTCGAGGCGCGCCAGGTTGAGCAAGTTCTGCACCAGCTGGCTGAGGCGCTGCGTCTCGTCCAGGACGAGGCGCAGGTGCTCGCGCCGCTCCTCCTCGCCCTCGATGTCTCCGTCCAGGAGCATTTCCAGGAAGGCGCGCATGGACGCGAGCGGCGTCTTCAGCTCGTGCGACACACTCGAGGCGAAGTCGCTCTTCATGCGGTTGATCTCCACCTCGCGCGTCACGTCGGAGAGCAGGATCGCGAGCGAACCGCCGCCGTTCCCGTCGGCCGCGGCGACTTCCTGGAACGAGATCCTGAGGACGCGCCGCTGCGCCTGGTCCGAGCAATCCACGTCGCGCCGCGAGCGGCTGGCGCGCCCCTCGCCCTTCAGCCCCTCCTCGATGGCCGCCTTGAGCGGCGGCGCCGACGCCAGCTCGCGCGCGTCGCACGCGAGCGGCGCGTCCTCGGCCAGGTCGAGGAAGCCGCGCGCGGCGCGATTGACGAAGGTCGCGGCGCCGCCCTCGCCCACGAGGATCACGCCGTCCGAGAGGCCTTCCAGCAGCGACCGCAGCAGGTCGTGCTCGACTTGCAGCGAGCGCGCCGCGACGCGCGCGCGCCGCGCCTCCGACTGCCGTGCGCCGGCTTCCGCGGCGAGCGCCTCGATGCGCCCGCGCGCGGCGGCGGCGCAGGAGCGGAACGGCTCGGACAGGCCGGGCAGCGGGGCGACGTCAGACGAGGCGTCGGCGCACCAGGCGCGGAAGCGCCGCTCCGCCCCGACCGTTCGCGAGATGAAGCCAAGCTGCAGCGCGGTGGCGGCGAACGCCAACGCGCCGCTCGCCGAGACGAGCAGCGGCGCGCCGCCGCTCGCCAGGGCGGCGCCCGCGGCCGCTCCTCCCGCCCCGGCGGAGAGGAGCGCGACGACGTTCGCATGCGTGAGCTTCATCTTGTCTGCGCGCTCTCATCGGCCGTCCGGCTCTCCGTTCTTTGGAGCATTCTGCGGCAGGCGTGGTCGAGCGCGCTGCCCGGCGACAGGACGCGGACCTCCTCGGCTTCGCGCCGCGCCCGATCGCGGTCGCCGCTCTGCGCCCAGGCAGCGGCCAGCAGGCAGCGCGTCGGAACGTGGCCGGGTTCGATGCGCAGCGCGCGCTCCAGCGCGGCGATCGCACGCGCGTCTTCGCCTGCGGCCAGCAGGCTGCGCGCGATGCCCACCTGGGGGGCGCGCGCCGCCGGGTCGAGCCGGGCGGCGTTCTCGAAGGCGGCCTCGGCGCCGGCCGCGTCTCCCTCGAGGAGCAGCGCCTCACCGAGGGCCAGGCGGATGCGCGGCTCGTCCGGCAGGGCGCGCGCCAGGCGGCGGTACTCCGCGGCCGCGCCGGGCGCGTCGCCGCTGCCGAGCAGCGCGGCCGCCGCCAGGCAGCGCTCCTCCAGACTCGCGGTCTTGCCGGCCGCTCGCTCCCGGCCGAACTGCTGCGCGATGCTCGCCCGGTCGCCGAGCGCGAAGCGCACCTGCCGCGTCTTGAGCTCCAGGCCGCGGTCCTCGGGCGCCCGCGCCCGGGCGCGCTCCAGCAGGTTGAGCGCATGCGCCGGCCGGCCCGCCAGCCAGTAGTGCGTGGCCAGCACGGCGGCGGCCCCGGGCGCGGCGCTCCTGCCCTCTCTGTTCTCGAGCAGCGCCGCAGCCGCGGCCTCGTCGCCGTTCGCCAGCTCGAGCGCGCCGAGCACGAACGCCGCCTCGCCCGCGCCGAGGTCGGCCGCGCGCCGGTAGAGGGCGCGCGCCTCCTCCTCCCGCTCCTGGGCGAGCACGGACTCGGCGCACAGGAGCCAGGCCTGGCTCGACTCGGGCGCCAGCTCGAGCGCGCGCCGCGCCGCGGCCTCGGCCTCCTGCGGCGCACCGGAGTAGAGCAGCGCCCGAGTCAGGATGAGCACGGCCTCGGTGCGCCTTGGATCGACGCGCAGCGCCTCGCGCGCGCTGGCGCAGGCGTCGGCGAAGCGCCCGCGCTCCAGGGCGGCCTGCGCCAGGCGCTCGTGCACCGCGGAGTTCGTATCCTGCCAGACCGACGTGCATGGGTCCTCGACCGTGACGCACGCCGGGACGAGCAGGAGGAGCAACAGCAAGCCGCGCTTCATCTCAGTCCCTCCAGCGCCTCCAGGGCGCGCACTTCCTCCTCCACGATGCCGAGCGCCGCGAGCGCCCGCAGCCGGATCTTGCCGGCGCGCACGTCCGCGGGCAGGAAGTCCAGCGCCGCCGCGGCGCAGCGCGCCGCCTCCGCGGCGTCTCCCTCCGCCAGCGCCTGCTCCGCCCGCTCGATCCAGGGCGCGGCCAGGCGCGAGCGCGAGATCGGCAGGTGGCGCAGGAAGACCGCGTCCCGCGCCGTCGCCAGGGCGTCGGCCTGCAGGACGCCCGCCACGTCCTCCTCGCCGCCGTCCACGATGTGCGGCGTGAGCAGCACGATCACCTCGCGGCGCGCGATCTTCTCGCTCGTCTGGCGGAAGAGCACGCCGAGGTAGGGAATGCTGCCGAGCAGCGGCACCTGCTTGATCACCGACTCGACCTGTTCGCCGATGAGGCCGCCGATGGCGATCGTGTTGCCGTCCCGGATGAGGACGTTGGTCGTCACCTCGGTGGTCGTCTCCGAGGGCAGGCCGGAGGCGGGATCGACCACGCCGGTGGAGTTCTCCGGGTGGATCTCCAGGCGCACGAAGCCGTCGCCGGCGATGTAGGGCCGGAAGCGCAGCTGCGTGCCGGTGTCGAGGAACTCGACCTCCTGCACCGTGGCCGTCTCGGTGGTGGTCGTGGTCAGGTAGCCGAGCTTGGCGCCGATGATGATCTCCGCCGGCTGGCGGTCGACGGCGAGCACGCGCGGATTGGCCAGGATCGTGGTGTCGGTGACCTTCTCCAGCGCCTCGATGAAGAGCGCGACGTTGCCGGCGACGAGGCCGATGTGCAGGCCGTCGCTGTTGGCGTCGCTGGCGAAGCCGTGCGTGCTCGCCGAGGTGAAGCCGCTGTCCACCTGGGCCGGGTTCGCCGGCGAGAGGGCCAGGCTGTTCAGGTTGCTCGTCCCGGAGAGGTCGGCGAAGTTGAGCCCGGAGAGCGTGTTGAGGTCGATCCCGAACTTGGTCTCGTCGTCCAGCTTGACCTCGAGGAGGGTGGCCTCGACCAGGACCTGGCGCGGCCTGCGGTCCAGCTCGGCGAGGACCGTCCTGGCCTGCGCCAGCACGGCCGGGAGGTCCTTGAGCACCAGCACCTCTCCTGCCGCCGGGGAGTTGCCGCCCGCGTCGGTCGGATTGCTGGGGATGCCCTGCTCCGAGGCGGTGCCGGCCGTGAACACGCCGTCGTTCGACTTGAGCGGCTCGATCAGCTTGAGCCCCTCGGCCGCCGTCAGGTAGTCCAGCCAGATGACGGCGACCTCGAGCGGCTCGCGCTGCGCGGCTTCCTCCTTCTTCGCGGGCAGCGGCTCCACGATGTAGAACTCGCCGCTTTGCCGCAGGCTGTAGCCGCTGGCGCTGAGGATGGCGGCCAGCGCCTCCTCGACCGGCACGTCGAAGAGGTTCATCGTCACCTTGCCGCTGACCCCTGCGCCGGCGACGATGTTCAGCCGGTACTGGAGGGCGAACGACTTGAGCACGTCGGCCAGCTCGGCATCGTCGAGCGACGTGGTCACGCGCTCCGCCGCGTCCAGGCTCCCCTCCTGCGGCAGGCCGGGCGCGGCCAGCGCGCCGCTGAGGAGCAGCAGGAGGCCCGTCCACCAGGCTTCCTTCATGTCTATCTCTCCTTCTCGTCCTCCATCGTCACGCGGTGCTCCGCGTACGCGCCGCGGAGCGTCACCGTCCGCCCCTCGATCGCGACCACGGTGAATCCCTGGTGTTCTTCGCCCTTCCTGAGCACGACTCCGTCGACCACTGCCGAGGAGCCGTTGCGGAAGTGGAAAACGCCTTCCAGGCGCAGGGCCGCCGCGCGCTCTCTCTCGGCCACCGCGCCCCCTTCCTCGGGGGAAGGCTCCGCCGGCGCGGCCGCCGCGAGCGCGCTTTCCCGCGCGGCGAACGGGTCGCGCGGGACGGCGGGGAGCGCGACGGGCAGCGCCACGTCGCGCAGGCTGCGCGCCTCGCCCGAGATGCGGATGAACTCGGCGCGAATGGAGGCGGGATCGCGGCGCGTCTCGGCGCCCTTCCCGAGCGCCCCGGCGGCGGCCGCCCCGCCCGTGCCGGCCGCGGCGCGCGGCGGCGGCGCCTCCTCCTTGCCGCAGCCGGCGGCGAGACGCGGGCCCCAAATCACGAGAGCGGCGGCGATGCCGA
>JACQZJ010000127.1 GCA_016213895.1 Planctomycetota bacterium | reverse complement strand
GCGCTCGGCTATGCCCCGGCCGAGTGGCGGTCGCTGCTCTTCGCGCTGCGTTCGCGGGGCTTCACGGAGGAGGAGCTGGTCGGAGCCGGCTTGGTCAAGACGAACGAGGCCGGACACAAGTGGGACCTGCTGCGCCATCGGATCGTGATCCCGATCAGGGACGCGCGCGGGCGGGTGATCGCGTTCGGCGGCCGCGCGTTGGGCGACGAGGCGCCGAAGTACGTGAACTCGCCCGAGACCGAGCTCTTCTCCAAGAGAGCGGTGCTGTTCGCGCTGGACAAGGCCTCGCGAGCTGCAGCGGCAGCTGGTTGCTTCGTGGTCGTCGAGGGATACATGGACGTCATCGCGGCGCACCAGCGCGGAGTCGAAAACGTCGTGGCCGCCCTCGGTACGGCATTCACGGCGGAGCATGTTTCGCAGCTGCGACGTCACGCGAGCCAGGTGGTCCTGCTCTTCGACGCGGATGAAGGGGGGCAGAGGGCCACCGATCGGGGCGCGACGCTGCTGCTCCGCGAGGGCATGGACGTGGCGATCGTCACCCTTCCAGAGGGCCAGGATCCGGACGACTTCCTCCGCGCTCACGATGCCGCTGCGTTCTGGCGTTATCTTGCTGATCACAAAGAGGATATGATTACTTATCTCATCCGCAGAGCACGCGAGGAAGCGGGAAGGACCGCGGGAGTAGCGAGCACGGCCAAGGCGGCCCGGTCGGTCCTGAAGCTCCTCGAGGGTATGGACGACGCCGTTCAGTTCGATCTGTACGTGCGGAAGATTTCCCAGGAGTTCGGTATCGACGAGGCTCTGCTGCGACAGGATTTGCGGCGGCAGCGCGGTTTGAAGCGACCCGAGCGGGCGGATGAGGCCGCGCCGTCTCGCGCAGAGCGTGGTATGCTGAAGGGCTGGGAGCTTGACGAGGTTTTCATTCTTCAAGCGGCCGCAACGGACGCGGCAGTTGCAGGAAGGGTGGTCGAGGCGCTATCAGGAGCAGATTTCCGAGACCCGGACCGCCGCGCGGTGTTCGAGGCGATGCGGGACATCGTGAAGGGCTCGCAATGCCCGGCGCCATGCGTAGTTCTGGAGCGACTGAAGGACAACACTTCAGCAGCAGGAGCGCTTCAGGCTGTTCTCGGCCGGCAGATGCCGCCCGTGGACAGCATGGATTGTGTGCTTGAGCGGATGATGGATCGGCGCAGGGAGGCGGAGTACTGGCGCGCCCGCGAGGAGGCCGGTCGCTCGGGAGTCCTGCAGAGCGGCACGGATGACGAACTTGACTCTCGCCTTGACGAGATGGCGCGGTACCACGCGGCGCGCTACGCGCGCTCCAAGGACGCGGAACGAAAGCGGCACGATGCGAGCGAGGCGTGATCCACGCCTGGCCGCCGCGCGGCGCGGGCGAGTGAGCGGATGAAAAACGACCTCTCGGGGCGCGCGAACAAGCGAACCCGGGGGGCGCCGGAGAATGCGAGGACGGTGGTGACCATCGAGACGTTGGATACGAACACGCGGATCTTGCTCGAGCGCGGGCGGAAGAAGGGGTTCGTCACCTACGAGGAGCTGAACCAGATCCTCCCGGATGACGTCGTGTCCGGGGAGAACATCGACGGCATCCTCAACATGCTCGAGGAGCAGGGCGTCGACCTCGTGGACGAGGCCGATCTGACGGACGGCGAGCCCGAGAAGAAGGCCGGGCGGGTGGACACGGACCGCTTCGAGCAGACCGCCGGGGCCGAGCGGATCGACGATCCCGTGCGGATGTACCTCACGCAGATGGGGGAGATCCCCCTGCTCACGCGCACCGAGGAGATCGACCTCGCCAAGCGCATCGAGACCACGCGTCGCGCCTTCCGCAAGCTGATCCTGTCGTCCGGCTTCGCCTTCCGCAAGGCGATCAGCATCCTGGACAACGTGCTCATGGGCGAGCTCGCGTTCGACCGGACGCTGAAGGTGGCGACTTCTTCGTCCGGCTCGACGGACGCGAGCAAGAGCGAGGTGGCCGACCGCCTCGAGGTGAACATCGGCACGCTCAAGAAGCTCTTGCACCGCACGAAGCAGGACTATCGGCGGGTCTTGCGCGAGAAGATGCCGCCGCTCGAGCGGCTGCGCCTGACGCGGCGCATCGCTTGGCGGCGCCGACGAGCGTCCATGCTGCTGGAAGAGCTGAACCTGCAGCTGAAGAAGGTCAGGCCGATGATCGAGATGCTGCGCGGCCGGCACCGGGAGATGCTGAGGATCGAGAAGCAGCTCGCGGAGTACTCGGGCGGCAAGGACTCGAAGGAGTACCGCACCCTGCGCCGCGAGTTCGAGAAGCTGGTCATCCAGGGGCTGGAGAGCCCGCGCCGCCTCGGGATCCGCATTGACCGGATCATGAAGCGCTACCAAGAGTACGAGACCGCCAAGATGCAGCTCTCCAGCGGGAACCTGCGCCTCGTGGTCTCGATCGCCAAGAAGTACCGCAACCGCGGCCTCTCCTTCCTCGACCTCATCCAGGAGGGGAACACCGGGTTGATGAAGGCGGTGGAGAAGTACGAGTACCGCCGCGGCTACAAGTTCTCGACTTACGCGACCTGGTGGATCCGCCAGGCGATCACGCGCTCCATCGCCGATCAGGCGCGCACCATCCGCATCCCGGTGCACATGATCGAGACCATGTCCAAGCTGCGCAACGTGACCAAGAAGCTCATCCAGAGCTACGGCCGCGAGCCTTCGATCGAGGAGGTGGCGCTCGCCGCCAACATCTCGATCGACGAGGCGAAGCGCGTGATGAAGATCTCCAAGCACCCCATCTCCCTGGACCGGCCCATCGGCGAGGGCGATGACTCCTACTTCGGCGACTTCATCGAGGACGAGGGCGCGGAGTCCCCGGTGAACGCGGCCGCCTACGTCATGCTGCGCGAGAAGATCGATGCCGTCCTCTCGACCCTCTCCTTCCGCGAGAGGGAAATCATCAAGCTTCGCTACGGCATCGGCGACGGATACACCTATACTCTCGAGGAGGTCGGACGGATCTTCAAGGTGACCCGGGAGCGCGTGCGCCAGATCGAGGCCAAGGCGGTGCGGAAGCTCCAGCACCCCGTCCGCAGCAGGTTGCTCGAGGGGTTCCTCGAGAGCCTGGAGGCGTAGCGTCGCAGCTCTGGGCGGGAGCGGCCGAGGGCTGACCGCCCGCGTGGCCTCGTTGACCAGGGGCGGCAGGATGGAAGCGGAACGCGACCCGGGCTCGGTGGGCGGGCCACGGCGGCATTTGACCGTGCTCGTGCGCCTGCAGGATCTCGACCGGGAACGCGATTCCAACCAGCGCCTCTTGGGCCAGACCGGGGGCATCGTCGCCGCGCGCGCAGAGCTCCTGGACGGGGCGCGCACGGCGGTGGCGCAGGTCCAGGAGGCGCTGAAAAAGGCGCGCCTCGCGGCCGACGAGGCCGAGCTCGAGCTGCGCGCCCACGCGGAGAAGGTGAGCAAGCTCGAGCTGCAGCTCAACACCGCCAAGACCAATCAGGAGTACCAGGCCCTGCAGGCGCACCTCGCCAAGGTCAAGGGGGAGTCGAGTCGCGAGGAGGAGAGCACCCTGGCGCTCTACGAACGGATCGAGGCGCTGGAAGGCGATCTGGCGCGGGAGCGGGAGCGCCTGCGCCGGCTCGAGAGCGAACACCAGGAGTTCGTGCTCGCCTGCGAGCGGGACCGGGCGCGCGCCGAGCGCGAGCTGGCGAGCACCGACGAGAGGCGGGCGGCCCTGCTCGCCGAGCTGCCGCGCGACCTGCGCGCCAGCTACGAGCGCGTGCGCGCGGCGCGGGACGGCGTGGCGATCGTCCCGTGCGAGGAGCGAACATGCACGGGCTGCGGCGTGTCGGTCTCCGCCAACGAGATCACGCGCCTTCTGGCCCTGAGCCAGATCGTCTACTGCGATTCCTGCCAGCGAATCCTCTATCTGGCCGACGTGCTGCAGGTCAAGTCGGAGACGTGAGGCCGCCGGTGGCTGCGGTGCGTTGACGAGTCCAGTGGCTGCAGAGATCCACAGAATCATCGTCGGCACCGCCGGTCACATCGACCACGGCAAGTCATCCCTGGTTCGCGCCCTCACGGGCGTGGATCCGGACCGCCTGAAGGAGGAGAAGGACCGGGGGATGACGATCGACCTCGGGTTTGCCCCCTACGCCACGCGCTCGGGGCGGACGGTGGGTTTCATCGACGTTCCCGGCCACGAGCGCTTCGTCAAGAACATGGTCGCCGGCGCCAGCTCGGTCGACGTCTTCGTGCTGGTCGTGGCCGCGGACGACGGCGTCATGCCGCAGACCAGGGAGCACGTCGACATCCTCGACCTCCTGGGCGCGCGGCGCGGTCTGGTCGCGGTCACCAAGATCGACCTGGTCGACCCGGAGCTGCGCGAGCTGGCGGTGGACGAGATCCGTGAGTACCTGGCCGGATCGGCCTTCGAGGGCGCGCCGCTCTCAGCGGTCTCGATCGTGACGGGCGAGGGCATGGACGGGCTGCGCCACGAGCTCGACCGGATCATCGAGGAGACGCCGGCGCGCAGCGCGGGCGGGGTGTTCCGCATGCCGGTGCAGCGCGTCTTCTCGGCGCGCGGGCACGGCATCGTCTTGACCGGGGTGCCCCTTTCCGGGTCGGTCGCGCTCGGCGAGCAGCTCGAGGTGCTGCCGCAGGGCTTCAAGGGCAAGGTGCGCGGCATCCAGGCGTACCGTGAGGATCGCGATCACGCTTTCGCGGGCCACTCGACGGCGCTGAACCTCTCGGACGTCGACTACCGCCTGGTGCGACGCGGCGACGTCGTGGCCTCGCCCGGGCTGTTCCGGCCGGCGCGCATGCTCGAGGCGGAGCTGCGCTACCTGGCCGGGGCCGGGAAGCCGCTCAAGCACGGGGCCGAGGTGCGGCTGCACGTCGGCACTGCCGAGGCTCTCGCCCGGGTGGTGCTGCTGAACCGCCCGGTGCTCGAACCAGGCGAGCAGGCGCTGGTGCAGTTCCGGCTGCGCGAAGCGGTGGTGGCGACGCGCGGCGATCGTTTTCTCGTGCGCCAGCCCACGCCGGCGGTCACCCTCGGCGGCGGGATCATCGTCTCGGAGTCGGAGCGCCGCTTGCCCCGCCTGCGCGAAGCGTCGGTGGCGGCGGTGCAGGCCAAGGTGGCGGCCCTCGACGACATCGGGGCGTTTCTCGAGCGCCTCGTCCTGGAGCGCGGGCTGCGCTGCGCGACGCGGCGCGAGGCGCCCGGCCTGGTGAAGCGCCACGTGGCCGAGGCGCAGGAGATCGTCGCGGGCCTGCTCACGGCCGGGAGGCTGGTCGCGGTGGGACGCGACCGCCTCATGCACCGCGAGGTGTTCGCGGGCGTGTGCGCCGCGCTGCGGGACGCGCTCAGGCGCTTCCATGACGCGAACCCCCTGCGCGCCTACGCCGACGGCCTGGCGCTGCGCACCGAGCTGCGCCTGCAGGAGGACATCTTCGACGCGGCCGCCCGGGCGCTGGCGGACTCATCCGAGGTGGTGGCGCACAAGGGCGCGCGCATCGGCCTGGCCGGAGCGGGGCCGCGCCTCTCGCCGCAGGAGGAGGCGGCGCGCGAACGCATCCGGGCCAGGCTGCATGAGGCGGGGCTCTCGCCTCCTTCCGCCGAGGAGCTGGCGGCGGAGCTGGGGCTCGACGCCGCTACGGTCCAGGCGTTGCTCGTGCTGCTGGTCGAGCAGGAGCACGCCTTCCGCGCGCGCGACATCTTCTTCGACGCGGGCCGCAAGCAGGACCTGCTGGAGGTGCTGCGCCGGGTGGCCGCGGAGAACAAGGGGGAGATCCTGGTGCCGCGCGTGCGCGACCTGCTGGGCACGACGCGCAAGTACCTCATCCCGCTGCTCGAGTACCTGGACAGCCACGGGCACACGGTGCGCCGCGGCGAGCGCCGCTTCTTCGTGGAGCGGCCGGCGGAGAGCGCGACGTGAGCCGCCGCGCGGCGCTCTGGGCCGGGTGCGCGTTGGCCGTGCTGGGGGCGGCGGGAGGCGTCGCGGCGTGGCGCCTGATGCGCGGCCAGAACGGCCTGGGCGTCACCTCGGTGGTGCTGATCAGCATCGACACGCTGCGCGCCGACCGCCTCGGCTGCTACGGCGGGGACCCGCTCCTCAGCCCGAACATCGACCGCCTGGCCGCCGAGGGCGCGCGCTTCGAGCGCTGCCTCACGACCGCGCCCATCACGCTGCCGGCGCACGCCTCGCTTCTTTCCGGGACCGACCCGATCGCGCACGGCGCGCGCTTGAACGGCGCCTCGACGTTCGATGCGAGCAACCCTTCGCTGGCGCTGGCGCTGCGCGAGCAGGGCTTCGCCACGGCCGCGTTCGTTTCCGCCTGGGTGCTGGACCAGCGCTACGGCCTGGACCTCGGCTTCGAGGAGTACGACGATCGCACGATCGACGAGCAGGGCGAGTCGGACCCGAGCCCCCTGGAACGGCGCGGCGAGCGCACGGTGGCGGCGGCCCTGCGCTTCGTCGAGCGCGCGGCCGCGGCGCCCTTCTTCCTGTGGGTGCACCTCTTCGACCCGCATGCCCCGTACGAGGCGCCGGCGCCCTATTGTGAGCGGTTCAGCGCGCCCTATGACGCCGAGGTCGCCTACGCCGATTGGTGCGTGGGCAGGCTGCTCGAGGGGCTGGAAGAACGCGGCCGCCTGGCGGAGTCGCTGGTGGTGCTCACGGCGGACCACGGCGAGGGCCTGGGCGACCACGGCGAGTCGACGCACTCGGTGTTCGTCTACGACGGCACCCTGCGCGTGCCGCTCGTCTTCTGGTCGAAGGGGAGGATTCCGGCGGGGACGGTTATCGGGGAGACGACGTCGATCATCTCTGTGGCGCCGACCATCCTCGACCTGCTGCGGCTCGAGCGTCCCCCGGGAATGTACGGCCCGTCGCGGGCGCGCGTGGTGCTCCTCGGACAGTCCGCGTATCACGATGATTCCGTTTTGGGCCACGCCTGCTTCGAGTCCTTGGCCGGAGCGTACTACTATGGCTTCGCGCCGCTTTCCGGGATCGACTGCAGCGGAAACAAGCTGATCGTGGCGCCGCGCCCGGAACTCTACCGGGTCGCCTCGGACCCGGGCGAGGGCGAGAACCTCTTCGACCAGGAGCGCGAGTTTGCAGAGAGGCTCAAGAGCTCGCTGGACGGGGATACGCGCGAACACGCGACGCGCCGTTCGACGCCGCGGGCGCTCGACCCGGAGACGATCGAGCGCCTGCGCCAGCAGGGCTACGTGGCTTCCCGCGAAGCCTCCGCCTCGGGCGGCGGCCGTGATCCCAAGGACGGCGTGCACATCGTCGAGGCCCTGCAGCAGGCGACGCTCGCCGGCAAGGACGACCGCGCGGCGGCCATCGCCGCGGTCGAGCGCCTCGTGCTCACGGAGCCCGAGGTGGCCGAGGCCTTCGACGTGCTGGGCGGGCTGAAGTTCGAGGAGGGCGACCTGGCCGGGGCGCTCCGCGCCTTCGGGCGCGCGCTCGAGCTGAGCCCGGGGAACCCGGACCTGCACACGCAGCGCGGCACGATCCTGCTGCACCTCGACCGCGACGCGGAGGCCGAGGAGAGCCTCGAGGCGGCCCTTGAGCTCGATCCCACGCACGTGCGCGCGCGCGTGCAGCTCGGCATGCTGTTCTTGAAGACGGCACGCCTGGACGCGGCGCGCCGCGCTTTCGACGACGTGCTGCTCAGGCACCCGGACGTGGTGGCGGCGCGCATCGGCCGCGCCGACTGCGTCACGCATATGAACAACGTGCGCCTCGCCGACCAGGACCTGCGCGCCGCCCTCGAGCAGGAGCCGCGAAACGCGGGCGTGCTGGCGCGGCTCGCTCAAACGAGCGTGCTGCTCGAGAACCAGGAGGAGGCCCTGCTCTTCTTCCTGCGCGCGCGGGCGCTTGATCCCGCCGTCCCGCCTCCGTCCGGGCTGCTCCTGCCGGAGGCGCCCTGAGGCGCGCGCTGGCGCCGGTTCAGTCGCTGGCCAGCAGGCGCGCGAGCGCCTCGACCTCGGCGATGAGCAGCTCGATCTCGCGCGCCGCCGTCTCGCGCAGCGTCGTGCCCTCGCGCGCGTCGCGCGCGCCGACGTCCAGCACGCTGCGGGCGAGGGACTGCTTGCGCTGCACTTCTTCCTGCAGGTAGTCGATCTTGGTGAGCAGGGCCGCGTCGATCTTCTTCCCCTGCTGCACCATGCGGTTGCGCAGCGCATAGAGCTCGCCGAACCTCGCCAGCATGAGCTGCACGCGCGGCTGCGTGTCGCGCAGGAAGGCCTCGATCAGGCGCGCGCGCTCCACCAGCCCCTGGGACAGGTTGCAGAGCTGCTGGGCCGCCTGGCGCGCCGCCTTGCGGCGCTCGATGTGGCCGCCCCGGTAGTCGCCGGCGTCGGGACGTTCGCCGCGCAGCTCGTCGAGCTGCCGGAGCTGCGTCTCGGCCTGGGCGCGCAGTCCGTTCAAGTCGTTGTCCAGCACGAGGATGGTCGGCTTGACCACGCGCAAGGCATTGAGGATTCCGGTGGCCTCGGAGAGCGCCGCGGAAGCCTCCTCGAGCAGGGCGGCCGCCTCGTCCTCGATGCGGCGTATGTCGGCGTTCGAGGGGCTGAGCAGCAGGAACAGGGCCGCGAGGATGACGGCGGCGAGCAGGGAGACGATGGCGAGCGCCTTCAAGCGCGAATCTCCGGAGTGACCTGCGGCAGGACGGCCGCGATCGGGCGAGAGCCGGCAGGGGACCGGTTCGACTTGCCCGGCCGCGGCCGGAGCACTAGCCTTAGTGATGATACCGCGCGTCGCGCGCGATCGGACTGGAGACAGGCTCGTGATCGGCAAGTGCTTGCTGCTGGCGCTTCTCCTGCAGGAGGCCCCGTCCGGGGACGACGCCTCGGACGAGATGATCGCGGAGTTCAAGCGCTTCTACCGCGGCAGCGCCTCGGTGGCGGAGAAGGTGGAGGCGATCCACGTGCTGGACCGGCTCGACACGCCGGCGGCGGTCGAGGCGCTGGTGGCGTGTTTCGACGACCCGGACTTCGCGGTGCGCCAGAGCGCCGTCGAGGTGCTCGGCAAGTACCGCAGCGTCGAGTGCGCGCAGTACTTGATCGACAACGTGGTGGCCAACCGGCGCGAGTCGAACACGGCGCACAAGATGGTGGCGGCCGAGGCCCTGTCGCGCATGGGCCACGTCATGGCCATCGAGCCGATCGCCGGCCTGCTGCGCGAGAAGGACGGCGACCTGCGCCGCGCTTGCCTGGAAGCCCTGGGCCGCCTGCGCGCCGCGCAGGCGGTGCCGCAGATCGCGGAGCTGCTCGAGGATCCCGACCCGAGCGTGGTCATCGCGGCGGCGGACGCCCTGGGCGAGATCCGGGACCCGGCGGCGAACGGCGCGGTCCTCGAGCTGCTCGGCCATGCGCGCTGGCAGGTGCGTTCGGCGGCCGTCGCCGCGCTGGCGAAGATCCGCCACAAGGACAGCATCCAGCCCCTCATCGACTTGCTGCGCCAGGAACAGGGGCGCCTGATCGACGACATCCTGGCGGCGCTCCTCTCGCTCACCACCTTCGACCTCGGGAACAAGCCGGACAAGTGGCAGGAGGCGTGGGACCGCGTGCGCGAGCGCTTCGTGGTGCCGACCGAGGAGGAGATCCGGCGCGCGCGCGAGAACTTCGAGAAGGCGCAGCTGCGCTACCAGCCGGGATCGGACGACTTCGCTGGCATCCCGACCAAGTCGAAACGCATCCTCTACGTGATCGACATCTCCGGCTCGATGGAGGATCCGCTCCTCGACCGGCAGAAGTTCGTGCTCGAGGGGCGCACGTACAAGAACTTCGTGAAGATCGAGGTGGTCAAGCACGAGCTGATGCGCACGCTCGAGAACCTGGATGACACGGTCTTCTTCAACGTGATCGCCTTCGCCACCCAGGTGAAGCCCTGGAAGAAGCGCGGGCTGGTGCAGGCCAACATCCTGAACCGGAACGCGGCCGTGCAGTGGGTCGAGAAGCTCCAGGCCATCGGCGGCGCGTCGCAGAATCTCAAGAAGAAGGCGGGACTCTCCCTCTCCGCCGGCGGCGGGCTGGGCAAGACGAACACCATCGAGGCGCTCATGACGGCGCTCGAGGCGAAGGCGGCGCAGGCCGGCTACGACACCAACCTGGGCTCGCCGGTGGACACGATCTACTTCCTTTCCGACGGCGATCCCACCGCCGGGCCGATCACGGAGATCGATCAGATCCTGGCCGAGGTCAAGCGCGTCAACTCCCTGCGCAAGATCGTGATCCACACGATCAACATCGGGCGCAACATGCGCGGCAAGATCCTCATGCAGGAGCTGGCGCGCCAAAATGGCGGCATGTTCATCGATTTGGGGGAGTGACGAGGCGGCGGCGATCTCCAGGGAATCCGCGCTCGGCCCTTGCCATCTGGCCGCGCGCCGCGATACTGGTGCGGCCTTGAGGTCCGCAGGTCACGGGGTGTAGCTCAGCTTGGCTAGAGCGCATGCTTCGGGAGCATGAGGCCGCTGGTTCGAATCCAGTCACCCCGACCATCTCCCTCCGCGCCGTCCGGCACTAGACTGCCCGGCGGCCGGTGCCGCGCGCCCGCCTGACGCCGTCGCGATCGGCGACGGCCTGTGCGGCGCGGCGGCGCGCGGCGAGCGGAGGCTGGCGCCGTGGATGCAAGCGCGTTGCTCACCGGACTCATCGGCGGCCTGGCGCTGTTCCTGTTCGGCATGGAGCAGATGTCGGGCGGGCTCAAGGCGATCGCTGGCCAGAGGCTGCGGGCGATTCTCGGCCGGCTGGCGGGGAGCCGGTTCGCGGCCGTGTTGAGCGGCGCGTGCGTCACGGCCGTGGTGCAGTCGTCCTCGCTGACCACGGTGCTCATCGTCGGCTTCGTCGGCGCCGGGCTGATGTCCCTGGCGCAGTCGATCGGCGTGATCATGGGCGCAAACATCGGCACCACGGTCACCACGCAGCTCATCGCCTTCCAGGTCGCGGAGTTCGCGCTGCTGCTCGTCGCCGCCGGGTTCGTCGTTCCCTTGGTCTGGAGAAGCGAGGGGGCGCGCAGCTCCGGCCCGGCGCTCATCGGCGTCGGGCTGGTGTTCTACGGCATCGGGGTGATGAGCGACGCCATGGCGCCGCTGCGGGGATACGAGCCGTTTCTGCAGGTCATGGTGCGCCTGAACGATCCCCTGCTCGCGATCGCGGCGGGGACGGTGTTCACCGCCCTGGTGCAGTCCTCAGCGGCGACGACCGGCGCGGTGATCGCGCTGGCGGCGCAGGGCGTGATCGCGCCGCCCGCGGGAATCGCGCTGGTCTTCGGCGCCAACATCGGAACCTGCGTCACGGCGCTCCTGGCGGCGCTCGGCAAGCCGCGCGTGGCCGTGCGCGCGGCCCTGGTGCACGTGCTCTTCAACGTGATCGGCGTGCTGCTCTGGTTCTGGTTCATCGACGACCTGGGGGCGCTGGTGAGCTGGCTCTCGCCGCGCGCCGAGGAGCTGGCGGGCTCCGCCCGGCTGGCCGCCGAGGCGCCGCGCCAGATCGCCAACGCCCACACCGTGTTCAACGTGTCGAACGCGCTCGTCCTCATGTGGTTCACCCGGCCGCTCGCGTGGCTGGTCGAGCGCCTCGTTCCCGATCGGGCGGACGCCGGCGAGGAGCCCGCGCGCGCGCGCTACCTCGACGCCGCCTTCATCTCGACGCCGGCGCTGGCGCTGCAGCGCGCGCGGCTCGAGCTCCTGCGCCTCGGCGAGCAGGTGACGCAGATGTTCAGCCGCATCCTGCCGGCGCTGCTCACCGGGTCGCGCCAGGACCTGACGCGCGTGAAGCGCATGGACGACCCGGTCGACGCCCTGCACGCGCAGATCATCGAGTACCTGGGGCGCATCAGCCGCCAGTCCCTGACGCGCGGCAACACCGAGGAACTGCTGCGCCTGATGAGCGCGACGACCGACCTGGAGAACATCGGCGACACGATCGAGACCAACCTCGTGGCGCTGGGCTTGAGCCGCCTCGAGCACGAGGTGAGCGTGAGCGCGGCCACGAGCGAGGTGATCCGCAACTTCCACGGGACCGTGGGGCGCGCCCTCGCCGGCGCGGTGGCGGCGGTGGCGGAGAAGAACGCGGCGGCCGCGGAGCGCGTGGTCGCCATGAAGCGGGAGATCGGCGAGCTGGAGGACTCCGCGGCCATGCACGAGGCGCGCCGTCTGGTGGCGCGCGAGCCGAACCGGCTGGCGGCGTACACCATCGAGATGGACATCCTCGGCAACCTGAAGCGCGTCTACTACTACTGCGAGCGCCTGGCGCGCGGCCAGCTGCCCGCCGGCGCCGAGCGGCCGGCAGCCTGAGAGCGGGCGGAGCACGGCGCGGCGGGGCGGCAGGGAGCGCTACTCGCGACCGCGCGCCGGCCCCGCGGGCAGCACCGGCCTGGGTTTGCGCTTCTTCAGGCGGGTGGCTTCGCGCGCGCGCTTCTCGTAGTAGTCGATCATCACCTGCTGGGAGCTGCGCGCTTCCTTGTCCTTCTGCGGCTGCAGCTGGAGGTAGCTCCCGTCGGCCTGCATCTCCCAGGCGCTGCGGCGGTCGCCGAGCTGCGCGTCCAGGAAGGCGCGCAGATCCGCGCGCAAGGGCGGTTCGTGCACCGGCGCGAGAACCTCGACGCGGTTGTGCAGGTTGCGCGACATGCAGTCCGCGGAGCCGATGTAGTACTCCTCGTCGCCGTTGTTGCGGAAGTAGAAGACGCGCGAGTGTTCGAGGAAGCGGCCGACGATGCTGATGACGCGCATGCTCTCGGAGAACCCGGGAACTCCCGGCCGCAGGCGGCAGGTGTCGCGCACGATGAGGTCGACGCGCACCCCCGCGCGCGCGGCGCGATAGAGGGCGCGACAGATCTCCGGATCCTCGATGGCGTTCGCCTTGAACTGGATGAGGCCGGGCCGGCGCGCCAGGCTGTGCGAGATCTCGCGCTCGATCTTGCTCAGCAGGGCGCTCTTCGCCGTCTTGGGCGAGGTCAGGATCTGCTGGTAGCCGCGGTTCGGCTTGTACCCGGTGGTGAGGTAGTTGAACAGCTCGGTGAGGTCCTCGCCGATGGCCGGCAGGCAGGTCAGCAAGCCGAGGTCGGAGTAGAGCCGCGCCGTACCGGCGTGGTAGTTGCCCGTGCCGATGTGCGCGTAGCGCTTGAGGCCGTTGTAGTCCTGGCGCACCACGAGGATGACCTTGCAGTGCGTCTTCAACCCGAGCACGCCGTAGGTGACGTGGATGCCGACTTCCTCCATGCGGCTCGCCCAGTGGATGTTCGCCTCCTCGTCGAAGCGCGCCTTGAGCTCC
The DNA here is from genome assembly GCA_016213895.1 of Planctomycetota bacterium. Taxonomy (GTDB): domain Bacteria; phylum Planctomycetota; class B15-G4; order B15-G4; family JADJEK01; genus JACQZJ01. Next base: position 2,254 of record JACQZJ010000127.1, on the reverse strand, counting down.
ACCACCACGGCCACCTGCTTGCCGTTGCGCGCCGCGTCGATCAGGTAGTTGATGACCTTCGTATCGGCCGACGTGCGGTAGAGGGCCATCTTGACGGCGCGCACCTTGGGATCGAGGCTGGCGTCGCGCAGGAATCGTTCCACCGAGTTCGGGAAGGAAAGGTAGGGATGGTGCAGCAGGAGCGCCCCCGCGTCGCGGATGACGTGGAAGATGTTGCGCTCGCTGCCGAGCTCCTGGTGATCGACCGGGTGGTGGGGCGGGTCGCGCAGCGCCTGGCGCGGCAGCGTGGCAAGTTCCATGATGCCGCTCATGCCGAGCAGCCCGTCCACCTCGAACACGTCCGTGTTCTCGTCCAGGCCGAGTTCGGCGGCGAGCATGCCGCGGTGCGCGGCCGGCATGGCGCGCGACACCTCGAGGCGCACGATCGGCGCGAACTTGCGGTCGCGCAGCTCGTCCTCGATCATCGCCAGCAGGTCCTCGGCGCGCTCCTCCTCGTGCTCGGTGTTGGCGTTGCGCGTGACGCGGAAGCAGGAGACGTTGTCCACCTCCATGCCGGGGAAGAGGAGGTCGAGGTTGTCGGCGATGATCTCTTCCAGGGGCACGAAGGTGTCGCGATCCTCGAGGCGCACGAAGCGCGGGATGCCGGTGCCGAGCGGCACCTTGACGCGCGCCAGGTTCTGCGTCGGGTCGTCGCGGTAGCGCAAGGTGACGAGCAGGTTCAAGGACTGGTTCGAGATGAAGGGGAAGGGATGGGCCGGATCGGTCGCCTGGGGCGTGACCAGCGGGTGGATGCTGTGCAGGTAGTACTGGCGCAGGTACTTCCTGTCCCTGGGCTTCAGCTCGGAGCAGGCCGCGAGCACGATGTCGTTGCGCCGCAGCTCCTCGACGACCTCGAGGTAGGCGCGCCTCTTGCGCAACTCCAGGTCGCGGATCACGTCGTAGCACTCGGCGATCTGCTGCTGCGGGGAGCGGCCGTCCACGGTGGCGTCGAGGATGCCGGCGCCGACCTGCTGCTTGAGCCCGCCGATCCTCTTCATGAAGAACTCGTCGAGGTTGGAGCTGACGATCGCCACGAACTTGACGCGCTCCAGCAGCGGAGTGCGCGCGTCCTCGCCCTCGTGCAGCACGCGGTAGTTGAAGTTGAGCCAGGTCAGCTCGCGGTTGAGGAAGAACTCCGGGCGCGCGAGGTCCTGCATGTCGTCGCCGCTTGGCGCGGGAGCAACGCCGCCGCAAGCGGGCGTGCGCGCCGCCTGCGCGGGCGGCGTCTCGAAGCGCGCGGGCGGCGGCGCCTGTTCGGGCATGACCAGCGCGGCGGCGCCGCCCGGCCGCGGCGGGCAGGAGGCGGCGTCCGGCGGCAGCTGCGGCGAGGATCGCGCGAGTTCGGCCAGGAAGCGCTGCACTTCGTCCGGGGCGAGCGCGCCGACCTCGGGCGCGAGGCGCGCCGCGATTTCGGCCGGGGTGATGCGGCCGTCCTGGCGCAGCCAGGCGCGCACCGCCTCGCCATGCCTGTCGACGCTGAGCCGGCAGCGCGCATCCGGCTGTTGCTTGCGCTTCTTGCGCGCGGAGCCTCTGGCCTTCCCTTGCTGCTTGGCGTCCTTCGGGCCCATGGCGCGTTTCCTCCGGGCAGCCCTGTTGCAGGGGAACGTCGGGCGGCGGCCCCGCGCGTCGCCTGCGCGGGCCGCGCGCACTGCGGTCAATCTAGCGCTCGCCGGCGCACGAGGACCATCCCGAGGCAGCCGAGAAGCGCGGCGAACAGCAGGATGAAGAGGTGGGCGAAGACGGCCGTGGCGAGCGCGGACTCCATCTCCAGGCCCGCCAGCCGGTAGCCCACGGTCCAACCGGCCTCGAACGACCCGACGCCGGCAAAAGTGTTGATCGGCAGAATGAGGGCCACGCTCAAGCCGGTGGAGCCGAGGATGGAGGCGCTGAAGGCGAAGTCTACGCCGGCCGCGCGCAGCAGGGCGTAGCAGGAAAGGAGGGTGCACAGCCACTGCGCCTGCGTGACGAGGAAGACGCGCCCCGCCGTGCGGCGCGAGCGGATGCGTGCCAGGTGCCCGAGTAGGGCGCGGCAGCGCTCCAGGAAGCCCCGCACCGCCGGGCGGCCGGCGATTCCGAGAAGGGCGGCGGCGCGCTCAACCTCGAGCAGCCGAACGTGCGCCTCGCCACCGCACCGCCCCACTTCGACGAGCTCTTGCCCTACAAATACGGCTTCGTTTCGCGCAACGGCGTGCCGCTCTATCGCAAAGTGCCCACT
>JACQZJ010000026.1 GCA_016213895.1 Planctomycetota bacterium | reverse complement strand
CGCGTCGTTCGTGCGCGCGGCCCTCGCGCACCGCGCCGCGCGCGGCGGCGAGAACGCCGCGGCGCCGTCGGCCGCGGGCCCGGCCGCGTGCTGAAGTCCGCGCGCGCCCCGCGGCGCGCGCCGCCTTTCAGCGGCCGGGGAGCTTCCCCTTGCCTTGCTCCGCCTCCCGCACCAGGCGCGCGAAGAACTGCTGCAGGCTGCGGCGCAGGGCCGCGAAGGCGCGGCGCAGCTCCTGGTCGCGCTGGCACGTCTCCGCCACCTGCTCGAGCAGGTGGGTGCGGTGCGCGCTGAGCTGCTCATCCGCCAGGATGGTGACCAGCGTGGGGCGGAGTTCCGCCAGGAAGCGTTCGGTGAGGGAGTAGCGGCTCGCCAGCTCGGCGAGGAGTCCATCGACGCGGCTGTCCATCCTGGTGTGCGTCCTTCCGCGCGTGCCGGGCGCTCGAAGAGTATCCCGAAACCGGGCGTCGTGCACGGCGATCGGCGCGGAGGAAACGCGCGGAGGGTCAGCCCGCGGCCGCCTGCGCAGCGGCCCGCCGGATGCTCTCCGCCAGGCGGACGCCCGCGTCGCGCTGCCTTTCCCAGGCCTGGTGCAGCGACAAGCCCTCGGCGAAGACCTTCTTCTCGACCGCCTCGCGCACGGCGCGGCCGAAGTCCGCGAGCGGGTCGTAGCGCTCCCAGAGCGGCTCGGGCAGCCGGTGCTCCGCGAGGAACGTGCGCACCTCTTCCACGACCAGCTCGGCGTTTCCGGCGTGAAGCACGGCCAGCAGGTCGATCTCGTGGCGCAGCGAGAAGAGCCCCGCCCCCACCGCGCCGTAGTCGTAGCGCGCGAGGCGCGCCGGGAGCGCCACGTCGGGCGGGAGCACGAGGCTGAAGGCCGTGGCCTCGATCATGCCGCGGTACTGGCGGTAGGTGAGGAAGGCCTGCTGGTGGTTGGCGTGCTGCTCGTTCCGGCTCCAGCGCTTGCCCGCCTCTCCGGCGAACTCGCCCACGAAGGCCGCGAGCATGGCGTCGTAGAAGAAGACCTCCTCGTCCGTGCCGGCCGTGCGGTCGAGCGCCTCGTAGAACGACTCCTCGCCCTGCGGGCCGTGGTTGCGCCACGATTCCAGGAACTGGGCGAAGCGGTCGGCGCTCTGCTGCACGTCCAGGCGGCGCTCGATCTCGGAGAGCGCCAGCTCGGTCTCGGGCAGGCAGCCGCGCAGCAGGGAGTCGAGGCGGTTCTCGGCGGTGAGGTCCTCGGCCGCGGGCGCCTCGCCCTTCTTCAGCGCGGCCGCGATGCGCTTGCTGTCCGGGTCGAGCGCCTCGAGCTCCCGGCTGCCGAAGCGGTACATCAGCTCGCGCGGCAGGGGGAAGTCGCGCGGGTCGGAGGGCGCGCTGCCTCCGGAGGTGAGGCGCTTCTTGAAGCGGTCCTTGGACGCGTTCGCGGGCGCATCGAGCGCGGCCGCGAGCGCGCGCAGCGCGCGCAGGCGCGGGTCTTCGCGCTCGCCGCCTGGCGCGAACTCGGGGACCTCGGCCGAGACGCGCAGCACGAGGTCCGCGAACCCGTCCTCGGCCTTGCGGCCGCCGTGCTTCTTCAAGAAGGCGTGGGCTGCCGCGTCCGCGGCGACCGGCGCGCCGCCGTTCGTGCGGCCCGGGCCGGGCGCGGCTTGGGCCAGGCTCGCGCTCCAGGCGAGCGCGAGGGCCGCGGCGCATGCCGCGTGAAGAAGGCGCGCTCGGGCAGGACAGGGATCGGGCACTGGGCTGGTCTCCGCCGTTCCCGCTCCCGGGGCAGCGTCCGGGCGGGAATAGAGCACGTATTCCTTTTCGGCCTGGAGGTAACTTCAACTCTCGCGTTTGGGCGGCATCGCGGCTGGCAGGTAGACTGCGAGGTTTCAGACGCGCGGAGCGACCGCCCGAGGCCAGATGGTCAGCAAGAAACTCCCCGGCAGGGATAGCCTGCCGCCCGTCACCTTCAAGAATTTCGTGACCGAGCTGGCCTCGACCGCGCTCGTGTGCCTGGGCTGCCTCGAGAGCCCGGTGCTGAAGCGCAAGAACCTGGACCTGCCGCGCGCGGCCCACGTGATCGGACTCCTGGACATGCTCGCGGAAAAGACGCGCGGCAACCTGCGCGAGGACGAGGACGAGTACCTGCAGGCGGTGCTCAGCGACCTTCAGGTGAAGCTGGCGGAGCAGTCTCCGGAGCAGGCGGGCTGAGCGCCTCCTCGGCCTCGCGCGGCGCGCGCGCGGCCGGGAAGCCGAGGAACTCGCGCCAGCGCTCGATGGCCGCGATCTGCCAGGCCGGCTTCTGATCCGGCGCCGAGTAGATGACGTAGCCGAAGTCCTCGCCGAAGCGCAGGCGCAGGGCGCGCGCGGCAGCGTCGCGCACGCGCGCGTTCTCGCCGCTCAGGCGGAAGCAGAGCTCCTCGGGGCTCGGGCCGTGGACGTCGTCGTGAAGCAGGTCGTACGCGGCGAAGCCGGTCAGGAAGTCGAGGAGTTCGGCCAGCTCGAGGCTCGCGTCCACGCCCAGGAAGATGAAGTTCGCGGTGGCGCCGGCGCCGAACCAGCCGCGGTCGGAGAGGTGGGTGACGTCGAGGGAGTACTCGCGGAACCCGGGATCGGCGAAGAGCGGGTAGCGGATGGCGAGCAGGCGCGCGCCGCGGTCGCGGAAGACCTCGTGGATGTAGAGCGGGCCCAGGCCGAACTCGCTGCGCTCCTCCTGCCAGACGTCGAGAAGGCCGTCCTTCAGCCCGACCCAGAACAGGCCGCGGTAGGAGCCCACGCCGGCCTGCACCACCTTCGTGACCCGGACGCTCAGGTCCACGCCCTCGGACAGGCCGAGCGACAGGTTCGCCACCTGGGCCAGGTCGAGGCCGCGATCCGCGACGAAAGCGCAGCCGCCGGACATGCAGCCGGCGAGCAGCAGGCAGATGAAGCAGCGCTTCACGAAGGCGCGGTCTCCTCGGGCAAGGACGTTCCGATCGACACCTTGTACGGAGCGCGGCGCGGATCATCAAGAAGAACCGCGCGCGGCGCTCCGAGGTACGGACGGCGCGCCCGTGTGTTGTGCCGAACTGGGCGCGGCGCGGGACATTCCCGCGCTGGTCGCTCCTCCTCGACGATCGCGAGGCATGAGGTTATGCTTCTGGGCCGCGGCCCTGGGTGGCCGCGGTAGAGGGAGGACTCCTCCATGTCGTCGGCTATCCGCTGGCTGCATCTCACCGACCTGCACTGGGGGCATCCGGATTCGAAGAACCTCTGGCCCAGGGTGCGGCAGCGGTTCTTCGAGGACCTGGAGGCAGTGCTGAAGCTGGCGGGCGGGCCGCTGGACGTGGTGCTGTTCACGGGCGACCTGACGCACCGGGGGACGGACGCGGACTTCGAGGGGCTCAAGGGAGTGCTCGACGATCTCTACGCGGAGCTGGAGCGCGTCGGCTCGGGCCGGGCGCCGCTCTACTCTGTGCCCGGCAACCACGACCTGGTGCGGCCCGATCCAACGCTGTCGGACGTGCGCTCGCGGCTGCGCGATCTGAAGCAGTTCGACGACGACCAGGCGCGCGCCGACTTCCTGGCGAGGAACGACGCGTTCACCATGGTGAGCGACGCCTTCCAGGCGTACCGGCGTTGGCTGGAGGACTGCGACCGGGTCGGCGCCGATCGCCAGCCCGGACTGCTCCCCGAGGACTTCAGCGCCACCGTCGCCAGCCAAGACGGCCGGCTGCGCCTCGGCATCGCAGGGCTGAACAGCGCGTTCCTGCAGATCGGTGACGGCAACCACCAGGGGAAGCTCGCACTGGAGGTAGAGCAGTACCACCAGGCCTGCGGCGGCGACGCGGTCAAGTGGGAAGGGCGCCACCACGGCGTGCTCCTGGTGTCGCACCACCCGCCGTCATGGCTGTCGTCGCGGGCGCTCGCTGGGTACCGCTCCGGGATCTTCGCGGACGACCGGATCGTCGCGCACCTCTGCGGGCATTTGCACGTGGACGCGCGCGAGACGACGAGAAAGGGAGGCGGCGTCGAGCGCAGAATCCACCAGGCGGCATCGCTGTCCGGCCTCAGGACCTTCGACGGCGAGAAAGAACGCATCCACGGCTACGCGGTCGGGCGGCTGGCGCTGCTCCCCGATGGAACAGGGCAGATCCGCTTCTGGCCGCGCCGGGCGATGCAGCTCCAGGACGGCACCTGGGACTTCAAGCCCGAGCCGACCGAGAACCTGGACAAGGCCGACCAAGGAAGTCCTCCCGAGGCTGTCCCCCTGCGCACGATCGGCGCCGGCCTGGCGCGTGCCCCACTGACTGCCGCCACAACGCTGGATCTGCGGCCGTACCTGGAATGGCTGGTGCGGAGGTTGCGCTACGTCGACGTGCCCGGGATCAGCACTCGCGACGTGAACAACATCGAGCTGGACCGCGTCTACGTAAAGCTCCGCATCGTCAGCCGCCGGACGCGCCATGAGGATCGGGACACCGAGACCGGCGCCGCACGCGATGACCTCGACCTGAAGGACGTGCTGCCCACATCCGAGTTGCTCGCGATTACCGGCGAGCCGGGCTCCGGCAAGACCACGCTCCTCCGCTACGTGGCCCTCCTCCTTGCGCGCGGTCTGACGACCACGGACCAGCACGGCCTTGCTGATCGCCTCGGCTTCGAGCCGCTGCCACCGCCGCTCCTCTTCCGGCTCACTCACTTGGCCGAGCGGTTGCCCACCAAGGTGGCGCGGGACCCGGATGTGTCGGCCTGGCCCGATGCTCTTGCCGCTCAGATCCGCGCCGATAGCGGGATCGCGCTGAGCGGCGAGGGAATGGAGAGCCTGCTCTGTTGCGGCGGCCTGCTGGTCCTTCTCGACGGTCTTGACGAGGTGGCAGGCGAAAGAAGCCGCAAGCGCCTTGCCGCCGCCATCTCGGCTTTCGCGGACGCCTTCCCGGGATGGAAGGACAACAAGAACCGCTTCGTTGTCGCCTGCCGCACGCGGGCGTGGGGCGGCGACAAGGCCTTCTCTCGCTTCGACGAGGTGGAGATCCAGCCCCTTGACGACAAGGCGATGGACGAGTTCCTCAACCGCTGGGCTCGGACAGCAGGCGACCCGGAGAGCGTTGCGGCCGGGATGAAGGCCGCTGTCCGGGGCTCGCCTGAAGTGCGAAACCTCGCCGCCAATCCCCAAACCCTGACCATGCTGGCGCTGGTCTACAGAGCGCGCAAGCGCCTGCCCGAGCAACGGGCCATCCTCTACGACCAGTGCGTTGAGTACCTAGTAGAGCGTCAGCGGGAGGCTCTCGGGCCGTGGGGAAAGCCGCCGGCGATCCTCCGCCACCTCCAGGCGCTGGCGCGCGCTATGCACCACGCCAGGGACAGGGACGGCGCACGCAAGAACGCGCTGGGCCGGGACCAGGCCGAGCGCCTGCTCGCGACGCGCCTGGATGGCAACGATGACGACCTCTGCCGCGACCAGGCCAGGGAGCTATTGCACGCCCTCGAGGTCAACGTCGGCCTGATCCACTTGGACGGCCCCAAGGTCCACTTCCCCCACCGCACCTTTCAGGAGTACCTGATCGCGAAGCAGATCGCCAACGGCACTGACCCAGCGGTCGAGCTGATCCGCCACCTGGAGGACCCGGCGTGGGCCGAGGTCACGGCGCTGACGGCCGGCGTGTTGGCCCAACAATCTGCGGAGGAGCGGATCGAGGAGTTCCTCCGCAAGTTGGTCGGCCAGAAGGCGCCCCCGACAGAGTGGGCGCCACGCGTGGCAGCAGCAGCCGTGTGCTTGAAGGACCTGGAGGCGTTTCAACTGCCTGAAAAGACGCTCTCGCCACTCCGCGAGGCTCTGGGCTTCGTGCTCGCAGTGCTCAAGGATCCCAAGCAAAGAGCACCTCTGAACGTTCGCATCCAGGTGGCCGAGGGTCTCGGCAGAACACGAGACCCGCGGCTCGAGGATGACAAGCGCTGGATCGTAGTCCCGGAGGGCCCCTTCTGGTCCGGCTCCGAGCGGCCCATGGTATTGGTCACGGTCTCTGAGTTCGCGATCCAGCGCTGGGCTGTGACCATTGCCGAGTTCCGGCGCTTCGTCGAGGATGGGGGCTACGACAAGCATACGCTGTGGAGTGCAGAAGGCTGGTCGTGGCGTGAAGAGAACGCAGTCACGACACCCAGAAGCTGGCGCAAGCAGTTGGCCCGGACGAGCAACTATCCGGTGGTGGGAGTTTCCTGCTGGGAGGCTGAGGCTTTCTGTCGCTGGTTCACCGATATGGTTCCGCTTCCCCGAACCGGCTGGATCGTCCGCTTGCCCACCCAAGCCGAGTGGGAGAAGGCCGCGCGCGGCGGGGAGTACCTGGCCGATGGCAGCAAGAACCCCGAACCGCGGCGCGAATGGCCGTGGGTGGGAGGGTGGGACGAAAGGAACGCAGCAGCCTACGAATCGAGGCACTTGCAGCCCGTCGGCTGTCATCCGGCTGGCCACGGGCCGTACGGAACGTGGGATCAGAGCGGCAACGTCAGGGAGTGGTGCCGCAACTGGTACGGACCCTACCGTCAGACCGAACGCGAGCATCCCACCGGACCCAAGGAGGGGGTACTCCGGGCCGCTCGTGGCGGCTCGTTCGACGACTTCCAATGCCTCCTATGCGTGTCGTACAGCGTCGACCGATGCCCTCCGGCGTACCGTCACGCCACCCTCGGTTTCCGCTGCGTCGCCGCCCCTCCCCCAGGGCCTTGAAGTTTGCCTTTGAGCCTTGGTCTTCTCCGGTCCTCTTCGCCCCGAGCGAAGCGAGGGGCCGCCGCGGAAATCGTTTCCGTGCATTTCCGCGGATTTCCGCGCCTTTCCGCGGATCAGAGGGACACGGCCCGGACGTTCGCGACCAGCTCCCGCTCCCACTCGTCCCGCCGCCGCTCGCTGCCGGCGAGTCGACCCTTCTCCCTTGCCCGCCGCACCAGACGCTTGACCGTCCGCGCCCGCGGGCGGATCCCGGCGCGCGAGACCACGTGCCCCAGGAACCGGTGCTCCCCCTCCGTCCGCGTCACCACGAGCCGGTGCGCTTCCAGCCGCCGCTCGCGCGTGAGCCAGTCGACGCACGCGTCCAGGTGGTCCCGCAGCTCCCCTTTCCTGTCGCCGAACAGGACCACGTCGTCCATGTAGCGGCAGTACCCCGCGACCTTCCGCTCGCGCTTCACGAAGTGGTCCAGCCCGTCCAGGTAGAGGTTGGCGAAGAGCTGGCTCGTGAGGTTGCCGATGGGCAGCCCCTTCGCCGGCGACGGGCGGTAGACCGCGCCGACGCCGAGGGCGTCCAGCACCCGCGGATCGGAGTAGAGCGCCGCGCCGCTCGAAAGGATCCGGGCGAGCAGCTCCATCATTCGTCGATCCCGGATCGTTCGACCCAGCACTGCGAGCAGGACTCTGTGGTCGACCTCCAGGAAGTAGCGGCGGATGTCGAGCCGGGCGACGAACCGGTGGCGCAGCAGCCCACCGCGGAACGCCAGCACGCCGCGATGGGTCCCGAACCCCGGCCGGCAGGCGAAGGTCCCAGGAAGGAAGCGGCGCGTGAGCGGCGGCTCGATCACCCGGTGGATGGCATGGTGGACCACGCGGTCCGCGAACGGCGCCGCGGCGATGAGGCGCTTCTTCGGCTCGCGCAGGACGTGGGTGCGGTACCGCCCCGGCCGCCACTCTCCCGACAAGAGCAGCCGCCGCAGATCGAGGAGGCGCGACTCCGCGTCCAGCTCGAACCGCGCCACGTCCGGCCGCCGCCGCTTGCCGCGCCGCGCGTCGCTCCAGGCAGCGAACAGGTTGTCCGTGGCGATGACCCTCTCGAAGAGGTTCCGGCACGTGCGCATGGTCGTTCCTCGGCGGTGCAGGAAAAGGGCCCGTCCGGACGTTCGGGCGTTTGCCCTACCAGAACGGACGGGCCGGGCGGGCGATCAGTTCGCCCCGGAGCGGCCTGGACCCGGCCCGTCGCGCGCGGCGGTGCACCACGGACCGCCGCATCCCGGACGGGCTGGGTCTTCGAGGAGGGGCGGCGACGCAGCGGAAACCGAGGTTGTCGTTGCGGTTCGCCGGTTGCCTCCAGTCGTTGCGGTACGACACGCGCAGCCTGTTGCGGTCGTTGTGGAACGAGCCGCCACGCGCGGCGCCGGCCGCTCCGTCATCTGTCGTCTCAAAGCTTCCGCTGCCAGCCCCCCAGCATCCGGCCGATCTCGCCAAGCTGGAGGGCGACGTGCTGGAAGCCCCGCTCGTTCACGTGGCGGCGATCGCGCGCGAGCCGCCAGGCGAGCCGCAGCCGGGTCAGCGCCAGGTCGGCGGCGACGACGCGGTCGATCCGGCCCGCCTTCGACTGCAGCGCCAGCGCCACGTTCTCCACGAGGTCGAGGGCCGCCTCCTCGGCACGTCTCGCCAGCACGAAGCGCTGCTGCCGCGGGAAGTGCGCGGTCCGCTCCAGGATCTCCCGCGCCACGTCGTAGGAGCGGACGAAGAGGGGCGCCTGCAGGTCGCTCACGCGGCGCCTCCCGCGGGCCTGCGACGGCGGCGCTCGACGCGCCGCAGCAGGCCGTTCAGCGAGCGCAGCATCTCGCCCTCGATGCGGTCGGCGAGGGGAACGACCGCCGACGACTCGCTGGACGTCGCGTGCACCAGCAGATCGGCCAGCGCGGTGCACAGGTCCGTGCGCGCGCGCGTGAGCCGGTCGAGCTTCACGGGTATCTCGAACTGGTGGATGCCGTCGGCGAGGTGCCGGAGGCAGGCGCGAAGCGAGTCGGCGACGCGGGCCAGGGCGGGCGCCTCGAGCTGCTCCACCTCGGCGAGAACCTGGATGAGGGCGCCGAAGAGGCGGACGTCGCGCACCGAGTAGAAGCTGCGCCCGCTCTCGTCCTTCGCGGCCGGCTGCAGCTCGCCGAGCGACTGGTCGAGGCGCTCCCGGAGGTCAGCGACGCGTTCGCGGCGCTCGGCGCGCTGCTGGTCGGAGAGCAGCGGCTCGAGGGCGTCCTTGGGGATCCGCCACTTGTCGTCCTGCTTGCGGCCGGGCAGTTTCCCAGACTTGAGGAGGTAGCGGACCATCCGCTCGGACTTGCCGAGATAGCGCGCCGCTTCCTTGGGGGTCAGGTCCATGAGTCCACGTTCCGTGGAACGTGAAGCGGAGAAGCGGTCCGCGCGCGTCGCGGAAACCCGCGGAAATTCGCGGAAGCACGCGGGAAGGTGCGGAAACGACTTCCGCGGCGGCCCCTCGCTTCGCTCGGGGCCAAGAAGATCAAGGCTCAAGGACGAGCGTCAAGGTCCCCGGACAGGGGCGGCGACGCAGCGGAAACCGAGGACGTCGCCGCGGAGTTCCGGCTGCCACCAGCCGAGGCGGAACGACACGCGCAGGCTGCGCCGGATGAATGCGAACGAGCCGCCACGCGCGGCCCGGTATTCCCCCTTCTCAGGTCCAGTGGGGTCCTTCAGGTCGTCCTTGCGGTACGGGCCGTACCAGTCGCCGCACCACTCCCACACGTTGCCGCTCTGGTCCCAGGTCCCGTACGGGCCGTGGCCGGCAGGGAAGATGCCGACCGGAGTCGTCCCGCGGTGACCCAGTTTCCACCCATTGACCTTGCTTTCGTCGAGCTCCCCGTCCCACGGGTACTCGCGATCGGGCGCGGGGTTCTCGCGACCGTTCGCCAGCTCGAGCCCGCCCCGCGCCGCCTTCTCCCACTCCGCCTCCGTGGGCAGCCGGATCTCGAATCCCTCCGGCAGGTTCCGCGTCCGCCGCGACAGCCAGCGGCAGAAGGCCTGCGCCGCCCACCAGGACATGCCGGTGACCGGGTGGTTCGATGGCTTCTGGAGCTGCCTCTCCCACCGGCCTGGCGTCTCCTCCGACTTCTTCGATCTCCACTCCCAACCCTCGGCGTCCCAGAGCTTCCACTCGCCGTAGCCACCGTCCAACACGAACGTGCCGTACTCTCCGATCGTCACCGGCCAGCGCTGGATGCGGAAGGCCGACACGTGCACTCGGCGCACCGGCTTCTCGTCCGGAGCGCCTTCATCCGAGCCCATCCGGAACGGCCCGGCCGGCACCTCTACCCAGCGTTCTTCGTCCGCCAGCCGCGGATCCCCGAGCTTCCCCAGCATCTCCCCCACCGCCAGCCTGCAGGCGAAGTCGGCCTTCTGCTCCCGGTCGTTCAGCACGCCGAGAAAGGCGTCCTTCTCCTTCTTCCACACGAGCGCAAGATCCGGCGCCTGGTACTCGATCAGGTCCAGGATCGTCCGCGCCGTCACCTCGAGCACCTTGTGCTTACGCTGGGGCTGCTCCGCCGCGGCCGCAAGCCCGTCCGCCAGCAGGTCCCGCGCCATCATGGTCGCGTCCTGCGGCGAGCCGATCGCCCTGTAGCCGACCGCGAGCTGGGCGACGTCCGGCCAGTCCGGAATGCGCGGCGCCAGCGCGATGATCTTCTGCTTGGCTTCGCGCCCCAGCCAGCGCGCCATCAGGAACTCCTGGAAGCTGAAGTGGCGGAAGCGGTAGCCCTCGAATCCCTCGGGGATCAGCACGCCGCTGCGCTCCGCCAGGGCAGCGAGCGCCGTCTGGATCTGCATTTCCCCGAGATCCCTCCCTCCGGGGATGCCCGCCGAGAGGTCGAGGTAGTGCTGGAGGTCGGCGCGGTTCACCTCGTTCGGCAAGTCGCGCGCCCGCTCCACCAGCGCGCGCAGCTCGGCGACGTTCCGAACCTCGGGAAGCTCGAGGGCTCGGCCCAGGGCACCTTCCAACCGCGACCGCGCCGCGTCATCCGCCCCCGCTTCCTCCAGGGCCTCCCGCAGGTGGTCGAGGCCCTTCCCGCCTGGCAGGCCGCAGACGAGCCGGATGACTGCTTCGCGCTCGATGGTCTGGGAGTCGTTCCGGAACATGTATGCCGCGATGCGCTGCAGCAACTTCAGCTTGTCGTCGGCGGTGAACACGTCCTGCCGGTCCGCCATGTCGCGGAACTTGACGTCGTCCCACAGGTAGGTCAGGGCCCGCACGCAGTGCTCGTACAGGTCGGCCTTCCTCTCGGGGAGGCGCGCCGTCGTCTGGTGGACCACGGCCAACGCCGTGAGCAGGATCGGCTTCCGCGTGAAATCGCGGATGGTCCGCGCCGCTTTGCCGGCGATGCGGTGCAGCAGGTCCTGCGTCTCGGCCTCGGCCTTGTCGGGATTGGCGATCAGCGCGCGATACCACGCGCGGACGAAGCGCGCGACCCGCTCCTCGTCGAGGTCCTGCACCTGGGCGTGGACCAGCCCGACCGACTGGAAGGCATGGCGGTTGCCTTCCTGCAGGCCCGACGGCCGACTCGAGACCACGAACGGGCAGCGCTCGTGTTCCTGCAGGAACTCGCGGATGATCGCGGCCGCCCGGGTGCGGAGCGCCGGGTCCAGGACCTCGTCCAGCCCGTCGAGGAGAAGCACGGCGCGGCCTTCCTCGAGCGCCGCGGCGAGCCACGCGCTTCCGCCGTGAGCGTCGAGCTGCTTCTCGAGGTACTCGAGCAGCCGTGCGGCGCAATCCGGGTCGTGGCTCTTGGCCGAGCGCAAGTGCGTCCAGAAGTCGCGAAGGGGAACGAACACGGGGACGGCGCCGGCCGCGAAGCCCATGCAGCGCGCCGCGTCGCCCTCACCGCGGTGGGCCTTGACCAGCGCCATCGCCACGTGCTTCAGCGTCGTCGTCTTGCCGGAGCCGGGGTCTCCTTCCACGAGAAGGCGCTTGTGCCGGCGCAGGACGGCGTCCAGCTCAAGCGTGGCAAGCACGCGGCGCACCGCCTCCCCGTCGAGCCGGTTCTTGGGAATCTCCAGGAGCCGGCGCCGGGTGTCCTCGACGGTCGCCTTCGCGGAGGCGTCGTCCTTGCCAACGCCGGCGCCGCGCAGCGCCGCGGTGAGCACCTTGTCGGCTACCTTCGCCGCGTCTTCCTGGAGCGCCTTGACCAGCGTCTTCAGCGTGTCGTCGTCGCGCTCGGTCTTGGCCTCGACCCGGGGCTCCAAGTCCGTCCTCGGCGCCAGCAGGGGGACGTAGACGTCCTCGAGCTTCAGCGGCGGCGCCGGCTTGTCTCCCAGCAGACCGGAGAGGAGCACGCCGGAGCACTCGAACTCGACGTGCTTCCACCAGGCGTCCGGCGGCGCGGTGGAGGCAGCACCCTTCTTGGTCTTCGTGGTTCCGGCAACGGGCGGGCTCACCGGCGGCGTGGCCAGGAAGCGGAGGATCCGCGACAGCTCCGCGTGGCCGTGGTCGGACGAGTACTCGACCACGTCCACGCCAAGCGCGCGCAGCGCCCGCGCGCGGCGCGGCGACGGTTCCGCTGTCAACAACAGGTGCTTCGTGCCACTCTCGGGGTAGACCTGCTTCCAGAGCTTCAGCAGGAACTCGACGTCGGGATCGGTGAGCGAGTAGCCCAGGAACAGCCACGTCCGATGGTGGAGCAGAGTCGTGACGCCGGTCCGCCAGGTACGGTTGTTCAGGATCAACGAGTCATAGGCCCCCCGCGTCAGCACGCACGACGCCGGCCGCGCCGCGTCGCCGTGGAGCATCCAGACCGTGGCCGCGGCGTCGGCCAGGACGTTCTCAAACCCCTCCGGGTCCATCGGCGTGAACACCTGGACGGTCTCGCCGAGGTGCTTCCTGCGCACGGCGCTACTGAGCCACGGATCCCAGTTGGTGGTGGCGAAGTGATCGACCGGCAAGGCGGCGATCAGCTCGTAGACGGAAGGAGCCGGCGCCGCCGGCCTCTCGAAGGTCCGCTTCAGGACGTCCCGAACGGCCTCCTTCCCCAGCTCGATCTCGATCTCCGAGGCGAGGCCCAGCAGGTCGGCGCGATCCTCCTCCGGCTTCCCGTGTAGCTGGACGATCTCGTCACGCGCGGCGACCGGCTTGACCCGATCCAGAAGCTCCCGCACCACCGCGCGCCAGCTCGGCAGGCCCTGCGAGATCCCCGACCCGACCAGCGGCAGAACCACGTTCTTGCCTTCGTGCAGCCGCCGCCGCAACGGCTCGAGCGGTTCCTTCCACGCCTCGACCGTCTGCTTCGTCGTGCCCTGTGTCTTCGGTTCCTTTCCCACTACTCGTTCCTCCAGCGCCGCCACCTGGGCGGATGTCTTCTCCAGATCCGGGAGCTGGATCTCGCGAGCGTACTCGAGCCTGACCCGCATCAGCTCCAGGGCCTTCGGCAGCTCGCCAGCGTGCTGGTAGGCCAGGCCGAGATTCCAGCTCGCCTGCGCCTCCAGGAGGCGGTCTCCCAGCTCGCGCGCCATCTCGAGGGAGCGCTCGCCGTGCTCCACGGCCTGGACGAGATCGCCCGCGAGCAGTTGCGCCTGGGACAAGAGGCTCTCGAACTCTGCGACTCCTGCCCGATCACCAAACTCGCTCGCGCACTGCAGCTCCCGTTCCGCAAGCCGGAGGGCCGCGGCATGGTCGTCCTGCTTGAG
This sequence comes from Planctomycetota bacterium, assembly GCA_016213895.1. Taxonomy (GTDB): domain Bacteria; phylum Planctomycetota; class B15-G4; order B15-G4; family JADJEK01; genus JACQZJ01. The sequence continues at coordinate 20,861 of JACQZJ010000026.1, read as the reverse complement.
GTGTCCGATGACCAGGTTGCCGGCGGCCTTCCTCTCCATCGGCCAGTTGCGGCTCTCGCGGGCCCTGTCCGCGCACTCGGTCCAGAGCCTGATCGCAGTGGCCCTGTCGTCCAGCTTGCTATGACCCACGCCGAGATGGAGCAGGGCCATGTTCTCGCTCTCGCGGTCGCCGACCCTTCTGGCGATCTCGAGCTGCTCTTCATGAAGCTGGATGCCGTCGCGCACGTCCCCGGCCTGGAGGCGGGCCATTCCCAGGTTGCCGAGCACCCGGCCCTCGATGCGTGGATCTCCGATCTGGCGAGCGATCTCCAGCGCCCGGGTCAGGATGTCGACCGCTTTGCGGATCGCGCCGGTCGCGAGCTGGGCGATGCCCAACCGGACGAGAAGGTCCGCCTTGGCCCTGAGCTGCGCCGGCGAGTCCGCTCCCGGCACCGACTCCAGACGCTGCAGCCGCTCGACCAGGGCCGCGACGTGCTCGTGCTTTTCCAGGGCCGAGGTCGAAGCGAAGTCGGAGGGATCGACGCGCAACGGGCCGCAGAAGTCGAAGGTCGCGGAGCGCCAGTGCGACAGGTCCGGCGCGGAACGTGCGAGGGCCGTGGCCGCGAGAGGCGTGAGCCAGAAGATCAACGGAAATGGACAGGCCTTCGGGAACGCGTCGCGGTGCAGGTTCGCGTCCTCGAGGAACCGCACGCCGACAGGCGCCCCAGGGGAGAAGTCCAGGCGCGAGTCCAGGCCGACGACGGAGACCACCAGCCGGGCGTCCGATCGCGAAGCGGCCTCGACCCGCGAGTGGACGGTCTCGAGCAGCGTTCCTTCCTCCGGCGACTCGGCCAGATCGACCTGGACCAGATCGATGGACCGCGCGCGAAGGTCGGTCTCGAGACGGGCCGCGACGTCGCGGCGCACGGCAGGATCGTCATGTACCGCGAGCAGCAGCCGGAAACCGCCGGCGTCCCGGGCGGCCAGCACCAGCGCGCGGTACTCGGAGTCGGCCTGCGCCGCGCCGCTCCCCGGCTTTCGGCTTCGCGGCGTCTTCTTGCGTTTCAAGGGTGATGGTCCCCTGCTCTCTCTCCCGAAACATGATCTCGCTGCTCCCGGGCCGCCCGCACGGCCAGCTCAGGGAGGAGCGTCCCCTTGATCCTACCCGAACTCGACGCGTTCGCGCCCGCTGTGCCTGCAGCCGGGGTGCACGACAGCCGCATGATCGTCTCGCGCCGCGCGCGAGGCCCGCTCCGGGCCGTGTGGCGCCGGCCCTGCTGCGCCCCCCCAGAACGACCGCTGTCCCACGCGCAGCACGTCCCGAGAGCACGCTCCAGGAGCCCAGCTCGGCCCAGGGATCCGGCAGTGCCGAGCCCCACGACTCGCGTCCCTCCGCCGCAGGCATTCTGCATCTCGCAGAATGTGCAGGGATTCTGGAATCGCTCGTTGACTTCGCCCCAGTCCGTGACTAATATCTGCTCAATCACATGGCGAAGAAGCAGGCGACCATCCCAAGGCAGCAGCAGTTCGGCTTCGCCCGGCGGGGCGGCCGGAGGCCCGGCGCCGGGCGCAAGCCCAAGGGGGAACGGGCCGGGGTGCCGCATCGGCCGCGCGAGAAGCTCGCGGCGCGCTTCCCCGTGCACGTCACGGTGCGGGTCGATCGAGGATTGCCCGGTCTGCGCGACCACGGGACGCACCGCGTGCTGAGGGACGCCTTCGCGGCCGGGTGCGACCGCTTCGGCTTCCGCCTGGCGCATTACTCGGTGCAGTCAAACCACCTGCACCTGATCTGCGAGAGCAAGGACCGCGCGGCGCTGGCGAAGGGCATGCAGGGGCTCCTGATCCGCGTGGCCAAGGCCTTGAACCGGCTGTGGCAGCGCCACGGCCGGGTGTTCGCCGACCGCTACCATTCCCGCATCCTGAGGACGCCGCGCGAGGTGCGCAGCGCGCTCTGCTACGTGCTGAACAACGCGCGGCGGCACGCGGCACGCCTTCGCCAGGCGCTGCTCGATCCCTTCGCGAGCGGGTTCTGGTTCGGCGGGTGGAAGGAGACCGCGGGCCGGCGGCCGCGGGGCCTGGACGGCGGGGACGCGGAGCGGCCGCTCGCGCGGGCGCGGACCTGGCTGCTCGAACTCGGTTGGCGCAGGCGCGGCCTGATCGGGATGCGGGAGGTCCCGGCCGCGGGGGTCTCCTGAGCCGCGGCAACGCTCCTCGGGAGAGGGAAGCGGCGCCGGCGGCGCAGGACGTTTCCTACCGGAACGCCTCGATGCCCGTGACCGCGGCGCCCAGGATCAGGGTGTGGATCTCGTGCGTCCCTTCATAGGTGTAGACCGCCTCGAGGTTGGCCGCGTGCCGCATGGAGTGGTACTCGTCGAGGATGCCGTTCGCGCCGAGCATGGTGCGGCAGGTGCGCGCGACATCGAGCGCCATGCGAGCGTTGTTGCGCTTGGCGAGCGAGATCTGCGCGTGCGCGGCCTTGCCCGCGCTCTTCAGGCTGCCCAGCCGGTGGCAGAGGAGCTGCGCCTTGGTGATCTCGGTCAGCATGTCGGCGAACTTCGCCTGGTTGAGCTGGAAACCGGCGAGCGGCTTGCCGAACTGGACGCGCGTCCTCTGGTAGGCGAGCGCCTCCTCGAAGCAGGCCTGGGCCGCGCCCACCGAGCCCCAGGCGATGCCGAAGCGCGCCTGGTTCAGGCAGGCGAGCGCGGCGCCGAGCCCCTTGGCGCCCGGGAGCAGGTTCCCTTCCGGGACCTCCACGTCCTCCATGACCAGCTCCGAGGTCACGGAAGCGCGGAGCGACAGCTTGCCCTTCATCTCGGGAGCGCTGAACCCCTTCATGCCCTTCTCGACCAGGAAGCCGCGGACGCCGGACTCGGCCTGCGCCCAGACCACGGCCACGTCGGCAATCGTGCCGTTCGTGATCCACATCTTGCTGCCGTGCAGCGAATGACCGCCGTCGATCCGCGTGGCGCGCGTGCTCATCCCAGCCGGGTCCGAGCCGTGATCCGGCTCGGTCAGGCCGAAGCAGCCGATCTTCTCCCCCCGGGCCATTCGCGGCAGCCAGCGGCGCTTCTGCTCCTCGCTGCCGAAGGCGAAGATGGCGTGCATGGCGAGCGACGAGTGCACCGAGGCGAACGAGCGCAGCGCCGAGTCGCCGCGCTCCAGCTCCTGGCAGATGAGCCCGTAGCAGACGTCGTCGAGAGCCGCGCCGCCGTACTCCTCGGGCAGGGTGGGACCGAGGACCCCGAGCTCGGCGAGCTTCGGCACGAGTTCCAGGGGGAAGGTGCCGTCGCGCGCGTGGCCGGCGATGATCGGCACGACCTCGGCCGAGACGAAGTCCCGCACCGTGTCGCGGACCATGCGTTGCTCCTCGGTCAGCAGGTCATCCAGCCCGTAGAAGTCGACGCCTCGGTAATCGCCCATGACGCTTTTCGATCTCCGGAATGCTCTTCCCGCGCGCCTTTATAGCATCTGCGGCGAGGCCGGGCCTGACGACCGGGAGCGATGCGATGGAACGTTGCGCCGTCTGCGGAAACGCCGCGCGAGAAGGCGGGTGCGCGCGCTGCAACGGAGAGGTCGCGCGCGCGGACCTGCTCTCGCCCCTGCGCCGCCGCGGGCCCGCGGAGCTTCTGGTCGGATTGGCGCTCGCCCTGCGCGGGGCCGCGCTCACCCTGTCCAGGCCGCGGCTCCTCGCCCTGGTCATCGCGCCGCTCGTCTTGAACGTGCTCGTCTTCGCGCTCCTGGTCTGGCTGGTCATCGCCGAGCGCGAGGCCTTCCGGCCCGAGCTCGCCGCGGAATGGGTGTACGGCCTGGACTGGCTCAGGCTCCTCCTCCAGGAGGCCGCGGTCTACGGCGCCGTGCTCCTCGGCATCCTCGCCGCGGCCGGAGGCACGGTGCTCGGCTCCGCGGTCGTGGCCGCGCCCTTCCTGGAGTGGCTCTCCGAGGCGGTCGAGTCCGTGGTCCTCGGCCGGCGGGACGAGACCCCCATCACTCTCGAGTACGTCTGGAGCGTGTGGATCGCGCCCGTGTTCCAGGCCGCGGGCGTCGCCCTCTTGCAGGCCTGCGCCGCGCTCCTCTTCCTCGTCCTGTCCCTGACCGGCGTGCTCGCGCCGCTCGTCTTCCTCGGCGGAGCGTGGCTCACGGCTGTCACCCTGTGCGACGTGGTGGTGGCGCGGAAGTGCTACCCGATCTCGGCGCGCTTCCGCCTGGTGAACCGCTCGCTCCTTCTGCACCTCGGCCTGGCCCTGCCGTTCGCCGTGCTCCCCTTCCTGCTGCCGCTCGGCGTGGCCGGCGCGACCCTCGCCTACCTGCGCGAGCGCGGCCTGCGGGCCGGAGCGTGATCCGCGCACCGGCGCCGCTCCACCGCCCCCTCACGAACCGCGGAAGTTGGGCTAAGATCGCGGGGTTCTCTCGAGGAGCCGAGCATGACGCGCACGAAGAGCCTGCTGGTGACCAGCGCCCTGCCCTACGCCAACGGGCCGATCCACTTCGGCCACCTGGTGGGCGCCTACCTGCCGGCCGACATCTTCGTGCGCTACCACCGCATGCTCGGGAACGACGTGCTCTACATCTGCGGCACGGACGAGCACGGCGTGCCGATCACGGTGAACGCCGAGCGGGAGGGCAAGCCCTACCAGGACTACGTCGACCACTGGCACAAGGAGATCTTCGGCTTCCTCGACACCTTCGGCATCAAGTTCGACTACTTCGGCCAGACGTCGCGCCGCGAGCCGCACTACCAGCTCTCGCTCGAGTTCTTCCTGCGCCTGCTGCACAACGGCCGCATCCAGCCGCGCGAGGTGCAGCAGCACTACTGCGTCAAGTGCGACCGCTTCCTGTCGGACCGCTACGTGGAGGGCACGTGCTACTCGTGCGGCGCCCTGCGCGCGCGCGGGGACGAGTGCAGGAAGTGCACCACGCTCATCGAGGCCACGCGGCTCATCGACCCGGTGTGCGTCGTGTGCCGCTCCACGCCGGAGATCCGCTCGGTCTCGCAGTGGGAGCTGCTGCTCGAAGGCTACCCCAAGCGCCGCGGCGACCTGCCGGACGGCCTGCCCGGGAGCCGCGCCCTGCAGGAGTGGTTCGACCGCTTCGCCACGCGCGAGAACCTCAAGCCGAACGTCTACTCCACGGTCGTGACCAAGCTGGTCGAGCAGGAGAAGCCGCGCGCGCGGCCCATCACGCGCAACATGCGCTGGGGCGTGCCGCTGGCGGCGCTCCCTGAGGGCGCGGTGCCGGGGCTCACCCGGGCGGAGGCCGAGGAGAAGGTCCTCTACGTGTGGTTCGACGCGCCCATCGGCTACATCTCGGCCACGGCCCTGTGGGCGCGCGAAAAGGCGGGCGATCCGGAGCGCTGGCGGCGCTACTGGATCCGGCCCAAGGGCGAGGAGGGCTCGACCCGCCTCATCCACTTCCTGGGCAAGGACAACATCCCCTTCCACTGCATCATCTTCCCGGCCATGCTCGCCTGGCAGGAGACCGGCCGCGAGGGGATCGAGGCCGTGCGCGCGGCGCTCGGCTCGGTGCTCGGGCCTGGCGAGAACGAGGCGTTCGTGCTGCCGGAGAACGTGCCGGCCAACGAGTTCTACAACCTCGAGGGCAGGAAGTTCAGCACCAGCGACGGCTGGTACATCGATCCCGCGGACTTCCGCGCGCGCTACGACATGGACACCGCGCGCTTCGCCCTGTGCCGCACCATGCCGGAGACGGGCGACAGCGACTTCACCTGGCGCGAGTTCCAGGCGCGCACCAACGAGCTGGCCGACGCGTTCGGCAACCTGGCCGCGCGCGTGCTGAAGTTCGCGGAGCGCTACTTCGAGAACAAGGTGCCGCAGGGCGGCGCCGCGCCCGCCCTCGACCCCGAGCTGATCCGGCGCCAGGCGGCCGCCGTGGGCGAGGCCATCGAGGGCTACTCCTTCCGCGCCGCGGCCGAGCGCTTCATCGAGCTGGCGCGCGCCGGCAACAAGTACTTCGACGAACAGCAGCCCTGGAAGACGCGCACCTCCGACCCGGCCGGCTGCGGCGCGGCGATCCGCGAGTGCATCCGCCTGCTGGCGGCCCTCGCCGGGGTCGGGGCGCCCTTCATCCCGCGCACCGCCGCGCGGCTGTGGCGCATGCTCGGCCTGGAGGGCGAGCCGCTCTGGCCGGGCCGCCAGGACGCCGCCCTGCTCCTGCCCGAGGGGCACGCCCTCGGCAAGCCCGAGGTGCTGGTCCCGAAGATCAGCGACGACCTCGTGGCCCTGGAAGTGGGAAAACTGCGCGACCGGGAGGGGAATCGCTGAAGTCGCCCGGCGTGCTTGACGAGAAAGCGCTAGAGTACCCGCGGTGGCGGGTCGCGGCTCGGTCGCCGGGTGATTGTCATGTGGCGCTTCGTCTTCCCGGTGCTGGTCCTGAGTGCTCTCTTCATCCTGGTGCCGCTGGTCTCCATGACCTCGCCGACCCAGGCTTCGGCGGAGTCGCCTGAGCTGGCCGCGCCCGGCGAGCGGCTCGACGTCGACTCGCTGCGCACGCGCACGCGCAACCGGCCCCTGCGCCTCGCGGGCGACGAGGAGATGTCCTATCTGCGCGGCGCCACCCTGGCGGACCTGGTCTCCGACCTGCTGGTCGGCACGGAGCGCGAGCGGCGCCTCGCGGCCAGCCTGCTCGGGATCTCCGGCCACCCGGACGCCATCGCGGCCCTGGTGCGCGCCTTCGAACGGGAAGAGGACCCGCGCGCCCTGGCCTCGCTCGCCCTCGCGCTCGCCGAGAGCCGGCGCGGCGCCGCCATCGAGGCCTTGATCTTCGCCATCCGCGAGCGCCAGGGGCTCCCCGCCTACGAGGCCTGCCGCGCCCTGAAGATCACCTACGGGATCAACCTCGGCCTGGACGCGGACGCCTGGCAGCGCTGGTTCACGGTCTCGCGCGCCGCGCAGGACTGACCCGCTTCCCCGGCCGCGGGCCGGGAAGCTCCCCCGCCCTCCTCCCTCCCGTCCTCGCGCCGTTCAGACCGGGCGCGGCGCCTGCCGATAAGCCCTGCGCATGGCCACTTCCGCCTCCGCCGGAGGCAAGCCCCCGATCTGACTCGACATGGAGACTCCGGGCCGCCCGCCCGGGATCCCGCCGATGTTCGTCTCTTGGCTCACCATCCAGCTGCTCTTGACCGCGTGCGGCATCGCCGTCTTCGCGCGCCCGGGACGCGAACCGCGGCCGGCCGATTCCGGCCAGCCCGCGGGCGGTGCGGCGCGCTGGTTCCTTGCGGCGTGCCTCGCGCTGCTCGCCCTGGCCGGAGGGACCGCGGCCCGCATGAGCGGCGACGCGGCGGGCGCGGACCTGAAACAGCGCGTCCAGCAGCAGGTCGCCGCCGTGGCGAGAACGGTGGATCCGGAGCTGGCCAAGGCCCTGACGTTCACGCTCGCCGACAGGGGCAACCCGGCGTTCCAGGTCATCCGAAAACAGATGATCGCCTACGCCAGCGCGCTCGGCCACCGCAGCCTCTACTCGATGGCTATCCGCGACGGCCGCGTCGTCTTCGGCCCCGAGAACCTCGCCGAGGACGGCGAGTACGCCTCTCCGCCCGGCACGGTCCGCGAGGAGCCGCGCACCCAGGACTGGGAGTGCCTCAGGCAGGGAGCGACCGCTGCGTTCGGGCCGGTCACGGACGAGTACGGCACGTTCGTGAGCGGCGTCGCGCCGGTCCTGGACCCGCGCACGGGCGAGGTGCTCCTGGCGGTGGCGATCGACGTGGAAGCCGGCGACTGGAGCGCCCAGGTCGCGCGCGCGCGGGCCGTTCCCCTGCAGTCCACGGCGGCCTTGAGCCTGCTCGTGGTCGCCAGCGCCCTCTTCTTGCGCTGGCGGCGGCGCCTTGACGCGCGGCGGCGCTTCCGGCTGCGGCACGCCGGCGCGGTCCTCACGGTCGTGTGCGGCCTCGCGGCGACGCTCGCGCTCGCCGCCTGGCTCGACGCGCGCGAGGACCGCGCGCAGCGCGAGATGCTCCACCAGCTCGCCCGCGCGCAGGCGGAGCGCGTGCGCCAGGCCGTGCGGGCGCTCGAAGACCAAGGCGCCACCCTGGCGCGCTTCCTCGAAACGCATCCCGGCTGCGGGCGCGAGGAGTTCCGGACCTTTGCCGCTCCCATGGCGTACAGCGCCGCGGTCCAGGCGGTCGAGTGGGCGCCCCGCGTGGGTGCCGCCGAGCAGGCGCAGGTCGAGGCGGCCGTCCGCCAGGAAGGCTTCCTGGACTTCTCGATCTTCGCGCGCGACGCAAACGGCAACCGCCGCGCGGCCGGCGGGCGGGACGTGCTCTACCCGGTGTGCTTCGCCGAGCCCCTCGCGGGCAACGAGGCCGCGCTCGGGTACGACCTGGGATCCGAACCGATGCGCCGGGCGGCCCTCGAGCAGGCCGAGCGCTCCCTGCTCTGCCAGGCCAGCGACGCGGTGCCCCTGATCCAGGGGAAGGACGAGCAGAAGGGCCTGCTGGTGTTCTGTCCCGTGGCCGCCGGCGGCGAGGCCGGGGAGCGGACGGTCCGCGGCTTCGCGCTCGCCGTTCTGCGCATGGGAGAGGTGCTGCGCGGCGCGCTGGGTCAGCCGGGAGGCGCGGCGAGCGTGACCACGGTGGACCTGTGCGAGCTGGCGGAGAAGGGCGAATCCGAGCTGCTGGCCTCGCATCCGCCGGACCTCGCGGCGCGCGAGCCCGGCGCCGCCGGAGCAGACCTGCTCCACGTCCATCCGCTCTTCGCGTTCGGGCGCGCCTTCACGGTGGCCATACGCCCGGGGCCGGCCTTCCGCGCCGCCTATCCGGCCCGGACGGGCTGGTGGACGATCGTCGCGGGGTCGATCGTCGCTCTCGCGGCCGGCCTGCTCGTCGCGGCCCTGCGCCACCGCGAGTTGGAGCTCGAGACGAAGGTCGCCGAACGCACCCTCGAACTGCGCGCCCGCACCGTGGGTCTCGAGCTTCATGCTCGAAACCTCGAGGCCAGCCGTTGCGACGCGCTCAGGCACCTGCAAGAAGCCGAGGGCGCGCGCCGTGAGGCTCGGTCCGCCGAACGGACCTTCGAGCAGATCCTCGCCGGCGTGCCGGTGGGCATCGTGATCATCGACCGGGAACGGCGCATCCGCCACGCCAACGATGCCGCCCTGCGCCTCATGGCCGTGCCGGATGGCACGGCCGTCGCCGGCCGGCTCTCCGACGAGGTCTTCGGCCCGCACGAGTCCGGGACCAGCACGGGTTCGGACCCCGGACAGGAGGCCGGCAGCGCGGAGCGCACCCTCGTCACGGATCGAGGGCGGCCGCTTCCCGTCCTCCAGACCATGGCCCCGATCACCCTGGACGGCGAGAGGATGCTGCTCCAGGTGTTCGTGGACATCACCGAGCGCAAGCGCGCCGAGGAGGCCCTGGAGGCCGCCGTTCGCAGGACGCGGAGCCAGCAGCAGGTGGTGGCGGCGATCGCCGCCCATCCGGCCCTCGCGGCCGGCGCCGTGCCGGAGCTGGCGCGCGAGATCACCGAGCGGGCCAGCCGGGCGGCGGGCGTCGAGCGCGTGGGCGTGTGGCTCTTCGACGAGAGCGAGACCGAGCTCCGCTGCGTGGACCTCTATGAGGCTACGCCCGGGCGGCACACGAGCGGCGGCGTGCTCCACGAGGAGCAGTTCCGCAGCGAGTTCGAGGCGCTGAAGAGCGCCAAGTGCGTGGCCGCCGACGACCCCCTGACCGACCCGCGCACCGCCGGCTACGTGGAGGGGTATCTCAAGCCGCTCCGCATCACGTCCATGCTGGACGCCGTCATCCGCTCGGCCGGCAGGAACCTGGGCACGTTCTGCCTGGAGCACGTGGACCGCTGCCATCTATGGCAAGCGGACGAGATCGCCTTCGCCTGCCAGCTCGCGGACCAGGTGTCGCTCGCGATCGTGAGCGGGGAGCGGCTGCTTGCCGAGGCGGAGGTGCGCCACGAGCGCCAGCGGCTGGCGGACGTCATCCGCGGCACGGGCGCGGGCACCTGGGAATGGAACGTGGCCACCGGAGAGACCCTCTTCAACGAGCGCTGGGCCGAGATCATCGGCTGCACCATCGAGGAGCTGCGGCCCACCACTATCCGCACCTGGATGCGGCTCTGCCACCCGGAGGACGTCGAGGGCGCGAGCGCCCTGCTGCAGCGCCACTTCGCCGGGCAGCTCCCTTCGTTCGACAGCGAGTGCCGCGCGCGCCGGAAGGACGGCTCGTGGGTCTGGGTGCATGACTGCGGCCAGGTGGTCGAGTGGACCAGCGACGGGACGCCGCTGCGCATAAGCGGAACGCGCACCGACATCTCGGCGCGCAAGCGCGCGGAACAGGTGCTGCAGGAGACCAATCAGCGGCTGGAACAGGAGACGCTGCGCGCCAACGAGATGGCCCGGGCGGCCGAGCTGGCCAGCTCCGCGAAGAGCCAGTTCCTGGCCAGCGTCAGCCACGAGATCCGCACGCCCATGAACGGCGTGATCGGCATGACCGGACTGCTGTTGGACACGCCCCTGAGCGCCGAGCAGCGCAACTATGCCGAGCTGGTGCGCTCCAGCGCGGAGAGCCTGCTCTCGCTGATCAACGACATCCTGGACTTCTCCAAGATCGAGGCCCACAAGCTCGATCTCGAGGCGATCGACTTCGAACCCACGGCCGTCCTGGAGGAAGCCGTCGCGCTGCTGGCCGTCAGGGCCAGGGAGAAGGGGTTGAACCTCTCCTGCCGCGTGGCGCCGGACGTGCCGCAGTGGCTGCTGGGTGATCCCGGGCGGCTGCGCCAGATCCTCCTCAACCTGGCCGGCAATGCCGTGAAGTTCACCTCGCGGGGCAGGGTCGCGATCCGCGTCCGGCTCGACGGCGAGGACGCCGAGCGCGTCCTCTTGCGCTTCGAGGTGGAGGACACCGGCATCGGCATCCCGGCCGAGCACCTGGGCCGCCTGTTCACGCCCTTCTCGCAGGTGGACGGCTCCATGACCCGCAAGTTCGGCGGCACTGGCCTCGGCTTGGCGATCTGCAGGGAGCTGGCCGAACTCATGGGCGGCCGGATCGGCGTGGAGAGCGAGGCCGGCAAGGGCTCGACCTTCTGGTTCACCGCCGCCCTGACCAGGTGCGCGCCGGGCCGGGTCCAGCCGAGCCCGGCGCCCGCCGCGCCCGTGCGCGCCGACGCGCAGGCGATCGCCGAGCGCCGCGACCGTCGCCTGCTCCTGGTCGAGGACAACACCACGAACCAGATCGTGGCCACGTCGATCCTCAAGCGCCTGGGCTACCGGACGGACGTGGCCGCCAACGGCCGCGAGGCCATCCACATGCTCCGGCAGGCGCCCTACGACCTGGTCCTCATGGACTGCCAGATGCCGGAGATGGACGGCGTCGAGGCGACGCGGCGCATCCGCGCCGGCTCGTCCGGCGTGCTGAATCCGGCGGTGACGATCATCGCGATGACTGCGAACGCCGCGCGCGGCGATCGCGAGGAGTGCCTCAGGGCCGGCATGGACGACTACGTGGCCAAGCCGGTCAGCCCGCGGCTGCTGGAGGAAGCGCTCGCCCGCTGGCTGGGCTCCGCTTCCCCGACCGCTCCGCCGCTCCCTGCCGCGACTTCGTGAAGCGCGCCGGGGCGCGCCTCTGCGCTGCCCGGCTACTCGACGACCTCCACGATGCAGCGATTGGTGAAGTGCGCGGAGCCGGGCAGCAAGGCCGCTCCGATCAGGGCCTGGAGGTGGATCTCCCGGCCGGCGTGGTAGCTGCCGCTCGGCATGGAGAGCTGCACCTCGACCTGCCCGGATGGCGGGAGCGTCCCCTGGGCGACAATGGCGCCGTGCTGGCGACGGATGCGCAGCAGACCGAACGGGGTCGGCTCGTGGTCTTCGAAGAGCGACGAGTAGATGACGTACTGCTCCCCGGCGTTCCCTGACAGGCGGATCGGCACCTGACTGCCGAGACGTCCCTCGCTCCGCCCGGCCATCACGCCCTCCGACTCCTCCCACTCCGCGCACGAGTGGACCGGGCCGGGCGGCGCCGCCCGGGGAGTCGCGGCGCCGGCGCGGCCGGGATCGGTTCGGCCCTGCGGCGGCCGGGGCTGCGGCTTGTTCTGCTTGGCCGCGAGGGACGCGGGCTGGGCGAAGCCCGCGGCGGCGACGAGGGCGACGAGGAGCGGCACGGTCAGGGACAACTGGACGGCCGCGATTCCGATCTTCACGGGCGGGTTCCTCCGACCTGGACGGACACGCGGCGTCGCCCGAGGCGCGCCGCCCGGTCGCGGGCACGAGCCACCTTGACCCGCGCGCGCCTCCCGGGCAAGATGGCCCGTTTCGCATGCGCGCGCAGACGAGCGTAGAGAACCCACGATCCGAGAGGACGCCATGAGCCAGTTCCAGCACGTCACGATCCCCAAGGGCGATCTCATCCAGGTCCGCGACGGCAAGCTCCAGGTCGGCAACCACCCGATCATCGGCAAGCTCAGGGGAGACGGCATCGGGCTGGACATCTTCCCGGCGGCCGAGGCGGTCGTCGACGCGGCCGTGGACAAGGCCTACGGCGGCAAGCGCAAGATCGCCTGGTGCCCGGTCTACTGCGGCCTCGAGGGCCTCAACCGCTACGGCGAGGTGCTGCCGCAGGAGTCGATCGACGCCATCACCCACCTGAAGGTGGCGATCAAGGGGCCGTTCACCACGCCCATCGGCGAGGAGACGCACGTCTGCCTGCACTGCGCCCACCAGCAGTACCAGGGCGGGGCGTGCGAGAAGTGCGGCAAGCAAGACGGCGTGGCCAAGCGCTTCCGCTCGATCAACGTCGGCTTGCGCCAGAAGATGGACCTCTACGCCTGCGTGCGGCCGGTGCGCTACTTCGAGGGCGTGCCCGCGCCGAACCGCTACGCCCAGCAGGTGGACTTCATCCTCTTCCGCGAGAACACCGAGGACGTGTACGCCGGCCACGACTTCGCAAGTGGGGCTACGAGGTGGCCGCCGAGGAGTTCGGCGACGTGACGGTCACCGAGAAGAAGCTGTGGGAGGAGCTGGACGGCAAGATGCCCGCGGGCCGCGTGCTGGTGAAGGACCGCATCGCCGACTCGATCTTCCAGCAGATCCAGACGCGCCCCGGCGAGTACAGCGTGCTCGCGCTGCCCAACCTGAACGGCGACTACCTGTCGGACGCGGCCATCGCCCTGGTCGGCGGGCTGGGCTTGGGCCCGGGCGCCAACATCGGCGACGAGGTCGCGATGTTCGAGGCCACGCACGGCACGGCCCCCAAGTACACCGGCCTGAACAAGGTCAACCCGGGCTCGCTCATCCTCTCGGCCGAGATGATGCTGCGCCACATCGGCTGGCCCGAGGCGGCCGAGCTGATCATGCGCGGCATGGCAAAGGCCATCAAGGACGGGCAGGTCACCTACGACCTGGCGCGCCTGATGAAGGCCGAGGGCCGCAAGGGCGTGACCGAGGTCTCCTGCTCCGGCTTCGGCCAGGCGATCATCGAGCGCATGTAGACGCCGCTACTCCCCCGGGTGGTACGAGCGTTCGAGGTGGGCCTGGATCTCCTCCAGCTCGAACCAGGCCGGCTTGAACTCGCCGCGCGCGTAGAGCGGCGCCTGGTCGGCGTAGTGCGGCGAGGCCGGGTCGCGGCTCACGCCGAAGGGCACGATGGACAGGGCGCGCACCGTGTCGCCGAACTCCACCACGCTCACGAACGAGTGGCCGTGGAAGCCGTAGCGCCGCTTGCACCCCTCGGGAGTCTTCGCCAGGAAGCAGAAGCAGACGCCGGCCACGCCGTGGCCGCCGAGGCACGGCCAGCTCGCGCGCTCGTCGCTGAAGGCCTCGCCTGAGCGCAGGTCGCGGCGCTGGTGGCGGTTGATGTCGCCCCAGGGCACGCGCCAGGCGCCGAAGCGCCCCTCCAGCAGCGCGAGCACGGCTTCGAGTCCCTCGCGGATCTTCTCGTCCGCCGGCTCGCCGGCAAGAAGCTGCGCAGCCAGGCTCTCGAACCAGAGCAGGAAGAGCGTCGCGGCCGTGGAATCCAGGGAGATGGAGCGATCCCACTCGGCGAGCAGCGCCGTTGCCTCGGCGAGCCGCCCGTCGCTCTTCTCGCAGGCCAGGACGATCCGCTCGACCCAGTGGTCCGCCTCGTGCACGTGCGTGTCGAAGGCGGCCCTGGCCCATTCCTCGAACGTAAAGGTCTCCTTGCCGGAGAGGATGCTCCGCGACATGGCCACGCGCGGATCGCTCGGGTCCGTGGCCATGTAGGAGGGGAAGTCTTCGCGCCGCGGGTTCGTGTCGGCCGCGGTGACGAAGGGCGACGAGTTGCAGTTCTGCATCCAGCCGCACTCGGGGTTTTGCACCTGCGGCAGCTCGTCGAGGGAGTGATAGCCCTGCCATTCGGTCGCCGAGTCGGAGCCGTCCAGGACCTCGCCCCACGCGAAGGACGGGTCGCGCCGGGGGATCGCGGCGTTGTAGACGTAGTAGATGTTCCCGGCGCTGTCCGCGCACATCAGGTTGTGGAAGACGATGCCCAGCAGGGAGGCGGCCTGCTTGAACTCCTCCACGTTCCGCGCCCTGCTCATGGCGTAGAGCTGGCGCAGCATGTTGTTCTCCTCCATCCGGGCGATGCGCACGGCGAGCTGGCGGCCGTCCTTCTCACCCAGGATGGGGCCGTGGTGCGTCTTCTTCAGGGTGAGCGCGCGTTCCTCGAAGCCGCCCTCGGTCTTTACCTTCACGGTCTCCTTCCAGACCGTCGCCTTTCGCCAGCCGTCTCCGTAGCGGTAGGAGTCCGGGTCATCCGGGTGGTCGAAGGTCTCGGCGTACACGTCGAGGATGTCCACGTAGTTGACCGTGAAGCTCCAGCCCAGGTGCTCGTTGTGGCCGATGATCGGGAAGAGCCCGCCGCCGTAGGCGTTGCCGCCCGCGAAGTCCCACCCGGCGTCGCTGTGCAGATGCCCCTCGTACAGCTCGTGCAGCGGGATGTGCGGGTTGATGAAGAGCATGGCCTTGCCGCTGGCGCTCTTCTGCGGGCCGATCGCCCACATGTTGGAGCCGTCCTGAGCGCGCTCGTCCGCGGGCGGGGCGCGCTTCTCGCTCTCCTGGCCTTCCTGCCCGCGCCCGAGGAGCCGCTGCCCCTCGGGCATGACCAGCATGGCCACGTTGAACGAGTAGTTGTCCGCGATGAAGTACCAGGGCTCGAAGCGGTCGAGGAGCAGGCGCTTCGTCTCGGGGTGCTTCAGCAGGTAGAAGTTCAAGGCGTCCGCGCCCGCGTCGCAGAGAGCGCGCACGTCCGGGGGGAGCGCCGCGTACGTCTCCCGCGCGCGCCGCGGGATCTCGAGGGCGAGAACCACCCGGTCGCTCGCAACCCCGGCCTCGCCGGTGACTTCGGCCGAGCGGCCGAGGAGGCCGAGCAGGCTCTGCTCCATGCGCTCGAACTCGTCCTCGGCGCGCGCGTACACGTAGCCGAAGACCGCGTTCGCGTCCGTGTCGGCGTACACGTGCGGCACGCCGTACTCGTCGCGGTGGATCGTGACCGCCTGCGACCGCGCCTCGAGCCGCGCCCGCTCTTCCTCCGCCGCGCCCCTTCTTGCCAAGGCGGCCTGCGGAGCGAGCGGGCTGCAGCCGGACAGAAGGAGCAGAACGAGCAGGAAACGCGTGGCCATCGTGTCTCTCCGCCTGGTCGCCGCGCCGTGCGATCGGCGCCGGGGGGCGGCGATGCTACCACCGCGCGCCGGCTCCCGTCGCTCTCGGGTATCGACCTGCCGGCCACCGTGGCCACCGAGCGAGCATCCCCTCGCAGCCACCGCTCTGGCCGCGTCCTAGCACCCGTGCCGGCAGTGACGGCTGCTCATCTCTCAGGAAACGGCCTCGCCATCGGAGCCCAGCTCAGGTCCCAGCCGTACGTGCTCTCCCTGAGAATCAAGACTTGATGTTCATCGACATCAAGGAGCTGCAGGCTCTCCTCTTCTCCCACGTTGACCACCAATGTGTGTCCGTCGCCCGACCAACAGGTCCAGGCAAAGCAGCACGGCCGCGAATACCGCCAAACGGCCGCACATGCGCGCAATCGTCACCTGCTCTCGTTCGCTCTCGCCCATGCCGCCCTCGTCCGCTCCGTCGCGAGCGTTCACTGTAGCGCCAAAGGGCGCGGGACGAGCCGCCGGACCGCATTCGATCCAGCCGCCCGTCCCGCGCCGGGCGTGCTCCCTCCTTCCCCGGTTTCCCGGCTACAGCGCCTCGAACAGCTCCGGCGCCGGCGGCTGCATGGTGAACCAGCAGTACGGATCGATCTCGCGCGCCTTCTTCAGCGCGGCGCCGATGGCCTCCTTGTCGCCCTTCATGTCCTGGAGCTTCCCGAGCAGAAACTGGCCGTAGGCTCGCAGAGCGGCCGGCTCGGAGCCAGCGTTATCGAGGTAGCGCTGGACGAGGGTCTCCGCCGGATCGAGGCTCTTGGCGTGGCCGAGCGCGAGACCCACGTCGAGCAGCACCCGGACACGCGCCGGATCCAGCGCGAGCGCCCGGTCCGCCTCGGCGACCGCCTTGTCGTCGTCGCCGCTCCGCGCGTACTCGTGCGCGAGGTTCTCGTGCACGGCCGGGTCCTGCGAGAGCTTCTCCGCCAGGCCCTGCCAGAGCGCGATCCTCTCCGCCGGCTCCTCCACCGAGAAGTCGCAGCGCGCCTTGGTCCCGAGCACGGGCGAGCGCGCCTCCAGCGCCTTGACCTGCGCCTCGGCCTTGTCGCGGTCGCCGCCCAGATCGGGCGGGTTGTTGCCGTAGAGGTAGACCAGCAGCAGCCGCGCCTCGTCGCGACCCGGCTCCTTGGCGATCGCCTGCTCGAGCGCGTCCGCCGCCTTCTTCATCTGCGCGCGCACGTCGTCCATCTTCTTCGAATGGGCCTTGCCGATCGCGCAGTACATCGCCAGCTGGCCCGCCCACGCGTGGTAGCGCGCGTTGTCCGGAGCCAGCTCCACGGCCTTCTCGACCTCCACCTGCGCCTGGTCCATGCCCTTCCCGCCCTCGCCCTCGCGCAGGCTGCGGTAGAAGTCGAGCCGCGACAGCTCGAACCAGGCTGCGGCGCTGTCCGGGTGCGCCGCCACCTCGGCGTCGAGCGCCTGCTTCGCCTCGTCCACCTTGCCGTCGATCCTGAGGCGGTACGCCTCCTGGACCTTGTCCCCGGCTTGAGCGGCCTTGACGTCCGTGGCGGCGCACGCCGCGGGAAGCGCCAGGCCCAGCAGGAGCGCCGGCGCCACGATGGTCACGTTTCTCATGTCACATTCTCCTCGTGTGGTTTGGGATGCCTCTGGACGAAACGCACGCCGCGTGCCAACCCAAGCAGCGGCCGGAGGAACGGCCAGAACAGGCATCGGTTTCGCTGCAAGTACTTCATCCGCAGGATGCTGCGACTTCTTGGAAGCGGCTCTGCGTGCGGCGTACCAGACTCTCCCAAAACCGCGCCTGTACAAGCGACGAGGGGTGCTGTACATCCCATGTATGTTCCTCGCCCCGCGGCGGCCTCTTCTGCACATGACTGCCACGCCAGGATCTCTCGGCCGCCGCCCGAGGCTCGACCGCGCCACGCTGTGTGGTCTGGGAGCAATCCTGCTCTGGAGCACGACCATCGCGCTCGCGCGCAGCCTCACCGAGCAGGTCGGCCGCCTCGCGGCCGCGGCCGCGGCGCAGCTCGTGGCCGGCGCGCTCGCGCTCGCTTGGCTCGCCTTCGCCCCGCGCGCGCTCGGCGAGATCCGGCGCCTGCCGCGGCGCTACCTCCTCGCCTGCGGCCTCCTCTTCGTGCTCTACATGCTCGCCTTCTACCTGGCCCTCGGGCTCGCGGAAGACCGGCGCCAGGCGCTCGAGGTCGGCCTGGTCAACTACCTGTGGTGCCCCCTCACGATCCTCTTCTCGCTGCTCCTGCTCGGCACGCGCGCGCGCTTCCTCGCGGTTCCGGGCATGCTCCTCGCGCTGCTCGGCGTTTGCCTCGGCATGACCCAGGGCGCGGTGGCCTCCTGGTCGTCCTTCGCGGCGAACGCGGCCGGCAACCCCGCGGCCTACTCCCTCGCGTTCGTGGCCGCGCTGTCCTGGGCCCTCTACTCGAACCTGACGCGCCGCCTCGCGGGCGGCGAGGTGCGGGGCGGCGTGCTGCTCTTTCTGCCGGCCAGCGGCCTCGTGCTCCTGGCGCTTTGCCTGCTTCACCCCGAGGAGGGCGCGTTCACCGCGCGTGCCTGCGCCGAGGCCGGCGTGCTCGGCTTCTTCACCGCAGCGGGCTACGTGCTCTGGGACCACGCCATGAGGAAGGGCGACGTGGTCCTGGTCGCGGCCTGTTCCTACTTCACGCCCCTGCTCGCGACCCTCGTGGCCTGCGCCTACTTGCGCGTCGCGCCGGGGGCGTGGTTCTGGGCCGGCTGCCTGCTCGTCGTGGTCGGGTCGTTCCTGACCTGGAGTGCGGTCACGGAGCGCGCGCGCGCCTGAAGGGAGCGCGGCGCCGCGCTCAGTGGATGTCGATGTTCACGCCGTTCGTGGTGGAGAAGCCATGCGCGCCGGCGATGACATCGGCGTAACCGTCCTTGTTGACGTCCCCGGCGCCGGCCGCGCCCGAGAGCAGGCCGGCGAACAGCCCGGCGAGAAGCACCGTCCTCGCCATGATGAAACCTCCTCGCTGGACGATGCGCGCGCGGACCCCCCGCCCGCGGCGCTGCCAGGGCGAGAAGCGCGTTTGTCGCGCCGTTGCTTCGCGGGAATCCCGAAATCCCGGTTTCGCGGCGCCGCGTGCGTGGCGGCTGTCTCGGGCCCTGAGCATCTGGTGTACAGCGCTGTACACGAGGCGTACGGCTGGTGGAAGGCCTCTTCCAGACAACACGTGAATCCACAAGGCTTTGCGGCGCGGCATGGCGCATGCATCGACTCCCGGCGTGCATCACCCATGACCTCGCCAAGGAGGCTCAGATGTCCACGCGCTTCACCCTCTTGCTTGCTCGAAGTCTCGTCCTGGCGTCCGCCGCGGCCGCGCTGTGCGCGTGCGCCAGCACGGACCTGTGGCCGCTCTACGAACGGGACAAGGACTCGCTCACCGTGGCCTATCCCCTCTACGTCCGCGAAGGCCCGTTCCGGCTGGTCTTCCCGTTCTACTGCCGGACGAACGAGGGCCGCGACCACCATGTCCTCTGGCCGCTCGTGAAGGTCTCGGAAGGCCGCCTGGTCCGTGCCGCGCCCTTCTACTACAGCGCGCAGGAGGACCGCTTCACGCTCCTCCCGCTCATCCACCAGACGCCGGAGCGCACCATCTTGGGCGTGCCGCCGGCGTACATCGAGGGCGACTTCCAGCTGGTGCTGCCCTTCTATCTGCGGACCGGCGGCCACCGCGTCGTCCTGCCCGGCGTCTACTGGCGCACGAACGGCGGAGAGGTCGACCGCGTGGTCTGCCCCTTGGTCGTCTACGCGCGCGAGGGGAACGCGCGGAAGCTCTACGTGTTGTCCGCCGGCGCCGCATGGGGCGGAAAGTCGCACCGGCAGTGGTTCCTGCCCCTGTTCTCCAGGTCGGAGGCGGCCGATGCCAGGAAGCTCTGGCTGGCGCCGTACCTCCGCGTCGAGAGCCAGCAGGAGTCGACCACGGCGCTCTACCCGTTCTTCGAGCGGTCCGAGGTCCGTCAGGGCACGACGCGCACGGCGAACCTGACCGTGCTCTGGCCCATCTACGAGCGCAACGAATCGTTCGACGCGCGGGGCGACGTCATCGACCTGCGCCGCCGCTTCCTGATCTTCGGCGACCGCCTCGACCAGAGCGGGATGCGCACCCTGTCCGTCCTGGGCCTGCCGATCGTCGAGCGCACGCGGGCGTGAGCCTCAGGCCATTCTCTCGGCCA
Source organism: Planctomycetota bacterium (assembly GCA_016213895.1). Lineage (GTDB taxonomy): Bacteria > Planctomycetota > B15-G4 > B15-G4 > JADJEK01 > JACQZJ01. The sequence continues at coordinate 1,101 of JACQZJ010000026.1, read as the reverse complement.
TCACGACCCACGCGTTCCACGCCAGGTGCAGGAGCATTCCGGGGTAGAGGCTCCCCGTCATGCGCCGGAGCTGGCCGAACGCCAGGCCGAGGATGAAGTGGCTGGCGAAGATCAGCGGCAGGAAGTGCAGGACCGAGAACATGCCGGCCTGCACCAGGAGGGCCTCCTTCGGGGTCATCACGCCCTCGAGCCGGGACATAATGACGCCGCGGAAGGCCAGCTCCTCGAAAACGGCGGGGCAGAGGGCGAACAGGATCAGCGCCGACCAGAGCGGCCAGCCGTGCGCTTCGAAGTCGTCCAGGTACCGGAACTCCTCTGCCCCCAGCAGCTCGAGGATCAGGAAGTAGGCCCACATGAAAACCAGGAACGCGGCGAAGCCGAGCAGCGGGAGGTGCCAGGTGCGGCGGCCCAGGCCCGAGCGGTCCAGCAGGGGACGGAGTCGCGCGCGGTTCGCGGAGCAGAACCAGAGGACGATGACCGCATCGATGAGGGTGAAGGCGGCGTCGAAGGCGGGCGAGGACACGTCCCGAACGCGGGCCAGCAGACCGAGGCCTCCCGAGGTCGCGAGAAGCAGCACCCACAACCAAAGAGCGGGAGCGAAGGACCGCCACAGCCTCTCTCCCGCGACGTCGAGACTCGGTCCGCGCCGCGCGCAGGCACGCCGCGCGCCGCCGCCCTGAACCTCTTCCGCTCCGGCACCGAGAGACGCGCCGCACTGAGTGCAGAACAAGGCGCCGCCGCGGACCGGTGCGGCGCAATAGGGGCACACGGGGACAGTCCGGTCGTCCGGCGCCTCGCCGTCGCCGCTCACGCCGAGGCCGCTCCCGGAGCCCTCTGCTCATCCCTCCCGGCGGCGGCCCGTTCGGCCAGAGCTCCCTTCATGCCGGAGAGCAGCGCGCAGATCACCAGGATCTTGATGAGGATCCCCTTGAGAATGGACTCGGGATCGATGATGCCGCCGATCGTCAGGACCACCAGGTAGATGCAGAGAGCGGTCACGATGGCCGGCAGCGGCGCCCGCCTCGACCACAGGAAGAGGCCGAACATGATGACGGCGAGCCCGTAGTTGGTGATGAAAACCAGGAGCGGTTCGTCCCGGAT
>JACQZJ010000120.1 GCA_016213895.1 Planctomycetota bacterium | reverse complement strand
GCCAGGCCAGGCTCGTTCCCGAGACGACGGCGGCGAGCAGGGTGCGCCCGCCCGCGTCCTCCAGGCTCACGTGGAAGGGCCCGGCCGCGCGCGGCGCCTGCCAGCGCAGCACGGGCCGAGCGAGGAGGGAGCGGCAGAGCGGCGCAGCGACCTGCAGGCGCGGCGTGGGGGCGGCGGGAGCGCGCAGCATGCTGGAACGTGGCGACCAGGTCCCTCGCTCCTCGTCCGGCCGCGTCCAGAGCGCGTCCGCGAGATCGAAGTCGCGCGCCTCGAGCGCGGCGACCGTCCGGCACACCGTGCCGTCGTCCGTGCTCCGTCCCGCCTGCCAGAGAACCAGGCCAAGCAGGACCGCGGCCGCGACGCGCGGCGCCCAGGCCGCGAGGCGCGCCGCCCCGCGTTGCCGCCGCTCGCCGCCTTCCGCCTGCGCCAGGATGGCGCGCACGGCCGCGCGCCCCGCGGGCGCGCCGATCAGGCGGCTGCGTTCAGCGCTCGTGGCCGTGCCCGCGAAAAGCGCGAGCAAATCCTCGGACGGCAGGGCGCGCTCGTCCTCGTCGAGCAGCGCCTCGCGGCGCGCGAGCGCCTGCGCCAGCGCGCGTTCGATGTCGATCGACCGCGAGACGCGCTTCCTCATGCCAGCTCCCGCGGGTCGATGCCGCGCCGCGCGAGGAACGGGGCGAGCCGGGCGCGCAGGCAGTCGAGCAGCTCTCGGTAGCGGCGCGACACGTAGGAAGGCGAGACGCCGAAGCGCGCCGCGGTGACGATTCCATCCTCGTTGCGCAGGAGCCGCGCCTCGATGAACTCGCGATCGCGCCGCGGCAGCTCCGCCAGCAGGCCGAGCAGGAGGCGGCAGAGCGCCTCGCGGAACTCGCTATCCGCGACCTGGTCCTTGGGATCGGCCGCCGCCGGATCCGGCAGCGACTCGGGCAAGGCGGCCGCGCGCGGCGGGCTGCGGCGCGCGGCGAGGCGGCGGCGGAAGACCAGCAGGAGCCAGGCGCGCAGGGGAGCCAGTCCGCGGTACGTGCCGAGCAGGTTGGCGTCGTCCCGGCGCCTGACCCAGATGTCGGCGAAGAAGCGGTTTACTTCCTCGTCGGCGCAGGCGGCGTGGAAGGAGCGGGCGGCGCGGTGCAGCTCGGCGGCGTGCTCCAGCACCAGGAAGTTCCAGGCGCCGTTCTGCCGCGGGTGGCGGGCGCAGGCCATCGCCAGGTAGAGGTCGGCCAGGCACGAAGGGCAGAAGTCGAGAATGCGGCCTGCTTGCCGGCGGGCCAGGCCGAGGCTGGCGGCCTGCTGGAGGAACCGGGCCGCCCCGATGCAGACGACCTGGCGGCGGAACTCGTCGAAGCTCACGGCGAAGGGCGAGCGCGCCTGCATCGCCTCGCGCAGGAACAGGTCGATCTCGCAGCCCTCGAGGGCGAGGACCTGGGACAGAGCCGCGGGGGAGCCGCGCAGCAGGGAGTGCGCGAGCCGCGCCCTGGCGCCGCGCGCCCGCAGCGCGGGGCGGACTTCAGGCTGTGGCTGCAGGTTCGTCACCGGCGGTTCTCGAGGCGCGGGCACAGGATCGCCCTATGCAATGTGACATGAGCGCACGGGAGCCGCGGGATGAACCGGAAAAAAAGCGGTGCGTCAGCGCAGCGCGAAGGTCGCCTCGAGCGGCCGTCCCGGAGCGAGCAGCACCTCACGCTCCAACACCAGCGTCACGCGGCTCGATTCCATGCTCACGCTGGCCTGGAGGGGGGGGTCGCCCGCGACCGCCACGCTGGCCAGCTCCGCCACCGCGTCCGGCGGCAGCGCGAACGCGAGCGTGCAGACCGGCACGCGCCCCCAGCGCACCTCGATGCGGTTTCGCTGCGCCTCGGAATCGCGCTCCTGAGAGAGCGTACCCCAGCCCTCGGCCGCCGTGAAGGGCGCGCGGAAGCGCTCCGGCGTGATGCGCGGGGCGAAGCCGATGTGGCGCCGCGGGCCGTGAGACTCGAACCCCGCCAGGCCGATGAGCACGCCGTAGCTCGCCAGGGCGCGGGCGTAGTGGTCGCCGCATTCGATCTCGTTCCAGGGATTGTGGCGGGAGGGGTGGTAGCGCTCGTGCACGCCGCGACAGACGGCCAGGGCCTGCTCGACCATGCCCTCCCAGGCCATGTGCCCGGCGACCTGGTACTCGATGCCGGTCCAGACCTCGTCCCGGTAGCGCACCGAGCTCGGGCCGAGGTGGGGGCCCTTCGGCCAGGTGCACGTGAAGAGCCCGGCCTCGCCCGGGCGGGCGAACCAGCGCTCCGGCGGATGGGCCTGGTTCTGCGGGCCCACGTCGGGCGTCCAGTTGTACTTCCAGATGGCGTTGAGCGCGGAGAGGACGTTCTCCCTCGGGTAGACGTAGCCGAGACCCACCTGGTGCGCCCAGCCCTGGCCGAGGAGCTGATCGGCGAGGCAGCCGCCCGCGTACTGCCACTCCGGGTGCAGGGAGAGGTCGACGTCCTGGATGAAGTACTCGCCGTTCCACAGCAGGTCGGCCGAGAGCCTCCTGCCCGACTCGAAGATCTCCCGGCAGGAGCGGGCGGTCTCCTCGTCGCCGATCTCGCGCGCCATCTCCTCGGCCGCGCGCAGGGCGGCGAGGTAGAGCGCGCCGACCATCGTGTTGCCGCCGTAGAACTCGATGTCGTAGGTGTTGTGCTGCTTGCCCTCGATGATGCCGTCCGCGTTTCCGTCCTGCTCGACGAGGAAACGGAGCGCCTTCTCGACGCCCGGCCAGAGGCGCTCGAGGAACGCGGGGTCTGCCGACATCAGGTGCTCGCGAAAGGCCTTGAGGATGTACCCTCCCTGGGCGTCGCCGGCCCAGAAGGAACCCTCGCCGCGGAAGCCGATGGCGCCGCTCGCCGGGTCGAGGCCGACCCCGGGCGCGAAGTCCTGCATCTCCCGGACCGAGCGCTCCAGCTCGGGGAAGAGACGCGCCAGGGCGTGCGCGTAGTTCCAGACGTGCCCGCACGTGCCGTGGCAGCAGCCCACGCCCTCGTAGGCCCAGAAGCGGCCGCTCCGCCACCACTGGCACGTGGCGGACGCCAGGATCGAGAAGGTCGAGCCGATGCGATCGAGCAGCCACCAGGGGAGCGTCGAGTCGTAGAAGGTGTCGCGCCACAGGCGGGTCTCGTCCCGCCGGCGCTCGAGGTTCTGCGCGACGTAGCTCGCGACCGCGAGCGCGTCGGCGCAGCGCTCCGCATAGCGCTGGCCCACGACCTGCGCGCCGCGCCGCAGGTTCGGCATGTGCCAGGCGAGCACGAAGGTGACGCGCGCGGTCTGCCCGGCGGCGAGCGTGAAGCGCCGGCCAACCGCGCCGATCAGGCGCTGCGGCAGGGGCGCCTCGCTCCAGCCAGCGCCAGCCGGGGCCGCGAACGCGTCTCCCGGCAGCGCGCCGGCCGCCAGCGCGGGATGGGCGAAGAACTCGCCCGGTCCGTCGAGCAGGGCGAGCGCCATCGTGCCGGAGTCCGATTGCTCGGCGAGGGCGCCGGGCGTCGTGGGCCGGGGGCGGCTGCGAAACTCGATCTGATCGACGTTGACGTGTCCCCACCCTTCGGCGGCGCGATCGACGATCTCGATCCGTGCGCTTGCCCCGAGATGCTCGGCCACGCTCCAGTTGGCGGGCCGCAGCTCCTCGCGGTTCATTCCCGTGGCGCTTCGCACCACGCGGCCGTCGATGAGGAGGTTCACCGCGGTTCTCCCCTGGTGGGCGCCGCCGCCGATGAGGAAGCTGATGCAGGGCTCCTCGATCACGAAGGCGGGCGAGAGCAGCCTCCCTTCGAGGCGGTCGTCGCCGCCGAGGAACGAGTTGACCAGGCCCTCGCCCGCGAACCCGGACACGGGCTGCTGCCCGGGCAGCGTGCCGCGCGCCGGCCCGGCGCCGAACGCCTCGCCTTCCGCCTGCCAGGCGCCGTAGCCGCTTTCCTCGAAGTCGGCGAAGAGGACGGGCGGGGCCTCGGCGCCGGGCTCGGGGCGGCTCTCTTGCGCGGACAAGGACAGGGCCTGGAAGCCCTTGCCGGAAGCGGGGCGGTTCAGGCGCGTGCCCGCGAACTCCAGCTCGCACGAGGCGCAGATCGCGTTCTCCAGCCAGCCGGCGATCGCCACCTCGACCTCGGCCGGGGAGCGGTTGGTCACGGCGTAGCACAGGACCGTGGCGGGCAGGGCGGAGTCGGCGGCGCACAGCGGAATGAACGGCGAGAAGGCCTCGAGCGCGACCGTGACGGGGAAGTCGTCCGCCGCGAACTCGACCTGTGCGATCGGGTACTCGCCGCGAAAGCGCATGGCGGGGAAGCCGCTCTGGTCCAGGGTCCGCACGCTGGCTCCGTCCGGTCCTTGCACCCGGATCGCGCAGCCCTGGCGCGGCGAGCGATACGGCACGAGCTGGTCGCCGCTGACGACGCCGACCTCCGCCGCGCGTCCGACCGCGTAGTTGACCAGGCCGTAGCCCGTGTTGGTGTTGCTGTTGAAGATGTCGAAGCAGGCCAGGCGGCCGTCGCCGGTCAGGTAGAGCTGGCCGGCGCAGATGCCGCCGATCGGCATGCCGATGGTCCGCAGGTCGGCGCCGCTGTACCAATCGGGCTCGCCGCGGGCGGAAAGCGCGCGGACCCACTCGGGATCCAGCTGCTTGTCCGCGGGCACGAAGTGGTCGGTCTCCTGGCCGGGGCAGGGCGCGGCGATGCCGGCGAAGATGAGGGCGAGAGTCAGGGCGCGGGCGGGGGTGGCGGGAGTCAGACAGATCTTCAGGGGGCAAGCCATGACCGGTCCTCCTCAGCCTGCGTGCCAGGCCAGGGTCGTGCCAAGGTCCTCGTTCCGAGGAGTCATCCTGCCGCGAAGTTGCAGGCGCGCAAGAGGGGCCGAGGGCGTTGTTCCAGGAAGCCGGCGAGGGGAGAAGAGAGCGGGAGGAGCGTCGCGTCCGTTTCCCTGGCCTCCGGGAGCGGCAGCGCGACTTCCGGTGCAGGCCGTGCGCGAGAAACGCGCAGGGGCTCGCTTCTGGCGGAGGCGATGCCGGCGCCGGGTCTGGATGATGCACGTCGGGTGCGAGGTGGTACGCCGTCGCGGCCGCCCCGTGCGCCAGGGAAATCGGCCGCTCCGCTCACGGCTTGCCTCGATGC
>JACQZJ010000142.1 GCA_016213895.1 Planctomycetota bacterium | reverse complement strand
CGCGGCGCGCGCGCCGGTCTCGAGATCGAGGACGTCGAGCGCGACCTGCGCCGCGGGCAGGGCCGCGGGCGAGACGAGGCGGATGACGAGCGAGCCCGGCTGGCGCAGGGTGATCGGCAGGGTGGTGGTCGTACCGGATGTGCAGGAGGCGGTCTGCTCGGCGGGGAAGAAGCCCTCGGCCCGCACCCGCGCGCGATAGAGGGCGGTAGCGGCGCCCTCGAAGACGAGTCTGTCCGGGAGGAGTTCCGGGAGCGCGCGCAGGGGCTGGAGCGAGGCGCCGTCGGCGCGCTCCACGGTGCACGCCGTGGAAAGGACGGGCGAGCCGGCCCGGTCCGAGAGCACGACCTCGAGGCGCGCCTCCTTCTCGAGGACGATGTTCTGCTGGACAACGGCCTCCTCGTCGGCGATCTGGATCATCCCCTCCTCGCAGGCGAAGCCCGCGGCCTTGACGGAGAAGGCGTAGGATCCGGGCTGGGCGCCGACGATCTGGTACGCGCCCGACTCGTTCGAGCGCGTATCGAGGCGGAAGGGGTAGGGGGTCTCGGCGGGCGCGCTCGCCGCCGGGTCGCGCGGCAGCATCTGAATTCGCGCGCCGACCACAGGACCGCCGCCGCGCGCGGACACCGTGCCCTGCATGCCGGAAAGGGGCAGCGGGAAGTCCAGCTTGATGTCGCTTCCTGGCAGCAGGTCCACTGTCCTGGACACGCGGAAACCTGTGCCTGCATCGGCTGGTTCCACGTACACGACGCGCCGGCCCGGGGCGATTCCCGAGAGGACGTAGTACCCGTGATGGTCGGGAGACGTGGCCTGGTCGACGAGGTCGGGGTGTTCCGCCAGCGAGGACAGGACCCAGAGCCGGCGAAAGAGGGGGCTTGCGGCTGGTCCGACGAGGCGGCCGTGGACGCGGCCGCCGCCGGCCAGGGAGAAGGTGAGCGCGCGCGTTTCCCCCTCGGCCAGCTCGAACCGCTGGGCCATGCGCCGGTCACGGAGATCCGCGCGCGTTCCCGCCGAGACACCAGCCTGTATGGCGGTATTCCCCGGCGGCAGTCGATCGAAGCGGAGGATGCCCGACGAGTCCCAGATGTCGCGCTGCTCTCCCTGGGAAGTGTAGGCAGTGCCGTCGATGGACATGAACCGGCGGCCCAGTTCATCCGTGACCGTTGCCGTGACGAGGCACGCACGCGTCAGCTCGACGTCCAGGCGGGCAGAGAGCGAGCCCTCCTCCAGGAACAGCACGGCCGTGCCGACGCTGTAGTCGGGGTGGTCTACGAAGAGCTTCCTGGCTGTGCCCACCGGTACGTTCTCGAGGAGATACTCGCCGTTGCCGTCCGTCACGGCGGCGGGCGCCCCGGGAAGGGGGCCGACGATGTCGCCGTCCAACAACTCATCGCCAAGCGTCACCTTGGCGCCGATGATCACCTGGCGAGTGCCGCGCGCGAACACCGTGCCGCGCAGGGTTGCGCCGCGCCGTAAGGTCACCTCGATGGAGTTTATATCCGTCTCGGCCTGGACCGGCACATCGGCGACGCGAAGGGGCGCATAGCAGGAGGCGGAGACATCGAGCACGTAGCGGCCTGCGTCCAGGAAGGGGAACTCAAATTCGCCGGTCGCCGGAGCGACGTCGGCCGTGGCTTGGAGGAGACGATTGCCCGCACGGTCCTCTTGGAAGACCCGCGCGATGCCGCGCTCAACCGGGTAGTCCTCGACGAGCACGCGCCCGCGGAGCGAAGGCAGGGGGTCGAGCAGGATCTCGTGTTCGAACACGGAGCAGATCTCGACTCCCTCCTGAATGGCGATGTGGTAGCCCTGGCCCGAGCCGACCAGCGCGTAGCGCTCGCCAGGGGCGACGAACTCGATGGCGAAGCGGCCGCTGGCGTCGGTCTGCGTGTAGTCCACGAGGTCGAAGGTGCCATCCTGATGCACCTGCACCCACACGCCGGCGAGAGGCTCTCCCTTCAGCGAGCGCACCACGCCTGCAACGGAGCAGGCCCTCTTCAGGGGCACGAACAGGTCCTCGCTGCGCTCGACGACGGTCGGTTCGAGGCGCCGCATGTAGGTGGCGTAGTCCCTGCGAGAGACGCACAAGCCGAACAGGTCTGCCGCGGCGGGCACGCCAGCGAGCTCGAAGCGGCCGAGAGCATCGGTCGTGGTCACGACGTGCTGGAACATGCTGAGGTCGCCCTTGCGCTCGAACGACGAGACTTGTGCTCCTTCGAGCGGCTGCCCCGTGGCCTCGTCTGCCACGAGCCCCCTCCAGGTGATGGCGTCGCGCAGCATCAGCTCGCACACCTCCTCGGAGGGCAGCACGAAGTCGACGCGGCGCTCGGAGGTCTTCTGGCCAGCGAGGGCGATGACGAAGACGCGGGCGGCCGGGAGCCCACCCACGTCGAACGAGCCGCCGGCGAGCGCCGGGGCGATGCTCTCGAAGAACATGCCCGCGGTGCGCTGATCGTCGTCGCGGATGCGGTCGTAGACGTACTCATCCTGGAAGGCGCGGTGCGCAAGCACGGTCACGCCGCTGACGGGCTCGTCGATGCTGTTGACGACGATGCCGTGCAGGCGCTGTTCCGGGGGTAGCGCAAGCGAGACGCTCTCGAGAAGGCGGTCGAAGCGCTGGCCAAAGGGCGCGGATCCGGGCGCGCGAGCGGCCAGGAAGAAGGGTACGGACGGAACGTCCACCGAGGCCTCGCCCGAGGCGCCGGTGACGAAGCGCTGGGCCAGGCGAGCGATGAGGCTCTTGGGCAGGCCGATGTGCGAGCGCGCGGCGAGGGCGATCTCGTCGTCCCAGGGAAGGAGGGCGAACTCCGTGTCGGCGGCGGGCTGGTCGTTCAAGAGGAAGCGGAAGGTGCGGGAGGTGGCGGCAGCCGCGCGCGCGGGCGCCGCGCTCGCCTGATCATCCGATTCGTCAGCGGCTGGAGCGAGCGCTACGCTGGGTTCAACCCGCGGCGCAACGGAAGGCGCCGGTTCCTCGGGCCGCCTGTCCCCGGAGATGAACGGCCTTACGGCCAAGAAACCGACGAGGATCAGCGCGGCCAGCAGAAGCCCCGTGACGCCCAGCTTGCGCAGCGAGTTCAGCGGAGTCACGGTGGGTTCAGGGGGCGGGGTTCTTCAGCGGGGCGTTTGTTCGGGCGCCCCCGCCTACCGGAGTCCCTCGGACTGAGCCGGCGCCGGAGCGAGGAAGAGCAGCAGCAGGACGAGGAAGAAGAAGCGGCGCGCCATCATCGGAGGACCTCGTCGAGGGCGTTCGCGATTGCCGGAGGCAAGCGCGACAGGGCATGAGAGGCCGGTTTCGCCGAGCGGACAGCGAGCCTCTTCCAGAGCAAACGGTCGTGACGCACCTGCGTCACCGCGGCCAACAGCAGAGAGCTGGAAGCACGGATGCACTCCGACCAGCGACACAAGCGATCGGCGAGCGCTGCCTCCTCTCCCGCGAGGGCACCATACAGCGCAATGAAATAGGGCGGGAAGGGGGAACTCGGGCAGTGCCGCAGAGCGAGTTCATTCGCCTGCACGGACGCGCGTAGGTCACCCGCGAGGAACAGAAGGTGCCCCGCCTGGATGAGCGCGGCGTGCTTGTCGAACGCCCCATCCGCGGTGCGAACGAAGTCGAGCCAGGCAGACGGCAGGACGGGCCTTCCCTGGAGCTGCGGGATGAGGAGGCGGAAGAAGCGTACGCCGGGGAGGTCCGGGATGAGCGCGTCGCATGCGTTCATCAGGCGCTCAGCGTGGGCCAGGGATGGTGACTCTCCCGCGCGGAGGACTTCGGGCAGAGGACCCCCGGCTTCTTGCGCTGGCCAGATGGAGGCCAGGTTCATGCCGAGCACATCGGCGATGCGCGGCAGGACGTCTTCGGCGGGGGGCTTCGTTGCAGGCACATCCCGCAGAGCGTCAGAGAAGAACGGCACTCCCGCCTGCTGGGTCGCTCGCCAGAACTCCACGATGCCGAGCTCGAAGAGAAGATCCACGAGCTGCTTCCTGAAGCAGCGGCGGGCCGTCTCGATGGCCAGGGCAGGGGAGCGGCGGCCGGCGGGAGGGCGGGAGCGGAGGAGCGCCGAAGCTTCTCTCATGGTGCGAGACATCTCGGCAACCACGGCGATGGCCATGGCAGCATCCGGATCGCTCTTCAGGTACTCGCGCACCTTGGGCCGGCTCAAGACCGGCTCGGGTCCCTCGAGCAGCTCGGGCAGGCGCCAGAGCAGGTCCCTCACGGGCACGGGCACGGGCTCAGAGTTCATCGGCGCCCTCCAGCCCCGCGCTGTCCTCGCGCTCGCCGGGACCGCCTTCCTCGCCGAACGGGATCCTGCCGAGCAGCAGGTCCTTGACCTCGCGCTGCGCGGATTCCATCACCGAAGCGAGGATCCACTCGACGCGCTCGAACGGCACGGCCGTCTCGCGCGCGATCTGAGGCAGGGTCAGCTTCTCCATCCACGCGAGCCAGACCAGGCGTCGCGTGTCGAGGTCGAGTTGGTTGACCTTTTCGGCGAGGATCGACATCACCAACTGCTCGGCGCGGCTGCCGCCGTTCGAACGGAAGGCCGCCAGGTCCGGATCGTGGCAGGCGCGCTTCGCGACCCAGTGCATGATCTGCCTGGCCCAGGATCGAAATGGCACCTGGCGCGAGCCATCCACGTAGCCGGTGTAGATGGCCACGATGGCCTCCTCAGCCAGGCCCTCGGTGTCGAGCATCAGGTACTTGCGCTCGCAGATTTCCCGGGCCAGTTCATCGAAGCGCCCAAGCTGGAGCGCCGTGAGAAGGTAGAGGAAGCGCGTGCCGTCGAATTGGTCAGCGCGGTCGAGGAGCACATCCGCGATGTGGTCGGGGTCAGCGGCGTAGCGGGGGGCGATCCGCGGCGGCTTCTTCAGGCGCCGCAAAGCGTTGAGCACGACCTGGATGCCGTCCGGCTCCTCCGGCAAGCGGTCGCGGTCGTCGCGGTCCGCGCTCATCCCAGGCTGTCTATCCTCCACCGCAGGGTCCGGCGCCGCCCCGAAGGCGGGGCCTCCGTGTAGCAAGATCGAAACAGGGTCGCGGGCGCCTGTCAAGGGGTTCCGTGCGGGTGGTCGCCGCAAGTGCGCGCCGCCCCCATCGGCCTTGGCGTAGGGAGGCGCATCCCGTAGGGTCAGGCGGCATGATGCCGAGCGGGTAGTCAGGGATGTCCTGGAAGAGAGTGAGCCGCCCCGGAAGAACGACGAGGGATCCCTCTCGCGTCTTCTCCTACGTGGTCGTCCAAGACGGGGGCTTCGCTCCCAACCCCTTCCACGGCTGGTGCACCCTGGCGTGCTGCAAGCCGCGCATCCGCGGCGCCGCGGCGCCCGGAGACGTGATCATCGGCCTTTCCCGGCGATGCGAACGGATCGTCTACGTGATGCGAGTGGACGAGCGGCTCTCGTTCGAGCAGTACTGGGCCGATCCGCGGTTCCGAGCGAAGCGCCCGGAATGGGAGTCGCCGCTCGCGAGGCGGCGGCGCGGCGACAACATCTACCGGCCGGACGGCGCCGGCGGCTTCGTTCAGCTCCGATCGGCCCACTGGGATCACAAGAGAGATCAGGAAAGCCAGAGCGCCAGGCGCCGCGACACGGGCGCCAATGCCGTGCTGGTGTCCCGTGACTTCGTCTACTTCGGAGGCCAGGGCCCGGTGCTGCCGAGACGCCTTCAGTTCCTGCGAACCGGCCGGGGGCACCGCTGCCGCTTCTCGCCCGAGCAGATCGCGGCAGTTCACGACTTCTTCGCCCGCAAGGAACGCGGAGTCCTGGGTCCGCCGGCCGGATGGTCTGCGGAGGACGACTCCTGGAGGCCCTCGTGCGCCTGATCCTCAGCCGAAAGGGCTTCGATTCCTCCGCCGGCGGCACGCCGAGCCCCGTTTTCCCGGACGGCTCGATGCTGTCGCTCCCCATCCCTGAGTGGGGCAGCGAAACGAGCTACGCCGAGATCGCATGGAGCGGACGGCCCGTGGGCCGCATCGTCGAGGAGCTGACGAAGGGGAAGGTCCGCTCGCGCTGCGGCGCGCACCTCGATCCAGATCTTCGGGCCGAGGCGCTTCCTCGCGCACTGCGCTGGAGGCCAGCATTCGGCCAGGCAGGCGCCGCGCAGGGCGTGCTGGACCGCGCGCGAGTCGGCAAGGGAGACCTCTTTCTCTTCTTCGGCTGGTTCCGGGAGGTCGAGGAGCGCGCAGGGAGACTTCGCTTCGTGCCAGGCGCTGCGGGCAAGCATGTGATCTTCGGCTGGCTGCGCGTGGGCCGCGTTCTCGCCATTCCGAGCGCGCGCACGCCGCGCTGGGCCGCGGCGCATCCGCATGTGCGGCAGCCGGGCAGGGACCGCAACACCCTGTACGTGGCGTCGAAGCAGATGCAGCTGCAAGGAATGCCGTGCATCGTGCCGGGTGGCGGTGCGTTCGCCCGCTACCACGAGCGACTGCGCCTCAGCGCGGCGGGCAAGACCCGCAGCGTCTGGGAAGTTCCGACGTGGTTCGCTCCTCGCCGCGGCCGTCCCGCGCTCGGGTATCACGAGGATTCCGAGCGCTGGGCAATGCAGGACGGGCGCCTGCTCCTCCGCTCCGTGGCCCGCGGGCAGGAGTTCGTGCTTGACGTCGATCACTACCCCGAGGCGCGGCCGTGGCTGGCCGAGCTGTTCGCCGCGGGCGCGTGCGGCGCGGCGGCAACGCCCCTCGAGCCCGTTCATCGAACGCGCGCCACGTGGTAGAAGAGCGGACTGGAAGGAACGTCCGCCATGCTGAACGCCGCAGTCCTGCTTCTTAGCCTCGCCCTCGGCCAGAGCGGCGGCGAGGCCGCCCCGGTCACCACGGCCACGCTCCTTGACGAGATGGCCGATCTCGAGCGCCTCGGCCGCCTGCCCGCGCCGTCCTATCGCACGGTGCAGTTCTCGAGCTTCGACCGCCGCTCCACGAACCGCGACGCGCCGTCCTGGTTCGCGAACGCCGACGGCTTCGGCGGGGAGCCTCTGCCGGCGTTCCTCGGCGTGCTGCGCGCGCCGGACGAGTCGGGCATCGGCCTCTACCTCGTGGCCGAGGTGGACGGGCCGGGCGCGATCGTGCGCGGCTGGTCAGCCGGCATGGGCGGGATCCTGCGCGTCTTCCTCGACGGTGCAAGTGAGCCGCTCTACGAGGGGGACGCCTACGCGTTCCTGGCGCGGCGCTCCGAGCACTTCGGCGCCATGTCCGCGGCGAGCGCGTGGCTCGGCCGCGATCCCTTCGTGCAGCAGGACGCCGACTACCTGCCCATCCCCTTCGCGGAAGGCCTGCGCGTGACCTGGGAGGGGAGCCTGAACGAGGTGCACTTCTACCACCTGCAGGTGCGCTGCTACGAGAAGGGCGCGCGCGTCGAGAGCTTCGCAGCGCCAGGGCTCTCCGAGCAGGTCCGGGCCTGGCTCGCGGAGCGCGCGGCGGCAGAGGACGCGGCGGCCGAAGGAGCGGAAGTCTGGGAGATCGCGCTTGCGCCCGGGGAAACGGCCGAGAGGACGGCCGGCGGCGGGGCGGCGGGCGAGATCTGCTGGTTCGCGCTCAACCTGTCCGGACCCGACCGCGCCGCCGCGCTGCGCGGCACGCTGCTTACCATTAACTACGACGGCGCTGAGGAGCCGCAGGTCGAGGCGCCGGCCGGCGACTTCTTCGGCTCGGGCGTCGGCCTGAACCCCCTCGAGGCCGTGCCCATGACGGTGCGGCGCGACGGCACGATGATCTGCCGCTTTCCCATGCCGTTCCAGAAGGAGGCGCGCGTGCGCCTCGAGAACCTGAGCGGCGCGACGGTTCAGGGCCGCGCCGAGATCGCGACGCGGCCGCGCCCCTTCGACGAGCAGAGCCTCTACTTCCGCGCGCGCTGGCGCGTGGACCACGAGCTGCGCGCGCAGGCCGGCGCCGCGCCCTGCGATCTGCCGTATCTCGTGGCGATCGGACAGGGCCGCCTGGTGGGCGCGGCGTGCATGCTGATGAACCCCCTGCCCGCGCCCGATCGCTCCGGTAACTGGTGGGGCGAGGGCGACGAGAAGATCCTGATCGACGGCGAGAGCGCGCCGTCCACCTTCGGCACGGGCTCGGAGGACTTCTACAACTACTCCTGGAGCCGCATCGACCTGTTCGACCATCCCTACTGCGGGCAGCCGCTCGACTCCGGGCCGGGGAACTGCGGCTACGTCAGCAATCACCGCTTCTTCATCCTGGATGACATCCCGTTCGAGCGCTCGGCCGCGCTCTTCCTCGAGCTGTGGAGCCACGTGCCGGTCGAGCCGCTGTCCTATGGGCGGATCGCGTGGTGGTACGCGCGGCCCGGGGCGATCGACGACCACCGGCGCCTGCAGCCGAGGGAGCTGCTCGTGCCCGCGATCCCGAACTGGGGGGAAGGCGTGTGGAGCGAGGAGGGCGAGGCCACGCGCCGGCCCGCGACCGAGCTCGCGCCCCAGGCGAGCGCCGGCGACGTGGGCGCCGAGGAGAGCGCGCTTTCGCGCGGCGGACCGCTGCTCTCGTGGAGCGGCGCGGGCGCGGCCGAGCGCCTGGCGCTCGAGGTGGCGGCGCCCGAGGAGGGCCTGTACGCGCTCTACATCACCGCGCTTCTCCGGCACGACGGGCCGATCCTCTCGGCGCGGCTCGGCGGGCAGGTCCTGCAGCGCGAGGGCGAGCAGGTGGTGGTGCTGCGCACCCCGGGCTCCCCGCGCCTCCTCGGCTTCGGGTTCGATCCTGTGCCGCTTCGGGCGGGGAAGCACCACCTCGAGCTCGAGATCGTGGTGCCCGGCCAGGCGCTCTTCGAGACCGTGCAGCTCCGGAAGACCGGCGGCCCGCCGCGAATCGTCCCGGGCGCGGTCGAAGCCGAGGGGCTGCTCGTGGTGAGCGCGAGCCCGGGACTCGAGCACGAGCGGCAGGGCATGCCGGCCGACCGCTGGAGCGGCGGCGCGCACCTCTGGGTCAAGGCGACGAAGCCCGGGGACCTGATCGAGCTCCGCGTGTCAACGCCCGCGACCGGGAGCTATCGCGTGAAGCTCGGTCTGACGAAGAGCTGGGACTATGGCACGATCGCGATCTCGCTCGACGGCCGCCGGGTCATCGAGGAGCTGGACCTCTTCAACGAGGCTGAGCGGGCCTCGGACCTCGCGCCGCAAGTCGACCTCGGCGTGTTCTTCCTCGGAGACGCGGCGCTGCTCAGCCTCCAGGCCGTGGGCCGCAACGACAAGTCCGAGCCGCCCTACTACTACTTCGGCGTGGACTACGTGCTGCTCATGCCCGAGGAGGCGGAGGAGAAGTAGGGCGGGCTCACGGGATCTGCTGCAGCCGGATCGGCCCGGTCAGGGCGCCGGGCAGGACGTCGACGTCCTTCGCGACGCCCAGGGCGCGCACGCGGAAGCGGCCTTCGGGAAGGCCGTCGAGGCGCAGCTCGCCGTGGGCGTCCGTCGTGGAAGATGACGTCGAGCTGGTCACCAGGCCCGCTACGATCCAGTCCCCGGCGAACGCCCCGCTCTCGAGGTCCTGGACCTCGACCGGTGCATGCGTCGCGGCCGCGCCGTCGGGTCCAACGAGGTCGATGGCGAGCGAGCCGGGCCGCCGCAGCGCGATTCGCAGGGTCGCGGTCGTGCCCGAGGCGCAGGACACGGTCTCGTCGGCGGGGAAGAAGCCGTCGGCTCGCACGCGCACGCGGTAGGTGGCCGTGGCCGCGCCCGCGAACACGAGCCTGTCAGGCAGGGACTCGGCGAGCGCGGTGAGCGGCGTGGCGTAGTGCACGCCGTCGCGCTGGACGGTGCATGTCGCGCCCGTCACCAGCGTGCCGGCGCGATCCGAGACGAGCACTTCCAGGCGGCCGTCCTTCTCCAGGATGATGTCCTGCTCGACCACCGTCTCCTCGTCGGGGATCTCGAACAGGCCCTCGGCCCAGGCGCAACCCGCGGCCTTGGCCGAGAAGGCGTACGCACCAGGGCTCACGCCCGTGACGAAGTAGGAACCGCACTCGTCGGACACCGCCGTCTGCTGGATCTGTCCGTGCGGCGAATCGTCGAAGGCGTCGCGCGCGGCATCCCAGGCGCGGACGTAGATGACGGCGCCGACGAGGGGAGTACCGCCGCTGTCCGTCACCTTGCCCCGGAGACCCGAAACGGGGAGGTGGAAGTCGAGCTGGATGTCCGCGCCCGGCAGGACATCGACGGTGCGCGACACGGTGAAGCCAGCGCCGAAGTCCTCGGTCTGGACGGTGACGACGTGTCTCCCTGGGGGGACTCCCACCAAGACGTAGCGGTAGAAGTGATCAGTCACGGTGTAGAGATCGAAACGTACCGGGTCGTCCGCGGAGGCCGCGCTCACTGCCAACCTGCGGAAGGAATCGCTCAGAGCGGGACCGGTAACCCTGCCTGAGATGCGTGCGCCACCGGCCAGGGTGAAAGCCACGGTCTGTGTCTCACCGGGGCGCAAGCGGAGGTACTTGTGGAAGGAGCAGCCGTCGATGTCATCGCGAACGCCGGCAGCGATGATGGCCTGGACCGTGACCTCGCCTGGAGGGAGGCGGTCGAAGCGCAGCTCCCCAGACGTCGTCATGGCGCTATGTATCCTTCGATCCGCCGTGTGGACATAGCCATCGAGGGCGAGAAAGCGCCGGTCCTCTTCGTTCCTGATCGTGGCCGTGACGCAGCAGGCCCTGTCGAGCAGCACGTCGAGCCGGGCGGAGGGCTGGCCGGGCGATACCTTGATCTCGGCGTTGGCCGGGGCGTAGCCCTCGTGGTCGACGAGGAGGACGGTGGTCGAGCCCGCGGGCGCGTGCTCGAGAAGGAAGGCGCCGGTTCCGTCCGTGGTGGCGCACGCGGCGCCCGGCAGGCCGCCCCAGATGCTCCCCTGCCAGGAGCGATCGGCGAACGTCACCTCGGCGCCGGGCACAGGCTGCCCGGAGTCCCTGGCGCGGACCGTGCCGCGCAGCACGGCTCCCCGGGTCATGGCCACATCGATGACGTTCGGTTCGGCGCCGTCGAGCACGGGCACCTGTGGAACATGGGCGGGCGCCAGCCCGTCGGCGACAACGTCCAAAAGGTATTGGCCGGCGGCAAGTGCGGGGAAGTGGAAGTCGCCGCTATCCGGGTCAATCTCCGCGTTGGCTTCGAACATGAGGTTGCCCGCATCGTCCTCCTCGATGATCCGGGCCGTGCCGTTGCGAATGGGATAGTCCTCGGTGGTGACGTGACCGCGTAGCGTCGGCTGAGGCTCGAGCACGAGCTCGAGGGGATCGCGCGCCGAGAGGTCCGTGTCCTTCAGGAAGAGGTAATAGTGCTTCTTGGCGGAGCCGACGAGTGTATAGGCGCGGCCCGAAGCGATGAAGTCGAGGACGAACTCACCGGCAGCATCGGCCTGCGTGTAGCGGACCATGTCCAGGGTCGCGGGCTCGTGGACCTGGATGTAGGCGTTGGGAAGGGGCGGGCCGTTCCGCGAGCGGATGGTGCCGGACACGCGGCACGAACGCTGCAGGAGGAAGACGAGGTCCTTCTGGTCGCGGAGCTCCGTGGTGGCGATGCGCTGGGTGACGGCGGCGTAGCCCTCGCGGAAGACGCTGAGCCCGAGATCGTCGTGGGCGATCGGGACGCCGAGAAGCTGGAAAGAGCCGCCTGCGAGCGTGGTGGTGACGGTGCAGTCGCGAAAGCCGAGCTGGCCCGAGCGCAGGAAGGCGGACACACGGGCGCCCTCGATGGGCTGGCCCGTGCCTTCCTCGAGGACGTGTCCTTCGAGGGTC
This sequence comes from Planctomycetota bacterium, assembly GCA_016213895.1. Classification (GTDB taxonomy): domain Bacteria; phylum Planctomycetota; class B15-G4; order B15-G4; family JADJEK01; genus JACQZJ01. The sequence goes on along the minus strand of JACQZJ010000142.1, from coordinate 31,795 downwards.
AAGGTCGTGCGCAGGACCAGCTCGCAGGGCTCCTGGGTGGGGAGGATGAAGTCCGCGCGGCGCTCGGACGCGGTTCCCGGGCCGTAGGCGGCGACATACACGCGAGACGCCGGCAGCCCCGAGAGGTCGAAGGCGCCATCCGAGGCGGGCGCGGTGCGGCTCTCGAAGAACATGCCCGCGGTGCGCAGATCGTCCGCGCAGACGTGGTCGTAGTAGTACTCGTCCTGGAAGGCGCGGTAGGCGAGGACGGTGACGCCCGAAAGCGTGCCCTCGACCGCGGACACGACGCGTCCGACCAGGTGCTGCTCGGGAGGAAGGTCGAGCGACCGAAATGCCTCGGCCGACTCACAGACGACGCCGTAGGGCGCGGAGCCGGGCGCGCGTGCCGCGAGGAAGAAGGGTGGGGATGGCGAGGCGATCAGCGCCGCGCCGGAGTCGTCGGCCACGGCCCGGGTGGATTCACGAAGAATGAGGGTCTTCGGCAGGCCCGTGGCCGAGGACGCCATGGAGCGGATGTCTTCGGTCCAGGGCAGGATGTAGATCTCTGTCGCTGGAGCGGGCTTGCCCTCGAGCAGGAAGAGCAGGCGGCACCGGTCTTCCGCGGCGTCGCGGACAGGCGTGGAGGCCGGAGCGAGAGAACCGGAATCGCTCTCTGTCGCCGGCCCGCGATCCCCGGAGGCCGCCTCGACGGGGAGTTGTGCCGCGGCAGACTGCTGACCATCGGGCGGTCGATCGCTGCCGCGGTGGACGAGGAGCGCCGCCGCCACCGAAAGCGCGACGAGCGCAGCGCCGAGGGCGAGGAGATGGCTGCTTCGCGCCGCTCTCGGCGGCTCATCGAGCCTCGGCGGCGACATCACGGTCGAAATGACGGAACGGGAGAGCTGGAAACCCCGGGTCTTCTCGCGCCGCCACCAGGACTACCAGGAACGTCTCCGGAGCCTCCGATCGAGAGGCCAGGCCGGGGCGCGTTGGACGTTCTTGGCCTGACGAGACCTTGCGCGTCCGGCAGCAGCACGGCCAGAACCACGAGGAGGAGGAACTTCTTCATGCCAGAGTCTCCTGAATCCTGCCGGCGAGGTCCTCTGGCAGGTGCGAGACGGCTCGATCGAAAGCGGTCCGGTCGCGCACGCGGACTTTGCTCCACAGGGCCCGATCCTCGTGGAATAGCCGCGCGGGCAGACTCTCGGCGCCAGGCAGGGCTCCGAGCGAATGCAGCCAGTCCGCTAGCCTGCTCTGCAGGACCGACACGTCTCCAGCAAGCGCGGCGTGCAGAGCGCTCAGGTAGGGGGCCATCACCGACGTGGGATGATGGCGCAGGGCCAACTCATCGAGCCGCCGGGCCATCTGGTATTCCCCGTCCGCTGAGTACGAGTGCGCTGCCTGCAAGAGACCGGCATGCTTGCAGTACGGAGTCGAAGCCGAACGAACGTAGTCCAGCCACGAAGACGAACGACCAGGCTGTCCTACCAACTCGGGCGTGAGAACGGTGAAGAACTGTACGCCATCGAGCCCGGGGATAAGAGTATCGCAGGCACCCATGAGTCGTGTCACTCTGGACAGGGAGGCCTGCTCGGACGAAAAGAAGCCGCCGAGGTCAGAGGAGGAGAAACCGCTTGCGGACAGGCAAGACTCAAGATCGATCTCGAGTGCGTCGGCCACGCTGAGGACCACGCGCTTGCGGGACGCGCCGCGAGGGAAGAGAGCCCTGCCGGTGTTCGGCGAAGGGAAGGACATCCCCATGCCGTTGGTGACCTGCTCGAACTCCGCCAGCCCGATGTCGAAGAGCAGGTCCACCAGCTCCTTCTTGAAGTAGCGGCGGGCCGTCTCGATGGGCTTGGCGAGAGAGCGCACCGTGGCTCGGGGCAGAGCGCGGACGAGCTCCGAGCCTTCGCTCATGGCCCGGGCCAGCTCGGCGATGACCGTGATGAGAGCGCCGGCGGCGGGATCCTGCTTCAAGTACTCGCGGACCTTCGGCCGACTCAGGACCGGCTCGGACCCTGCGAGCAGCTCGGGAAGCCGCCGGAGCAAGTCCTTCATCGCCACGGGGACTGGTTCAGCGTCCATCGGCGCCCTCCAGTCCCGCGAGGTTCCAGGGATCGTTCCGGTCCTTCTTCTCGCCGTGCGGGCGGCCGCCGAGGAGCAGGTCCTTGACGGCGGCGTGGGCGGACTCGGCCACCGAAGCAAGCAGCCACTCCGCGCGCTCGAACGGCACTCCGGTCTCGCGCGCGACGTCCGAGAGCGGCAGCTTCTCGACCCAGGCGAGCCAAATGAGGCGGCGCGAGTCGAAGTCGAGCTTGTTGACCTTGTCGGCGAGGATCGCCGTGACCACTTGCTCGGCGGGGCTGCCGCCGTCTCGGTGGAACGGGGCGAGCTCCGGGTCATTGCACGCGCGCCTCGTGACGCGGCGGATGATCTGCCTGGCCCAGGCGCGGAACGGCACCTGCCGCGTGCCGTCGACGTAGCCAGTGTACACGCTCACGATCGCTTCCTCGGCGAGGCCGCGCGCGTCAAGCATCAGGTACTCGCGCTCGCACATTACCCTGGCCAGCTCGTCAAAGCGCTCGACCTGCAATGCCATGAGCAAGTAGAGGAAACGGGTGCCGTCGAAGTGGTCGGCGTGATCGAGGAGGACGTCCGCGAGGTGGTCCGGGTCCGCGGCGCGGCGCGGATCGATGCGTGGGGCCTTCTCCAGGCGCTTGAGAGAGTTGAGCACGACCTGGATGCCGTCCGGTTCCTCGGGCAGGCGGTCGTGATCCTCTTGCTGAGCGTCCATCCCAGGCAGCCTCTCCTTCGCTCATGGGGCCAGCGCCTCCCTGAAGGCGCCGTGTCCCAGTAGGAGAATCGCAGCAGGAGGCCAGGCGGGTGTCAAGAGGGTTGCGTGCTGGAGGGGGCGTGATGCCGCGTTCCGGCTGTTCCCGCCGCCACCGGCGGTACGCCTGGCGTGTCCACCAAGTGGGTGTGCGGCGCGGTGGGGGCACTCGACCGGCCTGCGGAACTATCCGGAGATTCCGAATCGTTCGCCAGGAGGGCTCCAGGCAGGTCGCCCGCGAGGCCGAGCACTGCGGCCTGGGCGCGATCCTCGCCGCCGGCCACCGCGTCCGGTTCGGACGCGGCTCCGCGTTCTCGATGGCGCGCGGGTCGCCGGAACGACTGGCGAGCGGCGGCATCACAACCAGCGCAAGACCCAGCTCCCGCACGCTCGGCCCCGTACGCGGGAGGCTGCCGGCATTCCCAAGCGCTTCATCGGGCATGCCTTGCGTCGTTCGTCCGCCAGGCGTCGCCCGGGCACGGCAGCGACATCCTCCCCGCTCCGCCGCTGGATCTTGTCGCGCCGCTTCCCGGGCTCCTGGGCAGGTTCGTGCACGTCCCGGAGCGGAATCAGACGGACCCGGCAGTACCTGCCAGGCGCTCGGATAGGCTAGAACGTGGGGTGGAGGAGCGCGATGAGCCACTTCCCATGCCCTTACCTCAACGGCGAGGTCGAGCTGACGGAGGAGCGGGAGCGACACATCGCGGAGCGACATCCCGACCTTCTCCCTGAGCACCGAGGACGGATCGGGGAGACCCTCGCCCAGCCCGATCAGGTCCGCAGGAGCTCTCGCTTCGGGGCCGCGAGGCTGCTTTCGCGGTGGTACGCGGACGCTCGCCTGGGGAGACACGCTGTTGTCGTCGTGGTCAGCGAGCTGGACCCAGCCCAGCGTCACTGGATCATCACTGCCTATCTGGCGCGAACGCTGGCCGAAGGAGCGATCGAATGGAAACGCGACTGACGTTCAGGTACGACCGCGAGGCCGACATTCTGCACATCGACAAGTGTCCACCCTATGCGGCGCAGCAGTCGGAGGAACTCGGGGACGAAGTCATCGCGCGGATCAACCCCGGCACGGACGAAGTCGAGAATCTCGAGGTGCTCTTCTTCTCGACCAGACTGCTGCGGAACGATCTCTTCGAGCTTCCGGTGGCCGCGGACCTTCGGGTTGCGAAGAAACCGGGCACCTGACTGCCGTTTGCAGCAAGAGGGGACTCGGCCGCGGAGGCCGAGCGTCCGGCGCGCGGCCGGAGGCCCTGGTCGATAGGCAGGCGGAGAGCACGGGGCGGGCGGGGCGCCTGCGGCCCGCGCGAGGACGGCATCCCGCCGAGCATTCGATCCCCTGGCCTTCCGATGTTCATGGAGATGGCGATGGACTGGGACGCCGCGAGGAGAATCTCCGACACCATCCAGGCGACGCAGGCGCCCGGCGAGCGACTGGAGATCCTCAAGGGGCAACGCGCGTCGCGGCAGTGCGCTACGCGGACATCCGTGCCCGCTGGCGCCGTCGGTGCGGGGTCCTGATCGGACCACGCGCGTTGTCTTGGGCGCTCGGCTGCGAGCGGCGTGGTTGATCCGGCGGTGCATAGCGGCGTCGTCTTGGCGAAGGCTGGCGTCTGGCGTTGTGTGGCGTCGAGCTGGGCGAAAGCGACGGGCAGGGCGTCGAGGGAGCCGCAGAGGACGGCGACGTAGTCGGGGCGATCGAGGTTGGCGGCGAGGGCGGCCTGGGGCGGCAGGCGCTCGAGGTCCTGCGTCGGGACCTTGCGGCCGCTGCGTCGGCGCTCGCCGTGCTTGAGGTGGCGGAACGAGTCTTCCTGAGCGTTGTTGGTGCGGTCGACGAGGCGCACGCCGCCCCCGGCCTCGGGAGGCAGCGCGATGGCGTGGCCCCAGAGGTTGTCTCCGTGACGTGCGAGGTGGTCGAGCACGAGGTCGATCGCCTGCCATGCGTCCTGCGCCGGTGCGCGTTCGGGCCGTCGGCGTACGTCCGCTGGTCGCGCGCACGTCGGCGGGAGACCCTCGACGGGGAGGGTCGGGCTCACGCGGCCGCGGCGCGGGAGGAAGGCCTGTTCGCGCTCTACTTCACCGCGCTTCTCCAGCACGACGGGCCGATCGTCTTGGCGCGCCTCGGCGGCAGGTCCTGCAGCACGAGGGCGAGCAGGTGGTGGTGCTGCGCACCTTGGGCTTCCCGCGCCTGCTCGGCTTCGCGTTCGATCCCGTGCCGCTTCGGGCGGGGAAGCACCGCCTCGATCTCGAGATCGTGGTGCCCGACCAGGCGCTCTTCGAGAGCGTGCAGCTCAACAAGACCGGGGGCCCGCCGCGCGTGGTCGCGGGCGCGCTCGAGGCCGAGGGGTTGCTCGTGGTGAGCGCGAGCCCGGGACTCGAACACGAGCGCCAGGGCATGCCGGCCGACCGCTGGAGCGGCGGCGCGCGCCTTTGGGTCAAGGCCACGAAGCCCGGGGATCTGATCGAGCTACGCGTGCCCGTGCCCGGGTCCGGGAGCTACCGCGGGAAGCTCGGCCTGACCAAGAGCTGGGACTACGGCGCGATCGCCATCTCGCTCGACGGCCGCAGGGTGCGGGACGAGCTGGACCTGGGCGTCTTCTCGCTCGGCGAGGCCCCTGCTCCTCGGCCGCGAGGCCGCGGGCCACGACGAGCGCTCCGAGCCGCTGCAGCAGTACTTCGGCGTGGACTGCGTGGTGCCCGTGCCCACGGAGGAAAGGCAGGTGCGCGGGCGCGGCGCGCGAGACCTGCCCCGGACGAGTAGGTCGCCGGGCGGAACAGGGCCATTCGAAGGAGCGGGACGAAGGCCGGGCTGCGGCACGTTGACAGCCAGCGCGCAGGCTGTTATTGTACAATAGTACGTAACGGAGGGTCCAACGGGTGCAGATCGTGATCGACCCATCCGCCATCCTGGCGGTGCTGCTGCAGGAACCCGAGCGGGATGCCCTGGTCGCAGCGACAGCATCGGGGGTACTCATCGCGTCGGCCTCGACGCCCTGGGAGATCGGGAACGGCCTGGTCGCCGGGTTGCGGCGGAGGCGCCTGCGCGCGGAGGATGTGGCGGCAGCGTGGGCGTCGTTCGAGCAGATCCCTCTGCGGCTGGTGGAAGTGGATGTTGCGCGGGCCCTCAGGGTGGCCGCGGACTTCGACCTCTACGCCTACGACGCTTACGTTCTGCAGGTAGCGCTGAGCCGAGCAGCTCCCTTGTTGACGCTTGATCAGGTGCTGGCGCGGGCGGCGCAACGGGCTGGAGTGGCTCTGCTGGAGGTCTGACGCATGAAGACGTACACGTACTCGGAAGCGCGCCAGCGACTGGCCACGCTGCTCGATCAGGCGCGGCGCGAGGGCCGGGTCCAGATCCGGCGTCGGGATGGCCAGGTGTTCGTGGTGCTGCCCGCCAGGCCGGAGCGGTCGCCACTGGACGTGCCCGGGGTGCAGGTACAGCTCCCGCGCGGGGAGATCCTGAAGTGGTTGCGAGCCGGGCGGAGGAGTTCGGTCTCGCGCCTTCTCGAGCGCGAGGTCATCGAGAAAGGACCCGCGCGGCGGGCGAGAAGCGGAGCGAGGCGCCGCCGGCGGAACAGCGGTTCCCGGCGCGGCCCATGAGGCCGAATACCGCGGGCTGGCTGAGGATGGTCGCCGCACGGCGATGAACAGAGGAGTCGAATGAACTGGCGTGATCACGTCACCGTGAGCCCGGCGGTGTGCCACGGCGCGCCCTGCTTCAAGGGTACGCGGGTCATGGTCAGTGTCGTGCTGGACAACCTGGCGGCCGGGAGATCCGCGCAGCACATCCTCAGGGACTATCCGTCCCTGGCTCCCGAGGCAATCCCGGCAGCGATCGACTACGCAGCGGAACTTGCTCGTGAGCGCATCGTCGGAATGCCAGGCTCGCACGCCGCATGAGATTCAAGCTGGATGAGAATCTCCCCGTCGGCGCCGCCGAGGTCCGGAGACTCCTGACGCGGTTTCTCGAGGCGGTCGATCGCGAGCCAGTGGTGGGGCGCCTGTGGATCGTCGACGAGCGGCGCATCCGGATTCGCGGGGAATCCAGGTAGCGGCTGGATGCGTCGACCGGCCGACCTCTCGGCCCGCGGGCGTGGTCGCGCGGGCGCGCGGCGAGGGCTATCGCCGCGTTCGCGCGAGAAGCCGGGAAACGGGCGCGACGACGGTTACGCCCGCCCGGCCGGCAGGGTATCTTGCACGCGGAAGGCCAGCGGGCGGGTGAGAGCCGGGCACAGGCCGCCGCGTCCGAGATAGGAGGAACAGGCCATGGCCGCCGGAAGGGTGTTCGTCTGTGGGAACTGCGGCCATGCCATCGAGGCATGGGACGAGGGCAACCCCTACTGGATCGACGAGGCCGGGGCCAAGCACTACGCCTACCATCCCGACATGCAGGGCGTCGACCGCTGCGTCGGGAATGACTCACCGCACCTGTGCCTGGCGTGCGGCCGCGACTTCATGTCGGATTCACGGGCGCCCTCGAGCGCGTGTCCATCCTGCGGCGCAGAGGACATCGTTGCCACGTGGATGCTGGATGGCCGTCCCTGTCCGTACTGCAAGAAAGGCACGTTCGGCGCGGATCCAGACCGATACATGATCTCGTAGCACGGTTCGCTCCTCGCTATCGCCGCGAGGGTCGGTGAGTTTCGCCATGAGGCAGGTGGCCATATGGATGAACTTGGCGCTGCTGGTCCTGATCCTGGCCAGCGGCGTGCTTGTCGCGGCGCCGGCTCCTGCGACGGCGCTGCTTGCGCTGTACCTTCCTCTGAACCGGTGGACGGCAAGAGTCGGCATCCTGGTCAACCTGCTGGCGATCGCCATTCTCGTGCCGGGGATGAGGAGCTTCGAATCGGGGTGGCAGATCCTCATCCCGCTGCTGTTCTTGTCGCCGGTGCTGCTGAATTGCATCGCGCTGAGGTGGATTCTGGAGAACGCGACGGGACGACCGCCCGAGGGGGGCGCGCCTCCTGTCTGACAACGTGCGCACGAGGACGGTCATGAGAGCGAGGGAGAGATCGAGGCGGCGGCCGGGCTGGATGCGCGCGGTGCAGGACGCCTCTGTGGCCCTGTGGGTGTTCCCGCTGACGCTCAGCAGCGGAAACTACCTGATCATGACGTGCGCCCCGAAGGGCGGCGTGTTCGACAGCAAATGGCCCGCGGCAGCGGTAGTTTTCGGCTGGGCAGGCTTCGCGGTCTACGCGAGCGTGGTGCTCACGCGGGGGTGGGACGGATGGATGGCGCGGAAGTCGCTCCGCGCGAACGTGATCGTGACCGTGCTCGTCGTGCTGCTGGCGGCGGTCCTCTTCGTGCCGCTGCCGGACTCGTGGCTGAAGTGACGCAGAGGACGCATCTCGGCCCCTGGAGGCCGCGCGACGCGATTCGACCGCTGCACCACCGGGGCCTCCTTCCTCAGCGGCCGTCGACGGGAACGCGACGGAGGCGCAGGCTGTTGCTCACCACCGACACGCTGGACAGCGCCATCGCCGCCGACGCGAACACCGGCGACAGGAGCCACCCGGTCCACGGGTAGAAGGCCCCGGCCGCCAGCGGGATGCCCAGCGCGTTGTAGCCGAAGGCCCAGAACAGGTTCTGGCGGATCACCCTTATGGTCCGCCGCGACAGACGGATCGCCGCCACCACGCCGTCCAGGTCCGGGCGCACCAGAGTGATGTCGGACGCGGCCAGCGCCACGTCGGTGCCGGTGCCAATGGCAATGCCCAGGTCGGCCCGCGCCAGCGCCGGCGCGTCATTGATGCCGTCCCCCACCATCCCCACCCTCTTCCCGTGCCGTTGGAGCAGCGCGATCTCGTCCGCCTTCCGCTCGGGAAGGACCTCGGCCACGACCCGATCGATCCCCACCTCGCGCGCCACCGCCTGGGCCGTGCTCTTCAGGTCGCCGGTGAGCAGAACCACCTCCAGTCCCATGCTCTTCATTGCGGCGATCGCCTCCTTTGCGCCGTCGCGGATCGGATCGGACACCGCGATGAGCCCCGCAGCCCGGCCGTCCACCGCCACCAGCACGGGCGTTCGCCCCCGCTCTGCCAGCTCCGTCGCGCGGGACTTCAAGTAACCGAGCTCGACGCGTTCCTCTTCCAGGAAGCGCGCGCTGCCCAGGAGCAGATCGCGACGGCCCACCTTCGCCACCACTCCGCGGCCCGGCCGCGCCTCGAACGACCCGGCGGTCTCGACCTCCAGTTCCCGCGCCGCAGCCGCCTCCACGATGGCCTCGCCCAGCGGATGCTCCGAACCCCGCTCCGCCGCGGCGGCGAGCCGCAGCAGTTCCGTCTCGTCCAGTCCGTCCGAAGCGGTGTCGATCTCGGTCACCGCCGGCGTTCCGAGAGTGATGGTGCCGGTCTTGTCCAGCACGATGGTGTCCAGCGCGTGGGCGGTTTCCAGCGCCACGCCCCCCTTGATGAGCAGCCCCACCTCGGCGCCGCGGCCGGTGGCCACCAGGATGGCGGTGGGCGTGGCCAGCCCCATGGCGCAGGGACAGGCGATGATCAGCACCGACACCGCGCTCACCAGGGCCATGGTGAGCCGCGACTCCGCGGGGGCGGCGAGGAACCAGGCGAGAAAGGTGATCACCGCCAAAAAGAGCACGACGGGAACGAAGACCGCGCTCACCCGGTCGGCGAGACGCTGGATGGGCGCCCGCGAACCCTGCGCCTCCTCCACCAACCGCACGATCTGCTGCAGCACCGTGTCCTTCCCCACCCGCGTCACGCGGAAGCGGAACGAGCCGTGCCGGTTCAGGGTGGCGCCGGTCACTTCATCGCCGGCGGACTTGGTCACCGGACGGCTCTCGCCGGTGAGAAGGGACTCGTCGACGCTGGACGACCCGTCCACCACCTCGCCGTCCAGGGGAACCGTCTCGCCGGGACGCACCACCACCTCGTCCCCCGCCTGCACCCGGCCCACCGGCACCTCCACCTCACGGCCGTCCTTCCAGACCCGCGCGCTCTTCGCCTGCCGTTTCGCCAGCTTGCAGAGCGCCTGGGAGGTGCGGGAGCGGGCAATGGACTCCAGCAGTTTCCCCATGAGCACCAGGGCGATGATGCCGCAGACCGTCTCGAAGTAGACCTGCGGATGCTCTGCACCCCCCTGCACGCTCACGAGCGAAGGGCCGGCGGTGGCCAGCAGCGAGTAGAGGAAGGCGGCGCCGGTGCCCAGCGCCACCAGCGAGTTCATGTCCGCGGTCCCGTGGCGAAGCGCCGCCCACGCGCGCAGGTAGTACCCGCCGCCGGCGAAGAGCAGGACCGGCAGGGTGAGGAGCAGTTGGATCCACGCCTCGTGCGGAATGCCCAGGCGGCCGTGGGTCATCCCCAACACGACGACGGGGGCGCCGAACAGGATCGCGACCAGGAATCGGCGGCGGACGTCCGCGACTTCGCGACGGCGCGCCGCGGCCGCGGGATCGTCCTCCTCCAGCGCGTCGGCTGGTACGTCTTCGGCGTCCTGTTCCGCGTCGGGCAGGATCAGCGCGTAGCCCGCGTCGTTCACCGCCGCCGCCAGCGCCGCGAGCGACGTGACCGCCGGGTCGAACTGCACCGTGGCGCGCTCGGTGGCCAGGTTCACCGTGACGGATTCCACCCCCTTGCTCTCCCGCAGCGCCTTCTCGACGTGCCGGACGCACGCGCCGCAGCTCATGCCGGTGACGGGAAGGTCCACTCGTCGCGTGTTAGGACTGCCGGTGCTCATGCTCTCTTCAGAATAGCCTCGCCGGCCGGGGCCGGACGCACGCGCCCGCGCCCGTTGCGGGCGGTGGAGTTGGGCAAGGGGAGCGGCGGCGCCTGGGAGAGGCGTGCATTCCGTGGGCCGACGGGCCCGGCTCGCCGCCCCTCCCCTACGGCCTCTCGACCTCCTGGACCGGCGGTTCGGGCGGGCCGCCGGAGAAGGTGGGCTGGGAGCCGAAGGCCGGGCCGGCGGCGTAGGTCGGTTCGTCGAAGATGGGGGTGAGGTCGTAGCCGTCGGACAGGGCGGAGCGGAAGCGCTCGCGCTCCTTGCGCTCGAAGAAGGCGATGGGGGACACGGCGAAGTTGACGCCGCCGCCGCCGCCCGTGCCCAGGCCGAACTCGAAGAGCCAGTCGTGGGTGCTGCGCCGCACGATGGCGCGCGTCTCGCCGCCGCCGGCGCCGCTGATGTCGAGCTGCTCGAGGAAGACGAACTCCCACAGGCGCGTGGCCTGGTAGCCGATCTCGAAGGTGAGGGCGTTGAGCGGCTCGTCGCGGACGTTGGTCGGCGGGAAGCCCTCGAGGGCAAGCGTCGGGCTCACGCGGCCGCGGCGCGCGTAGGAGTAGGCCAGGCGCGTGAAGAAGTCCGGGCCCGGCTCGGTGCGGAACTCGGCGCGGAAGGTGTCGAGCGCGGCGTCGTTCCAGTTGAGGTCGGTGATCAGCCGGAAGTAGGAGTTTCGCAGCAGGTACTGGTCGAGGTCGGGCCGGTAGCGCGCCTCGAAGTGCAGGTCGCCGAGGAACTGCTGGTCGTCCTCGCGCGCGTTGTCGAAGACGAGCGGCTGCTGCACGTCGTACTCGAAGAAGGTCACGGTCTCCGGGCCGCGGCGCGTCATGCGCTTGGTCTGGTAGCGGCTGTTCAAGCCGGGCACGAGCACGTGCAGCCGGTCGAAGCGCTCCACGCTGTCGTACTGCACCAAGTCCCGGGACTCGCGCGTGGAGAGGAAGGTCCAGCGATAGCGCAGCGACGGGATGAGGATGTGGCGGATGCCGTGGATGTTCCAGTACTCGGACTCGACGTCCGGGTCGGTGCGCGAGTACTGGGTGTTGGCGTTGAAGCCGATGGTCATGCCCTCGCGCAGGCCGCCGCCGCCCCCGTCCTCGTCCGCGTCGCCGAGCCACGCGGTCACGCGGTTCTCGAAGTAGGGATCGAAGCCGAAGTCCCCGACCTCGAAGGGCATGTTCAGGCGGTCGATGTTATCCACGCGCAGCGCCGAGCCCGCGTCATACTCGTCGTCGTCGTCCTCTTCCTCGTCGGCGTCCGAGCCGATCAAGCGGTTGACGAAGGCCGCCTCCGAGCGGTGCGTCCAGTAGAGGCGCACCGGCTCCGGCATGCCGAGATACTCGCCGAAGTCCGGGAACGACGCGATCGGCCGCGAGATGACGTCATACGTGACCTGCGGCAGGTACTGCGTCTGCGTCTGCCAGGTGTTGAGGCGGAAGCGCGCGGTCGCGGTGACCGCGGTGTCGCCGTCCTGCTTCTTCAGGTAGGCGTAGGTCTCCGGCTCCTTCTCCTCGTCGAACTCCTTCTCCTTGAACTCCTTCAAGAAGTTGCGGTCGCTGACGTAGTTCAGCTCGGTGTCGAGCTGCCAGTCGTCCGGCAGGAAGAAGCGGTTCTGCGTCTTGAAGTGTCCGCGGAAGCCGCTGTGGCTCTCCTGGCGGTCCTCGTCGTAGCCGCGCTTCGTGTCCTCGCCGCGCATGTCGTAGATGACGAAGAACTCGGTCTTGCCGAAGTACTTGTCGCGCGTCTCATACTCGACCCCGCCGCCGATCCCCAGCCCGCGCGCGGTGTAGAGGTTGACGTCGGCGAACCACAGGCCGCTGAAGCTGCCCTCGATGCCGAGGCGGCGGTTGACCTCGTTGCCCAATTCCTCGAACGCGTTCCCCCAGCGCGTCTTGACGTAGAGGCCGTACTGGCTGGAGACGCCGGCGGAGAAGCCGATGAGCGGCAGCGGGCTCTCCACGCCCGTGCGGATCGTGAAGTACGGCAGCGACAAGAGCGGCACGTCGCCGAGCACGAAGCGGTTGCCGTAGCCGCTGATCTGCCCGCCGAGGCGCGTGACCTGCTCCTCGTAGACCGCCTTGTCCATGGCGATGTGGTAGCCGGGCTCGGCGAAGGTGCACGTCGTGACCTTGGCGTTGTCCGCCTCGTACAGGCCCTTCGACACCCCGCGGATCTCGGCGGCGCGGATGACGATGGGCACGGGCCGCTCGCGCTCGTCGCGCGCCGAGTCTTCTTCCTTCGCCTCCTCCTCGGCGCCGGGCGTGATCGCCATGCTCTCGAGGTCGGTGCGGATCTCGCCGTTGATGATGAGCGAGCGGTTCTCGATCAGGTTGAAGTAGGCGCGCTCGGCCTGGAAGATGCGCTTCTTGCCCTCGGCGATGTACACGTCGCCCTCGGCGTAGATCTCGCGCACGCGGCCGATGGCCACCTGCGGCGGCGGCCCGTCCAGGTCGTTGACCGCGGCGAAGTCCTCGGAAGGCGGCCCGCGCCGCTCGATGGGCGCCTCCACGCCGTAGGGGAACTCGTCCGGCCGCTCGGCCGCGCCGTCCTCGAGCGAGTCGGGGTCGATCCAGACCAGCAGGTTCTTGGCGGTGAGGAAGCGGTTGTCGAACCAGAGCTTGGCCCCGCCCGCGACCGCGATCACCAGCGGCGCGTCGCCGGTCAGGGGATCACCGTCGCGCACCACGTGGCGCACCGCGCCCTCGTAGTCGAGGACGAAGCGCCGCTGCCGCGTCTCGGGCGGGGGAACGGTCGCTTCCTTGCCGGCCGGCTGCTGCGCGCGCGCCAGGGGCAAGCCGGCGAAGAAGAGGAGCGCCAGGGCCGCGAGGCCCGCGATCCGCCCGCTCGTCGTGGCAATGCCCGCCTTCACGCGCTCGCGCGGCCCTCCCTGCATGGCGTTACCGCCGGCTCACTTCCTGGATGAAAACGGTCCTGCCGTTCTCCGCCTGGACTTCGTTCGAGATCCGGTGCAGGCGGAACCAATCCGCCTCGTCTCGGAAGTCTTTATCACCCAGCAGGCCCACGATCCAGCACTGCGGGTTGGTTCCGCTGAGGATGAGCACTTCGTCCGCCTCGTTCATGATCCACTCGAGGCGCTGTCCCTCGGCGATCATCTCGCGCGGCGCGGTCTCTTCGAAGTGGATGCGGCCCTCGGCGACGAGGCGGTCGAAGCCGCTGTCCTCGCGCGCGCTGCCCGGCGCGGCAACGGCGCCAGCGGCCTCGGCGCCGGCCGTTTCGCCCTCTGCCGCGCTCTCCTCTGCCGGCGCCTCCGGCTCCTGCTCCGAGAAGAGCACGGTGGCCAGGTCGCACCAGAGCGCGCGCGTCTCGACCCCGTCCTCGGCGAAGCCGACCACCACGTCCTGCTGCAGCACGAGCCGGTCCTGGAAGTAGCGCACCGGGCCGGCCGAGCGGCCGTCCACGCGCTGCTCCTTCGCGCCCTCGAACTCGGGCCGCACCAGGCGCACGACCCCGTTCCGCTCGCACGTCAAGGTGTTGCTCGCCTGGTCGAGCAGGACCTCCGGCCCGCCGATCGACACCGTGCGCGGCGGCCGGCCGTCGCTGCCTGGCGCGGCGCCGCGCGTGACGAACGCGGGCTCGTACTCCCGGCCGAGGAGCCGCGCCTTGCCGGCGGTCTCCTCGTAGAAGAGCTGGTCGGCCGTGGCCGACAGGCGGCGCGCCGGGTCCTCGAAGCGCACGTCCGTCCTGGCCTCGACCACCGAGCCGCCGCTCTCGTCCGAGAAGACCTGCAGATCCTCGCACTTCAGCACGCTCGGATCGGCGGTCACTTGCGCCTCCGCGAGCGCCGGGCCCATGTCCTCGCCGAGCGAGAGGCCGGTGCCGCGCGCCTCGACCCGGCCCTTGGCGTTCAGCCGCCCGCTGTCCGGATCGAAGTCGATGTCGAGCGCGGCCACGTCCCGCGACGCCTCGCCCTCGGCGGCTGAGTGGGCGACCGCGGGCCGCTCGGCGCTGCCCGACAGGCGGAAGCGGTAGCGGCCCGCCTCGGTCGGCACGAGCGTCAAGCGCTCGCCCGTGCCGGTCACTCCCTGGGGCACGTTTTCGAAGCTGACGTTCCCCTCGGCCACCATCGAGGAGAGCGCGTCGCCGCCCTCCCCTGCGGCCGTGTCGAGCACCACGGTCACGCGCGTGTCCGCGTTGAGCGTGGTGGTGAGCTGGCCGGCTTCTTCCACGGTGAGGAGCGTGGGCCCGGTGAAGACCGCCTGCGTCTTCTCTTCTTCCGTGGCGGCGGGCACGTAGGTCAGCTCGCCCTTGTCCGAACGGATGCGCACGCGGCGCTCGCCGGCGGTCTCGCCCTCGAGCTTCGAGACGAGAAACACGTCCGGGTTGGGCGACACGTGGATCTCGAACTGCGAGCTGTCCGTGGAGCCGGCGCGCGGGAAGGCCTCGACCTGGTCGCCGGTGAACACCCCGCCCGAGAACAGGCCGCGCGCCGCGCCCGTGGCGAGCAGCCGCTCGAGGCGCATGTCGGTGGCAGTGCCCTCCGGCGTCTCCTTCTCGGTCTGCAGCACGTCGAGGTGCAAGCGGTGCCCCTCGATGCGGAAGTCGTTCTCCGGCGTGTCGCTCTTGGTCTCGAGGAAGGCCGTGTCTTCCAGTTCGAGGAGGATCTTGCGCGTCTTTTCGGCGCCCTTTGCCTGCGGCGCTTCACCCGGAGGAGGCGCGGCGGGCCGGAGCTGGATCTGGCGCCGCGCTCCGGCGGAGAAGGTGAGCGCGCGGCTCTCTGGCGGCGCGGCCGCGCCTTCCTCGGCCTCGGCCGCGCCCTCTTCCGGCGCGGCGCCAGTCTCCGTTGGCTTCGGGCCGCCGAAGGTGGCGTCGTGGATGCGCGGCTCGCCGAGCAGCGTGACGACCTGGCCGGCCTCGGTCTTCACCATGGTCAGGGTCTCGCCCTCGAGCGTGCCCTGCGGGTCCTTCAAGAGAGCGGGCCGGCCCGGCGCCCCGCGTGCGATCACGCGCGTGACCTCGAGGCGCTCTTTGTCTTCCTTCTTCTCTTCCGGCTTCGCGCCCTCCGGCTCCTTCACCGACTCGATGTTGATCTCGAGCTCCTCGCAGAGCAGCGTGCTCTGGTCCTGCCTGCCGGTGACGTTCTCGCGGAAGGTGAGCAGTCCGCCCTTGACCTTGCCCAGCGCCTCGGCCGCGTCTTGCTTCCCGGTGATGGCGGCGCCGCCCGACTCATCCTCGGCCGGGAGGTAGGTGAAGCGGCCGTCGCACGACACGGTCGTCACGGTCTCCACGGCCGGAGGCTCTCCCTCGACCGCGGGCTTCTCCTCCGTGGCCGGCTCCTCTTCCGCCGCGCCGGTCTCGGGCAGGGCGAAGCGCGTGCCCTCGACCTTGACGTTCTGCTCGAACTCGAACGCGCCGGTCGCCTTCTCGTAGGAGAGGACGTCTCCCTCGACCTTCAGGCCCTCCTGTGTGATGACGGCGTGGCCCGGCACGCGGAAGCGCTCCTCGGTCACCTGCAGCTGCTCGCTGGTCATGGTGGTGGCCGGCTGGCCCGCTTCGTCGAGGTACTCGACGCGCGTGTTCTTGAGGAAGGTCATTCCCTCGATGACGGTGTCGCGGAAGCCGGCCTTGGCGTCGGGCGCGCTCTGGAACTCGATGAGCGCCTCGTCGCCCGAGGCGCGCGCCACGATGCGCTCGTCGGGCGGCGGCTTCTTGTTGTAGATGTCGACGATCACGTCCTCTGCCGGCATCCTCTTGGAGCCGCCGCTGGCGCTGTGGCCGATGTGGATGCCGTACTTGAGGACCAGGACGCCGGGCTGATCGGCCAGCTCCTCGCGGATCGGGATCATCGCGCCGGTCAGGGCCACGTCCACGTCCGAGCCGGTCTGGCTCTCGCGCACGCGCCGCGCTTCCTCGGGGTCGACCTTGACGCGCTCCTGCCTGCGGCCGAAGAAGGTCTCGCCCGAGCGCACGCCCAGCACCCAGACCGCGATCAGGCCGACCGCGAGGAGCAGCGCGAAGCGCACCCAGCGGCGTCTCATGGCGCCTCCTCCTCACCGAGCGCCTGGCCCACGCCGAGGATGGCGTCCGCCACCTCGCGCACCGCCCCGCATCCGCCCGCCGCGCGCGTGGTGTAGCGCGCGAACGACATCACGTCCGGGTGGGCGTCAGCCACGGCGATCGGCACCCCGACCTCGGACAGGGCCGGCAGGTCGTTGACGTCATCGCCCAGGAACGCGACCGCCTCCCGCGGCAGGCCGCGCTCGGCCATGATCCTCTTGACCGCGATCCCTTTTCGTTGCTCGCCGAGCACGACGAGCGAGATGCCCAGCTCCTCGGCGCGCCGCCGCACGCAGGCGTCCGCGCGGCCGGACACGATGCCGGTCTCGACCCCGGCGCGATGCAGCAGGGTGATGCCGAGGCCGTCCCGCACGTGGAAGGCCTTGATCTCCTCCCCGCCGTTCCCGTAGTAGAGCCGGCCGTCGGTCAGGACCCCGTCCACGTCCAGCAAGAGAAGCCGGATTCCCCGGGCCGCATCTTCATGAATAACGGGTGGGATCATCCCAACACCCTCACGTCGAGCAGATCCTGAACGTCCAGCAGGCCAACGGGACGCATGTGCTCGTCCACCACGGGGAGCTGGTCGATCTTGCGCTCGCTGAGGAGGCGCACGGCCTCGCCCACGAGCTGCTCCGGCCGGATCGTCTTGGGGTTCCGGGTCATGAGCTCCCGGATCGGACGCTTCAGGAAGCTGATCTCGCTGGACTGGGACTTACCCGAGACCAGCTCGTCCATGTGTCTACGGAAATCACCGTCCGTGTAGAAGCCCGTCAAAACACCGTCATCATTCGTGATACTTGCCGCGCCTGGGCGTCCCACCGTCGTCGTCATGAGGCGGAGGACTTCGAAAAGCGGCTTATCTTCCGTTGTGAAGGGGTTCTTTTCGCCCTGTCGCATCACCTCGCCGACCCGCATCAGGCTGCGGCCGAGCGCCCCTCCCGGGTGGTAGCGGGCGAACTGGGCGGGAGTGAAGCCGCGGCGCGAGAGCACGGCCATGGCCAGGGCGTCTCCGAGCGCGAGCATGGCCGTGGTGGACGTGGTGGGAGCGAGCCCGAAGAGCCCGGCTTCCTCGTGCTTGCCGTAACCGAGGCACACGTCCGCCTCGGCCGCGAGGGGCGAATCGGCTGCGCTTGTCACGGCGATGATCGGCGCGCCGATGCTGCGGATGGGCTGAAGGAGGCGCACGATCTCGGAGGATGCCCCGGAATTGGAGAGGGCCAGGACCACGTCGTCAGGGCCCAGGCGGCCGAGGTCTCCGTGCAGGGCATCGGCGGGATGCAAATATATGGAAGGGGTGCCGGTGCTGGCGAAGGTCCCGGAGACCTTTGTGGCCACGTGCCCGGCCTTGCCGATGCCCGTGACCACGAGCTGGCGCTTGCAGGCGAGGATGGTCTCGACCGCCTGCAAAAAGGGCTGTCCGAGTTCGCGCGCCAGGGCCGCCAGGCAGCGGGAGCCTGCCTCGAGCACGGCGCGGCCCTCCGCGAGGGTCTGCTCACCGGGGTCCACCCTGGCCGCTTCTCTGGTCACTGCTGGGACTTCCGCCGTTCAGTGAAGGGCGCCCGACGCCGTGCTCTGGGCGCAAGGCACGCCATGCGGCGCGCGCGCTCCAGGCCGCGCGCCGCCCGCCGACTCGTTCTCTCCCCCATCATATTGGGGTAGCCTGTTCGGGAACAACAGTCGGGAGTGGGTCCTTGCCCGATTTAACGGTCAACGCCAGCACGGTCGGCGCGCTCCTCGTCCTCCTCGTGTCGATCTCGCTCCACGAATCGGCGCACGCGTTCGTCGCTCACGCGCTCGGCGACCCCACGCCCGGGGAGCGCGGCCGCGTGACCCTGAACCCCTTCAAGCACCTGGATCCGTTCCTCTCGGTGCTCGCGCCGGCGCTGCTCATCTTCGCCCAGTCGTCGTTCCTCATCGGCGCGGGCCGGCCCGTGCCGGTTCGGCCGGAGTGCATGCGTTCGCCGGCGCGCGACTTCGCGCTCGTGGCGCTCGCCGGCCCGGCGAGCAACGTCCTGCTCGCGCTCCTCTTCACGGCCGCCTACGTGCTGCTGCAGCGGGGCGACGCCCCGCTGGTCGAGGACGGGACCGTGGTCTCGCGCCTGCTGGGCTGGGGCATCAAGATCAACCTCTTTCTGGCGTTCTTCAACCTGGTTCCGCTGCCGCCGCTTGACGGCTCGCGTCTCGTCGCCTATTTCCTGCCGAGACAGATCAGGGGCGCGTTCTACCGGCTCGATGGAATCGGCATCTTCATTCTCATCGCGCTGTTGCTCAGCGGTGCATTCAGGTGGATCATGCAGCCCGCGGGCCAGGCGTGGCGCTGGTGGAGCGACCTCTTCATCAACTGGACGTTCGGCTGAGCCATGAGTTACACGGTCAGCCTCGACAACTTCAGCGGGCCTCTCGACCTCCTGCTCCATCTCATTCGCGAGGAGGAGGTGGAGATCCACGACATCCCGATCGCCACGATCTGCGACCGCTACTTCGAGTACTTGAAGGGGCTCGAGCAGCTCGACGTGGACCTGGCCTCGGAGTTCCTGGTCATGGCGGCGACCTTGATGCTCATCAAGTCGCGCAAGCTCCTGCCGGTGGAAGAGGCGGTCGATCTCGACGAGGAGCTGGACCCGGAGGACGAGCTGATCCAGCAGCTCCTGGCCTACAAGCAGTTCAAGCTGGCGTCGCGCGACCTCGACGGGCTGGCGCTCGAGCGCTCGCGCATCTTCCCCTACGCGCCGCCGCGCCAGGCGGGGCAGGAGCAGGAGGTCGAGCTCGACGAGGTCGACGTCTGGGACCTGCTGCGCGCCTTCTCGGCCATCCTCGCCGAGACCGGGCTCGACCGCGCGCCGCGCCTGATTCCCAACGAGAAGCCGCTGCGCGAGGTGATCGACGAGGTATTCCGTATCGTCCGCGCCGCGCGCTCGATAACATTCAAGGGTTTGTTCGAGGGCCAGAAGGACCGTCAGGAAGTCCTCGGTCGCTTCCTCGCGCTCCTCGAGCTCCTGCGCCGGCGGCGCATCCGCGCGGTGCAGGCCGGCTGCTTCGCCGACATCGAGATCGTCCTCTTGGACGAGCGCGACCTGTCGGATGACGAGATCGAGATGATGGAGGCCGGGATGCTGGCGCCGGACGAGCAGCAGGATCTCCTGCTGGAGCGTCAGGACGAGCCGCAGCCCCTCCTGGCGAGCGAGGCGGCCGGCGCGAGCGCGCCGGTCCGCGAGATGGAGCAGCAGGCTCAGTAGGCACGAAATCAGCGCTCGCTCGCGTTTCCGGGCGAAGCGGCGGAGGTTACTTGCGATGGCAGAGAACGTGATCGAGGTCACCGACGAGAGCTTCGCCGCCGAGGTGCTGCAGGCGCAGCTGCCGGTCCTGGTCGACTTCTGGGCGCCCTGGTGCGGTCCCTGCCGCCAGCTCTCGCCGACCATCGAGCGCTTCGCCGGCGAGGTCAAGGGCAAGCTCAAGGTGGCGAAGCACAACACCCAGGACAGCCCGGAGATCGCGGTGCGCTACCGGGTCACGGCCATCCCGACGCTCATCCTGTTCAAGGCCGGCGAGGAGTCGCACCGCGTCATCGGGGGCGGGCACACCGTCGATCGGCTGAAGGCGCTCTGCCGGGAACACCTCGGCATCGACCTCTGAGCACTCTCCTCCAGCGCCGCGCGGGCGGAGCACCCGCCAAGGACTCATGAGAACCGCCCTGTTCGGCACTTCCGAGTTCGCCGTGCCGGCGCTGGACGCGCTCGCGGCGTCCTGCCACGAGGTCTGCCTCGTGGTCACGCCGCCGGATCGGCCGAAAGGGCGCGGCCGCAAGGTCGAGCCCTCCCCGGTGGCGGAGCGCGCGCGCGCGTTCAGCCTGCCGCTCTTCCAGCCGCCGCGCATCAACTCGGTCGAGTCCGTCGAGCGCCTGCGCGCGGCCGCGCTCGATCTGGTGGTGGTGGCGGCCTACGGGCAGATCCTGGGCCGGACCATGCTCGCGCTGCCGCGGAAGGGCACGGTCAACCTGCACGGCTCGGTCTTGCCCGCCTGGCGCGGCGCGGCGCCGATCGCGCGCGCCATCCAGGCCGGGGAAGAGAAGGGCGGCGTCACCCTGCAGTACGTGGTGCTGGAGGTGGACGCGGGCGACGTCATCGACGTCGAGCGCACGGAGATCGCTGCGGATGAGACCGCGGGCGAGCTGAGCGCGCGCCTCGCGGTCCTCGGCGCGCGCGTGCTCCTGCGCAACATCGACCTGATCGAGGCGGGCGAGGCGCCGCGCACGCCGCAGGACCACGCCGCGGCCACGCACGCCCCGCAGCTCGAGAAGGACGAGGGGCGCATTCCCTGGGAGAAGTCGGCGAAGCGCGTGCGCGACCACGTTCGCGCCATGACGCCCTGGCCCGCGGCGTACACGCACCTGCCGCGGAAGGGCGGGCTGCCGGAGCGCATCATCGTGCGGCGGAGCGAGGTGGTCGAAAGCGGCGCGCCCCAGGTCATGCCCGGGACCGTGATCCGCGCCAGCGACGAGCTGGTGGTGGGCACGGGCTACGGCAGCCTGCGCATCCTGCGCCTGCTGCGCGCCGGCCGCCAGGAAGCGGACGCCGCGTCCTTCCTGCGCGGCTTCCCGCTCGAGGAAGGCGCGAGGCTGCTATGAGCGCGGCAGGGGACAGGAGGCCGGGCGGCGGCCGCCGCGGCCCGGTGCGCGGCCTGCGCTTCCAGCCCGAGCCGGCGAACGCGCGCGCTCTCGCGGTCGAGGCGCTCGAGCTGGTCGAACGCTCGCGCACGCGGCTCGTGCCGGACGCGATCGAGCGCCTCAGGGTCGAGGAGCGCCTGGACGCGCGCGCGCGCCGCCTCCTGCTCGAGCTGGTCTACGGCGTGCTGCGCCGCCGCCTCACCCTCGACTGCGTCATCGCCGCCTTCTCGCGACCGCGCATCTCCGAGATCGAGAACGACTGCCTGCAGGCGCTGCGCCTCGGCGTCTACCAGGTGCTCTTCCTCGACGGCATCCCTCCGCACGCCGCCGTCTCGGAAGCGGTGGAGGCGCTGGCCAACCGCCACGGCGGGGCCAAGGCCTTCGTCAACGGCATCCTGCGCCAGATGCTGCGCGAGGTGAACAAGACCGACTCCGCGCTCGACCGCGGCGGGGCGTCGCCGTGCAAGCGCCTGCCGCTCTCCGAGGGCAAGGTGGCCTTTTTCTCGCGCGACGTCTTCATCCATCCCGACGAGAACCGCGCCCTCTACCTGGCGCAGGTGCACTCGATGCCGGCCTTCCTGGTCGAGCGCTGGCTCAAGCGCCACGATCGCGCGGTGGTCGAGGGGATCCTGCTCGCCGCCAACGCGCGGCCGCGCGTGTCGGCGCGCATCAACCGCCTGCAGACCGACCGCGAGGGTCTGCTGCGGCGCCTGCAGAGCGAGGGGCTCGCGGCCGGCGCCGGCCAGGCCGAGGAGGCGATCCTGCTGGACGCGTCGCCGCTCGAGGCGGTCAGGAGCGCGGCCTTCGGCGAGGGGCTCTTCTACCTGCAGGACGAGGCGGCCATGAAGGTGGCGCGCGCGCTCGAGCCGAAGCCGGGGGAGCGCATCCTCGACCTGTGCGCGGCGCCGGGCGGCAAGGCCACGCATCTCGCGGAGCTGGCCGCGGGCCAAGCCGAGATCGTGGCGGTGGACCGGGACCCCGAACGCCTGGCGCGCGTGGTCGAGAACTGCGCGCGCTTGTGAATCCGCGGCGTCACGCCGCTCGCGTTCGATCCCGTGGCCCACGACCCGGC
This sequence comes from Planctomycetota bacterium, assembly GCA_016213895.1. Classification (GTDB taxonomy): domain Bacteria; phylum Planctomycetota; class B15-G4; order B15-G4; family JADJEK01; genus JACQZJ01. Next base: position 9,505 of record JACQZJ010000142.1, on the reverse strand, counting down.
AGCAGCCCTGCCCGAGGCGCTGCAGCAGCCCTTCGACGCGGTGCTCGTCGACGTGCCCTGCTCGAACACCGGCGTGCTCGCGCGCCGGCCCGAGGTGCGCTGGCGCGTGTCGCAAGACGCCATCCGCGGCCTGGCCGAGCAAGGCCACGGCCTGCTGGTGCGGGCGCTCTCTTTCTTGAAGCACAGCGGCCGCGTCGCGTACTCGACCTGCAGCCTGGAGGAAGAGGAGAACAGCGGCGTGGTCTCGCGCGTGCTGGTGGCGAACCCGGCCCTGCGTCTTCTCAGGCAGGAGGAGACCATTCCGGCGCCGGGCGGTCCGGACGGCGGGTTCCTCGCGCTCCTGCGGCTCGGGTAGGGCAGTCCCTTGCCCATCTACTACAACAGCAACGGCTTCGCGCACCACCGGCTCGAGGACGTGGTGCGGGTGCTGGCCGGCCTGGGCTACGACGGCATCGCCCTCACCCCGGACGTTGCCCACCTCGACCCCTTCCGCGCCGCGCCCGCCGAGGTCGCGGGCTTCCGCCGCATGCTCGAGGAGACGCGCCTCGGGGTCACGATCGAGAGCGGCGCGCGTTACGTCCTCGATCCGCGGCAGAAGCACTGGCCGGCGCTCCTCAGCAGCCGGGGCTTCGAGCGGCGGCAGGAGTTCTACCTCTGGTTGATCGACCTGGCGGTCGAGGTGGAAAGCCCCCTGGTCTCGATCTGGTCGGGCGCGAGCGAGGCGGATGCGCCGCAAGGCGACGCGGCCCTCGACCTCCTGGCCGAGCGGCTGAAGCCCGTGCTCGAGCACGCGGCCGAGCAAGGCGTGCTGCTTTGCTTCGAGCCGGAGCCTGACATGCGGGTCGAGACGCTCGCCGACTACGAGCGGCTGCGGGCGCGCCTCTCGGGCTTCGACTTGTGGCTCACGATCGACATCGGGCATCTCGCCGCGCGGGAAGCGCCGCCCTTCGATGCCCACCTCGAGCAGCATCGGGCGGTGCTGAAGAACCTCCATCTCGATGATGCAACCGTGGGACAGCACGAGCACCGCTTCTTCGGGGAAGGGGCGATCGACTTGCCGGCGATCGCCCGGAGGATCGACGCAATCCAATACTCTGGAGTGCTTTCCGTCGAACTGCCCGCGCATGCGCGCGAGGCGCCGAAGACCGCTGAACGGGCGCTGCGCGCGCTTCGCGAAGCGGGCTTCTCTCTCGGAAAACTTGGTTTCCCTCCCGGCAGTCGGTAATCTTCCGTGCTACGGTTGGTTCAGGGTGTCCAGTGTTTGGACGGCCCATCTAGGCCGCCTGCGGCGGCGGGAATGGTGGATCGATGGTCTCCGACAATCGGCCGCGCGCGACGTTCCGCCTATGCCCTGACGTGGGGAGCGAGGGGGAGTCCCAGCCCCTCTTCCAGCAGCACATCACCGAGGACACCTGCCTGAAGCGGCAGATCCGCTGCTACCACAAGTGCCACAAGTGCGGCTTCCAAGAGTTCGCTCGTGTGCACCCGCACCTCATGAAGATCGCCGTGAGCTGATCTCTCTTCCGCGCGGCCCGCTTGCGCCTGCCGGCGCTCAAGCTTTCTGCCGCGCGATGACCGCCTCGACCTCGGCGTCGGTCAGGAGCCGCGGCGAGTTCTTTCCCGCCTCGAAGACCAGGTCGATCAGGGCCTCGGTCGGCTCGTGGCCGTGGCGCTCGAGCCAGTAGACCACGTTCGACTTGCCGCTCATCGGGCCGATGCGGATCTTCTGCTCCATGCCGAACTCGTGGGCCGGCACCCCGCTGTAGACCAGGTTGGCGAGCGTGACGTCGCCCTTCCTGATGGCCTTGATCACGGCCGCGGCGTGCACCCCGGTCGCGGTCTCGAACGCGTCCGTGCCGAAGACCGGGTAGTTGTGGGGAAGGGGCAGGCGCACGGCCGCGCTGACCGTCTGGACGTACTCGCCGAGGGCGGACAGGTCGTTGTCGATCAGGCCCATGAGCTTGAGGTTGACCAGGATCAGGTCCATGGCGGCGTTCCCTGAGCGCTCGCCGATGCCGCAGCCCGCGCCGTGCACGCGGTGCGCCCCGGCCTGGACCGCGGCGATCGAGTTGATCACGCCGAGACCCCGGTCCTCGTGCCCGTGCCAGTCGATCTTGATCTTGCTGCCCGGCGCCTTCCGGCGCACCAGGTCCTTGGCGAAGCGGATCAGGTTGCGCGCGCCGTCCGGCGTGGCGTGGCCGCAGGTGTCGCAGAAGCACAGGCGCTTGGCGCCGAGGTCGATGGCCAGGCCGTAGAGCTTCTCCAGCACCTCGGGCCGCGCGCGCGTGGTGTCCTCGGTGACGAACATCACCGGCAGCTGGTGATCGCGGCAGAAGGACAGGGTCTCGTCGATGCTGCGCATCATGCGGTCGAGGTCCCAGTCCTCGGTGTAGCGCCGGATCTCGCTCGAGCCGATGAAGCAGCAGCACTCGATCGGGATGCCGACGCGCTGCGTCAGGCCGGCGACCGGCTCGACGTCGCCCACGACCGTGCGGCAGGCCACGTTCGCGGCCACCTTCAGGCGGGCGGTGGCGATCTCGCGCGCCAGCGCCTCGATGTGCGACACGTGGTGCGGCCCGGCGCCGGGCAGGCCGAGGTCGGCGGTGTCGATGCCGATGCGATCCATCAGGTGCAGGATCTTGATCTTCTCGTCGATCGAGGGGTTGTGCACCGCCGGGTTCTGCAGCCCGTCGCGGAGCGTCTCGTCGTCGAACTGGATCCTGCGGCGCGAGTTCGGGGCAGGCTTGCCGGCCAGGTTCCAGTCGTAGATGAGGTCGTAGATCGCCGTGCCGGTCATGTGCACCCCCGGGCTGTTGGGACAAAAGTGCTCCTAGGTTAGCAGCCTGGCCGGGAAGCGCGCGGGGATTCGGGCGGACCGAAGCGCAGGTTGAGGCTGCCGCGCTGGGTGGCAGGCGGCGGCCGGACTACGTGGAGGTGTACGAACTCGACCAGCGCAAGCGCAAGCCGTGTTCGGTGGACCACGATTACATCCATGACGTGAAGAGGGGCACGTGGGGTGCGGCCACGGCGCCGCGGGGCGGTATGCTGGCGGCTGCTCCGGCCGCAAGGAAGTGCGCCGCGTGCGCCTGGCGCCGGATGTGCACTCCGGGGAGAGCGAAATGAAGCCCGCGGACCTGCGAATCGTCGTGCAGCAGGGCGAGGGAACCACCCTCGAGTTCAAGGAAAGCCTCCCCGCGAACCTCGCCCGCGATCTGGTGGCGATGGCCAACACCATCGGCGGGCGAATCCTGCTCGGCGTGCGGGACGACCGCAGCGTGGCCGGCCTGAAGGACTCGAACCCGCTCCGCGCCCGAATCCAGGACATCGCCCGCAACTGCGACCCGCCCGTGAAGGTCCTCGTCGAGCCGGTGGACGAGGTGATCGTGGTGCACGTCCGCGAGAGCGACGCCAAGCCCGTCCAGTGCAGCGACGGGTTCTTCTGGCGGCAGGGCGCAGTCACGCAGAAGCTGTCGCGCGACGAGATCCGCGACTTCTTCCGGAGCGAGGGAGCGATCCGCTTCGATCTTTCGCCCTGTCCCCGCTTCCGCTACCCGCAGGACTTCGACCGCGCCAAGTACAACGCGTGGCTGAAGCTCTCCGGGATCACCGGCCGGCCGCGCACCGAGGACGTGCTGGTCAACATCGAGGCGGCCGAGCGCGCCGGCGGCAAGCTCCTCTTCCGCAACGCCGGCGTGCTGTTCTTCGCGAAGAACGTGCGGCACTTCTTCAACCAGGCATACATCACCTGCCTCCTCGGGAAGGGGACGGACAAGGTGGACGTGCTCGACCGCAAGGACTTCGACGGCGGCATCGTGGCGGACATCGAGGACGCCATGCGCTTCGTCGCGAGAAACACGCGCGCCGCCTGGAAGATCGAGGCCGTCCAGCGGCAAGACATCCCCGAGTACCCGATGAAGGGGCTGCGCGAGGCCATCATCAACGCCGTCATGCACCGGGATTGGTACATGGACGGCGCCAACGTCTTCGTCGAGCTCTATACCGACCGCATCGAGGTCGTGAGCCCGGGAGGCCTGCCGAAAGGGATGACGCTGGCCGACCTCGGCAAGAAGAGCGTGCGGCGGAACGCCGTGATCGCCGATCTGCTGCACCGGATCGACTTCATCGAGAAGGCCGGGACCGGCGTCAAGCGCATCCGCGACGAGGCGCGCGACGGCGGCTACCCCGAGCCCGTGTGGGAGACGAGCGGCTTCACCACGGCAATCTTCCGGCCCAACCCCGAGGTGCGGGCGGCGGTGGAGGCCGGGGCGGGGGATGGGACTAGGTCGGGACCAAGGCGGGACCAAGGCGGGGCCCAGTCAGGCACCAAGTCGGCACTAAGTCAGCACCAAGTCGCCACCTTGCGTAAGTGCCTGCTAGAACAGCGGCTAGTTGAGTTGATGGAGATTGCCGGCCGGACAGACCGCACCAAGTTCAGGAACCAAGTCTTGGCGCCCCTGCTCGCGGAGGGCCTGATCGAGCTGACCATCCCCGACAAGCCCCGCAGCAGCCGCCAGCGCTACCGGCTCACAGCGAAGGGGCGCCAGTTCCTGAAGACGGGCAAAGGGACGAGACGCTGAGGAGCGAGGCACGCATGGCAGGCAAGAAGGGCAACGGCACGAAGGCCGAGAAGAAGGACACCCGCTGCACCCACGACGAGATCTCGGGGAGCGGCCCGTACTGCGAGCAGACGAAGCTCCGAAGCAGGAGGGCCTGAGCCTTGCGCGGAATCGGAAGGCTAGGACGCGTCGGTGAGCGTCTCGAGAGCTTGCCCCTCGTTGGTCCGCCGCTCCACGCCCTGATGTACGGGACGCTGTTCGCGGTCCTGATGCTCTACGTGTCTTGCTCCATGCGCTTCCCGATCGATCCGAGCGCGGTGGAGCCCCCGTACCGGCAGCTCTGCTCCATCGTCACGATCGTGAATGCCTGCTTCGCGCTGGTCTCCATTGCGTGCGTGCAAATCACTGCTGAATATCTCCAGCACTTGCGCGTGCGCTGAGGGCGGTGCGCCCCGTGCGGCTCGACGCGGGCCGCCGGAGCTCAGCGCTCGACCGCGAGGCGCGCCTGAGGGACGAGACGCACCGGGCCGATCAGGCCGGAGGGCAGGAGCATCGAGTCCTTGCTCCAGTGCTTCCAGGTGGTGAAGGCGACCCTCTCCGCGACCGGACGCGGCCGGTGCTCGAGGAGCGCGCGGGCGCGCCGCCGCCTTGCGGGAAACCGAGCTGCCACGGGCCCGGAATCTCGACGGGCTCCGGCAGGGACGGCGCTTCGACGAGCTGCCGCCCGACATCCGCGCGAACCAGGTCGTAGCGGCCCCCCTCCCAGGCCTCGAGCGTGCACCCTGCGCCGGCCGCGGACACGAGGCGCGGCACGAGCGGATCCGTTGCCCAGCGGAGCGCGCCGATCTCGATCCGCTTCCCTTCGGCGACTCGCGCCGTGGCCGCGAGGCCGTCCAGCCGGTAGTCGACCTCCAGCTTCTTCTGCACGTTGAGCAGGGGATCGCCGGCCAGGTCGTTGCTGGCGACCACCTCGATCGAATCCCCAGCGATCCTCGCCGCCAGCGGCGCGGCCATGTCCACGAAGAGCGGCTCGGGCATCACCGTGGGGTGCTCTGTCAGCACGCCGTATACCGCGCGGAGGATCCGCAGCCTCCCCGCCGGGTCTGCATCCGGGAGCACCAGCCGCGAGCCCTCAGGCACGGTTTTCGTCTCCCGCCGGCCAGTACGTTCGACACCTCGAGATCGAGGCGGCCGAGAGCGACGTCGGCGGCGAGCGCTTCGGTCACGTCCGCGATCCGCTCCCGCGTCGCCGGCGCGCGGCTTCCTCAGGGGCGGCGGCCGCGCGTCAGGGCCCCGGCCCACCAAGTCCAGAAAGGCCGCGACCAGAAGCCGCGCGGCGCGTCTCTCCTCCGGTGAGGGCTCCTCGCGCAGGGCGGGTTGTCCTTCTTCGTCCTTCTCGATAGACTCCATGCGCACGACGGGGATTGCGATGCCGACGACGGCGCTTCGAGGAAGATCGTTCCGGCCAGACGTGCTCCGCGAGCGCGGTGGGGCGAGCGCGGTGCGCGAGGCGCCCGCCGGCGCGGCGCACAGCCGCCCCCGGAGGCTCGGCGACCGCGCCCGCGAGGCCATGCGGCTGCGGCACCTCAGCACGCGGACCGAGGAGGCGTACCTCCAGTGGATGCGCCGCTACCACGAGTTCCACGGCGGGCGCGATCCGGCGCTGCTCGGCGCCGAGCACGTCACCGCCTTCCTGAGTTCGCTGGCGACGCGCGAGCGCGTCTCGGCCTCGACCCAGAACCAGGCCCTCGCGGCCCTGCTCTTCCTGTACCGCGAGGTGCTCGGTCTGGACCTGCCGTGGCTCGACGACGTGGTGCGCGCGAAGGGAGCGGTGCGCCTCCCCGTGGTTCTCACGCGCGAGGAAGTGCGTGCCGTGCTGGGGAAGATCGACGGCGTCCCGCGCCTGATGGCGACCCTCTTGTACGGGTGCGGCCTCCGGCTCCTCGAGTGCTGCCGGCTGCGCGTCAAGGACGTGGACTTCGCGCGGAACCAGATCACGGTGCGGGCCGGCAAGGGCAACAGGGACCGGGCGACCATGCTCCCGCGCGCGGTGAAGCCCGCGCTCGCGAGCCAGCTGGAGGGCGCGCGCCTGCAGCACCAGCAGGATCTCGAGACCGGCGCCGGCTACGTGGAGCTGCCCGGAGGGCTGGCGCGCAAGCTCCTGAGCGCCGGCCGCGAATGGCCGTGGCAGTGGGTCTTCCCGGCCACGCGCATCTACGTGGACCGGCTGACCGGCGAGCGCCGGCGCCACCACCTGCACGAGACCGTCCTGCAGCACGCGGTGCGCAGCGCGGTGCTGGCCGCCGGCATCCCCAAGCGCGCCACCTGCCACACCTTGCGCCACTCGTTCGCCACGCATCTCCTCGAGGACGGCAGCGACATCCGCACCGTCCAGGAGCTTCTTGGCCACAAGGACGTGACCACGACCATGATCTACACCCACGTCTTGAACCGCGGCCCGGCCGGCGTCGTGAGCCCGGCCGACCGGCTGCTCGGATGTTGACCATGCATGACCCGCGCGCGCCGAGGCCTCCGCTCACGGCCTTTCGGGTGCAAAGGCAGGGCCGTCTTTCGCCCGCCGGCGCCGCCATCCTACGCAATCCTCAGGGAAGCCGTGTTGGAGTTTCGGCCTGATATCACGGTGGATCGCATGGAGCAGCCTTTCGGCAATCTGGTGGCCGCCATCATTCGACGATTAGCGTCGTCCGACGTCGTCATCGCAGTTCTGAGCGCGCGCAACCCGAATGTATTCTATGAACTCGGTGTACGCCATAGTCTTCGCTTGAACACTGTAATGCTCGTCGAGCAGTGGGATGAGTACCCATTCGACCTTCAGTCCTACTTCTCCCACAAGTTCTCAGTTGCCCATGAGGCCGATCGGGACGACTTGAAGGCATTCGTTAAAGCACGGCTCGTCCAGTGCGACAAGGCCGCGCTGCCGGACAGCCCGGTACTCGATATCCTTCGCACCTCGGAGGTCGAGCAACTTAGAGTGATCAATGCTTGGGAGACACGCCGAGCCGCTATCATGATTGAAGGGTTGGTGAGCGAGGTAACCGGTGTCCTTCGCGTGTTCCAGAAGTGTCTCAAGACGGCGCATGAAATCCATGCAGCAAAGAGGCGAAACACGCCAAGGAAGCGAGTCGTTCTATCGTGGGATGTCATCGATGGATTCACCAAGAATCGTCCCATACCGGGCTTTCCGGCCACGGCCTACCGCGATTCCGAGGCCATATACCACTCGTGGCGTGAGATGCAACGCCTCTGGAATGCTGTTATGGATGACAAGAAGCCTGTCAAGGCGGAACTTCTGGAATTCATCGTGGCAACAACGCACAGGCGCACCCTCGCGTATCTATTTGACCTCCTCGGAGCATGGAGAACCGTAATGCAGGAGCGAGTGAGCTTCGGCCTACCCTGGCATTCGAGTATGGAACAGGCCGAGGACGCCATAAGGGACACCGCCACCCTGATGGCCGTTGACAAACGAATGCTGACTGAGCTCGCGGCAACGAACGAGATGTTCAATTCGTTCGAGGGCCAATTCCTTGGGGTATCCCAGGTACTACTTGAGATGATCCAAAAGGAGGAGACGCCTTCGTTCAGCAAGTTCGCGGTATCCAATGCTGGAGGAACCTCAACGGCGGCCGAGTTTGTCGCTCTGACTCGGGAGCCCAAGAAGAAGATGGGGCCCAAGCGGAAGACCCTTCCGCCGAAGGTGTCGAAGACGCCGAGGCGCCGTCCAACAAGGCCATGAACCCGATGGCCGCCGCTTCGCGTCGTCCACGGGTTATGGCCGGCGTTAGGCGGAGCGTTCGGAAGCGCAGAGGAAGCGAGCTGTGTGGTTCAGAGTCGTCGGTGAGATAGGCGAGATCGAGCCGATCGCTGTCGGGCGGTCCGTCCGCGAGCGCGTGCGACTTCGGAAGTTCCACGGCGGTACGAGATGGCGGAAGCTGAAGGGCGTGGCAACGATCGAGTTCGCGGATGGCGGTACCGCCCGTGCCGAGCTACACTGGTACGAGGCGCACGGGATCGGTCGTCGTGAAATGAAGATCAAGCGGCTTCTTGGGTGACGACAATGGCAAAGAGCATTCGGTACGGTGTCTGTGTGGAGAACCGGGGTTACCCGGCGGCGCTTGAGGTCCGAAAGATCTACCGGCTTGTTCAAGACGCCGCCGCAGAGGCTCGGGGCTTGGTGCGGGTGATCGATGAGTCGGGCGAGGACTACCTGTACCCGGGGCGGTTCTTTGTGCCGATCGAGGTTCCGCGTGAGGCTGCGAGAGTGTTCTCGAGGAAGTCCGCCTAACAACCGGGTGCAGCGGGCGGCGCCGGGCGCCGCCGCTGACCCGGTGCGTTAGCCCGAGATAGGCATGGGCATGAGAGGAGTGACGACGGCGCGGCGGGAGCTTCGCAGAGGGTACGATGGGCTGCGGTTCCTGGTCGATCGGCTGGTGCCGCGAGGCATCGGTCGGCTCGCCAAGGGCGGTCGTGTTGGCGACGGTGGCAGCGTCCGTCGGGGCCGACGGGCTACTACTTGCGGGTCTGGGCCTGGCGCAAGTGGTCATGGGCCCGCGATCGGCAACGCATGCGTGGTCGCATCAGCGCCGTTGTCAGCGGGCACGAGGTCGACGGCGAGAATCCTGGGGTCCGGGAGACCTGGTTGGGTCGGGCTTGCGGAGGTTCACGCGGTGTTGAACGAGCAAGTGCAGGCTCGGGCCAACATGCGGCTGCAGCGGACTGCGCTGCGGGGCCCGCCGAAGAGCCGGGCTGTTGGCCGGCGGATCGTGGTCCATCAGCTGTCGCGGGGAGGCATCGTTCAGGGGGCGGCGGCCGGTGGTGTTGGCGATGGTGGCAGCATCCGTCGGGTCTCAGGGCCGGGTGGTTCCGCGTCCGGGCTGGGCGGGCGTCGTCGTCGGCCCTCGGTCGGCTGCGCGCACGCGTTCGTTGTG
>JACQZJ010000141.1:34050-66009 GCA_016213895.1 Planctomycetota bacterium | reverse complement strand
GGGCTACCAGTTCATCCGCGGCTGCTGCTGCCGCGGCGGGGTGTGCGGCGCCTGCTCCACCGTCTTCCGCAGGGAGGGGGACTACAAGATCTACTCCGGGCTCGCCTGCCAGACCGTGGTCGAGCCGAACATGCACCTGGCGCAGATCCCGTTCTATCCCGCGCTGCGTCGTCCCTATGACTACGCGGCCGCGGTGGCGGACGGAGCGATCGTCGCGCAGCTCTATCCGGAGGTCTTCCGCTGCGTGGCGTGCAACGCCTGCACCAAGATCTGCCCGATGGACGTGGAGGTGATGGACTACATCGGCGCCGTGAAGCGCGGCGACCTGATGCTGGCCGCCACGATCTCGTTCGACTGCATCCAGTGCGGCCTGTGCGCGAGCCGGTGCATGGGCGAGATCCCGCAGTACCACGTGGCGCAGCTGGCGCGGCGCCTCTACGGCGGCAAGATCGCGCCCCGGGCCGAGCACCTGGTCGAGATGGTGGCGCGGATCTCCTCGGGGGCCTACCGTTCGCTGCTCGGGGAACTCAAGACCATGAGCCCGAAGGCGCTCCGCGAGGTCTACACCGCGCGCCAGATGGAACCGGCCATGGCGGACGAGTCGTGGCGGCCCGACGAGAACGTCGGACTTTGAGCGAAGAGGCGAGACCATGCCGTATCCCCAGAAACTGAAAGACCTCATCAAAGTCGTCGAGAAGACGCGCCCGGAGCGCGTGGCGAAGAAGAAGCGCGACGAGGAGGTGCCCTTCCTGAGCCTCGAGCAACGCGCCGAGATGCTCAAGAACCACCCGGACTTCAAGGAGGAGGGGCGCCGTCCGCTGGCCGTGGGCCCGAGCAAGGGCTACGCGATCGCCCACGAGATGGCGGACCTGCTCGAGGCGAAGAGCCGCCTCGACCCGGCCAAGGTCGATCTCGGCAAGGTCCACTACAAGACCGACGTGCTAGTCATTGGCGGCGGGGGCGCCGGCACCTCGGCCTCGCTCATCGCGCAGGAGGGCGGCGCGAAGGTCCTCCTGGTCAACAAGCTGCGCCACGGCGACGCGAACACCATGATGGCCGAGGGCGGCATCCAGGCCGCGACCAAGCCGGAGAAGGACTCGCCCTACTTCCACTATCTCGACGTCCTGGGCGGCGGGCACTTCACCAACGTCCCTGAGCTGGTCGAGGCCCTGGTGACGAACGCGCCGGACGCCATCCACTGGCTGGAGAAGCTGGGAGCGAACTTCTCCAAGTACCCGGACGGCCGGCTGAAAAGCATCCACGGCGGCGGAACGAGCCGCAAGCGCATGCACTACGCCGCGGACATCACCGGCGCGGAGATGATGCGCACCATCCGCGACGAGGCGCGCAACCGCAAGGACATCACGATCATGGAGTTCTGCCCGGCGGTGGAGCTCATCCTCAATGAGCACGGCCAGTGCGCGGGCGCCGTCCTCTACAACATGGAGACGCAGGAGTACCACGTCGTCAAGGCCAAGGCGGTGGTCATCTCCACCGGCGGCTCCGGGCGGCTGCACATCCAGGGCTTCATGACGACGAACCACTACGGCGCCACCGGGGACGGCATCGTCCTCGGCTACCGCGCCGGCGTGCCGGTCTGCTTCCTGCACACCGTGCAGTACCACCCGACCGGGATCGTCTTCCCCGAGCAGGCCGAGGGCATCCTCATCACCGAGAAGTTCCGCGGCTCGGGCGCCAACCTGGTGAACATCGAGGGCGAGCAGTTCGTCAACGAGCGCGAGCCGCGCGACGTCGAGGCGGCGTCGATCGTCAAGGAGTGCGTGGTCAAGAAGAAGGGCGTGCCCACGCCCACGGGCAAGCTCGGCATCTGGCTGGACTCGCCGATGATCGATCTGCTCGCCGGAGAGGGCACCGTGCGCAAGGAGTTCCCCGGGAAGTACATCCTCTACAAGCGCTTCGAGATCGACATCTCGAAGGAGCCGATGCTCATCTACCCGACCCTTCACTATCAGAACGGCGGGCTCGAGTTCAAGAACACGGGCGAGACCTGCCTCCCCGGCCTGTTCGTGGCCGGCGAAGTGGCGGGCGGCATCCACGGCGAGAACCGCCTGATGGGCAACTCGCTGCTCGACATCATCGTCTACGGCCGCATCGCGGGCGCGACGGCCGCGCAGTACCTGAAGACCAAGGCGAAGGACGGCCGCCTGAACCTCGAGCACGTGCGCAAGTACAACAAGGAGCTCGAGGAAGCGGGCGTCGGCCAGGACCGCGTCTCTCCCATGCTGATCCCCGACTACACCGATCCCAAGGTGCGCGAGCGGCAGCTTACGGCGAGGTACCTCGGCACGATCCGCTGAGAGAAGGAGCCGGCCCAGAGGCTGGCTCTTCTTCTTCCGATCCCCGCGGCGTCATCCTGGGGAGTCATGGGCGTTCCAATAACGCAACGGTTGCGTTTCGCGCTGTTTCGTGTTTCAGTGTTGCGATGCTGCGCTCTTGACCCGCTGGATGAAACGGTCCGGAATGTTCTGACCGCTGGCCGTGCCGGGTCGATCGTCGAGCCAGGGCGCGAAGTTGTCCCGGCGGTTGGAGCCTGAGAACGCGAGACACGATGCAGCCTACGGGCAAGAGCATGCGCTTCTTCGAGATCATCCTCGACTCGGTCGCGGACGGCGTGTTCACCGTCGACCGCGAGTGGAAGATCACTTCCTTCAACAAGGCGGCGGAGCGCATCACAAGAGTGCGCGCCGAGGACGCGATCGGCCGGCGCTGCTCCGAGATCTTCCACGCGGACATCTGCGAGTCGAGCTGCGCCCTGCGCCAGACCATGGAGACCGGCCAGGAGCTGATCGACGTGCCGGCGCGCATCCTGGACAGCCAGGGCCGGGCCGTGCCGATCAGCCTGAGCACCGCCGCCCTGCGCGACGCGGACGGCACCCTTCTCGGAGCGGTGGAGACGTTTCGCGACCTCTCGGCGCTGGAACAGCTGCGGCGCGAGATCAAGAGCCAGTACACCTTCGAGGACATCGTCGGCAAGAGCAACGTCTTCCAGCGCATCTTCGCCCTGCTGCCGGACATCGCCGAGAGCGACACCACGGTCCTGATCGAGGGCGCCAGCGGCTCGGGCAAGGAACTCCTGGCGCGCGCCGTGCACAACCTGAGCCACCGGCGCAACAAGGCCTTCGTGGCGGTGAACTGCGGCGCGCTGCCGGTGAACCTGTTCGAATCGGAGCTGTTCGGCTACGCGCAGGGCGCCTTCACCGACGCTCGGCGCGACAAGCCCGGCAGGCTCGCTCTGGCCGAAGGGGGCACCATCTTCTTCGACGAGGTGGACGAACTGCCTCCGGCCACGCAGGTCAAGCTGCTGCGCGTTCTGCAGGAGCGCGAGTACGAGCCCCTGGGCGCGGTGAAGAGCGTTCACGCCGACCTGCGCGTGGTGGCGGCGACGAACCGCAGCCTGGCCGAGCTGGTCAGCTCGGGCCGGTTCCGCGATGACCTCTACTTCCGCCTCGCGGTGGTGCGGCTCTCGATTCCGCCGCTGAAGGAGCGCCGCCAGGACATCCCGTTGCTCGTGGAGCACTTCGTGCAGCGCTTCAACGCCAAGCGCGGCAAGAGCATCGCCGGCGTCACGCCCGCGGTGATGGAGCTGCTCATGCGCCACGACTTCCCCGGCAACGTGCGCGAGCTGGAGAACCTCATCGAGTACGGTTTCGTGCTCTGCCACAACCGGCTGATCGACATCCAGCACCTGCCCGAGCACGTGCAGCCCGACTCGCAGCGGACGACGCTGTCACCGATGAAGGGGCGCTCGGGCCTCCGGCTGGCGGAGGCGGACGCGATCCGGGCGGCGCTGCTTCAGACCAAGGGACACGTGGAGAAGACGGCCCGCGACCTGGGCATCAGCCGCACGACCCTGTGGCGCAAGATGAAGCAGTACGGCGTGAACGCCCGGGAGTACCGCAAGATCTGACGGGCCATTGCGCGGGTAGAACGCGCACAACCGTTCCGTCCTCCATGAACGTGGAACGTTTCGCGGTTCCACGAGCGCAACGGCTCCTCGCGCGCTCCGCGCCGCTACCTCGCGCACAACTTCTTATCCACACGTAGCCTACGCCCATGTCGGGCATTAGCCCGGCGAGGGTACGCAACTTGCACTCTTGTGGTCCCATGGAGCCGGTCCAGGCCAAGGTCGCTATCCCCAGGTTCGGTGAGACGGTCGCGCCGTGCTTCGAGTACTCGGCCACGGTCGCGATCTTCACCATCGCCAAAGGGGTGGTGACCGATCAGATCGACTTCACCCTGCAAAGCCAGCACGCCCTGGACCGCGTACGGCTGCTGCGTGATCAGGGAGTCGACACGCTCATCTGCGGAGGCGTGCAGGACCGCGTCGAGGACATCCTCCGCGCCAACGGCATCCGGGTCATCTCCTGGGTCACGGGCAGCGTGGACGAGCTGCTGTCCTCGTTCATTCGCGGGAGGCTCACTCCCGGCAGGAACCCGCAGGAGGCGCCGCACAACCGCGCCTGAGCGATCGCCACCCAAGGAGACCGTGAACTCATGACGAGCGCACCCGGCAAGTACAGCTTCTACGTCGAGAAGGACGCCTACGAGGTGACCGACCGGCCGCGCAAGCTCCTCGAGGCGTTCGCGGCCGTCCTGGAGCACTCGAGCTACGGGCTCGCGCTCGACGTGTTCGCGCGCGTGACCGCGAAGTGCAGCCGCTGCGCCGCGAGCTGCCAGCTCTACGAGGCGACCGGCGCGGCGCGCGACATCCCGTGCAACCGCTCGGAGCTGCTGCTCAAGGTCTACCGGCGCTACTTCACCCAGGCCGGCGTCTTCAAGGCGCGCCTCCTGGGCGGCGGCTTCACCCTGACCGAAGAGTACATCGACCGCATGGGCGAGAACTTCTACCGCTGCACCGCGTGCCGGCGGTGCAAGCTGACCTGCCCCATGGGGATCGACCACGGCCTGATCACGCACTTGGCGCGCTGGCTCCTGGCCGAGGTCAAGCTCATCCCCAAGGCCCTGGTGGTCTCGGTGCGCGAGCAGCTCCAGGGAGTGGGCAACACCTCGGCGATTCCGCCCGCCGCGCTCATCGACACCTGCGAGTTCCTCGAGGAGGAGTTCCGCGACAACTACAACGCGGACGTGAAGTTCCCCATCGACAAGGAAGGAGCGGAGCACGTCTTCTTCCCCGCGGTTTCGGACTACCTGCTCGAGCCGGACACGCTCATGGGCAACGCCGCGGTGATGGCCGTGAGCGGCGGCTCCTGGACCATCGGCACCAAGAACTACGACGGCATCAACTACGGGCTGTTCTACAGCGACCGCATGATGGAGAGGATCGTCAAGAACGAGGTCGCCGAGGTGCGCCGCCTCAAGGGCAAGAAGATCCTCATCGGCGAGTGCGGCCACGCCACGCGCTCGGCCTGGTTCGGGCGCACGTTCTGCGGCCCCGACGCTCCCGAGGTGGTGCACTGCCTCCAGTACGCCCACCGGCAGCTCAAGCAGGGGAAGATCCCGCTCAAGGACGAGAAGATCGAGGAGCGCGTCACCTACCACGACCCGTGCAACATCGCCCGGACCGGGAAGATCACCGAGGAGCCGCGCGAGATCCTGAAGACCATCTGCCGCGACTTCGTGGAGATGCACCCGAATCGCACCGAGAACTACTGCTGCGGCGGGGGCGGCGGCACGGTCTCGATCGACGAGATCCGCGAGTTCCGCACCAAGGACATGGGCAGGAGAAAGGCCGAGCAGATCCGCGCCACGGGCGCCAAGTACCTCGTGGCGCCCTGCGCGAACTGCAAGAAGCAGCTCAAGGAGGTCTGCGAGGACCACGGCCTCAAGGAGGTGACGGTCATCGGCCTGCATGACCTGCTGCTCAAGGTCATCGACTTCGACGCGTACCGGAGACAGAACCAGAACGAGGCCGGCCCCGTCGCCGCGACGACCCAGGCGGCCAAGGCCGAGGAGGAGTGATGGACGCGATGCTGGAGTGGGCCAGAGGACCCGTCTTTGTCTTCTCGCT
Organism: Planctomycetota bacterium; assembly: GCA_016213895.1. Classification (GTDB taxonomy): domain Bacteria; phylum Planctomycetota; class B15-G4; order B15-G4; family JADJEK01; genus JACQZJ01. The sequence goes on along the minus strand of JACQZJ010000141.1, from coordinate 60,020 downwards.
CACGTTCATGCTGCTCGGGCTCTTGCGCCACGTGCTCGTCACGTTCTACGAGATGAGGCGCACGCTGGGCCGCGCCGGCGACAAGGTGCTGCCCTACCGCCAGATCCTGAAGGCGACCGCGCAGTGGCTCTTCCCCGCCGGCAAAATCCGGCACGAGCCCTTGTTCAGCGTGACCTCGATGATCTTTCACGTGGCGCTGCTCGTGGTGCCGCTCTTCCTGGGAGGCCACATCCTGCTCTGGCAGCGCGGCCTCGGGATCTCCTGGCCCGCCATCCCCAACGCCCTCGCGGACGTGCTCACCGTGGTGGCCGTGGTCGCGGCCGTGGCGCTCGTGGTGCAGCGGGCGGCCGCGCGCGCGTCGCGCGACCTTTCGCGCGCCTCGGACTACCTCATGCCGCTGATCGTGGCGCTGCCCTTCGCGACCGGTTTCCTGGCCATGCACCCGGCGCTGAACCCGTTTCCCCACCAGGCGATGCTCTTCCTGCACGTCATGAGCGGCAACCTGGTGCTGGTGCTCCTGCCGATCACGCGGCTGAGCCACGCCGTGCTGCTGCCGAGCCTGCAGCTGGTGGCGGAGCTGGGCTGGCGCTGGCCCCTTGACGCCGGCAGCAAGGTGGAGAAAGCACTCGGCAAGCAAGGAGAGCCGATATGAGCGGCCCGCTCGCGATCCTCATCGACACCACGCGCTGCACCGGCTGCGACGACTGCGTCAAGGCCTGCAAGGAGGAGAACCGCCTGGGAGAGGACGTGGCGCGGCGCTGGAAGCGGCGCATCGACGACCTCTCCTCCACGCGCTACACGACCGTGCTGCAGCGCCAGGGGAATCACTTCGTGCGCCAGTTCTGCCGCCACTGCCTGGAGCCGGCCTGCGTCTCGGCGTGCCTGGTGGGGGCGCTCACGAAGACGCCGGAAGGGCCGGTCGTCTACGACTCCAACCGGTGCATGGGCTGCCGCTACTGCATGACCGCCTGCCCGTACGGCATTCCCCGCTACGACTGGGAGAAGTCGGTGCCCTTCGTGCGGAAGTGCACGATGTGCCAGCCGCGCATCCAGGAGGGCAAGAAGCCGGCCTGCGTGGAGGCGTGCCGCTACGACGCGGCCGTCTTCGGGCCGCGCGCCGACCTGCTGGCCGAGGCGCACCGCAGGATCGAGGCGGAGCCGCAGAAGTACGTCGGCCGGGTGTTCGGCGAGAGCGAAGTGGGCGGCACCTCCGTGCTCTACGTGTCCGACATCCCGCTCGACTTCCTGGCCTACCGCGCGGACCTGGGCGACAAGCCCCTCCCGGAGCTCACCTGGGCGGCGCTCTCCAAGGTGCCGCCGCTCGTCGTCGGCATGACCGGGCTCATGGCCGGCGTGTGGTGGATCACCTCCCGGCGCATGAAGCTCGCGGCGCAGGCCGAGGCGGCGGCCGCGCCCGCGCAGGGCGCCGCGGCGCCGCCCGCCTCCGAGCATGGAGAGAGGCAGCAATGAACGCGCGGCAGACCATCTTCAAGTCCATCCTCTGGTGGATCATGGGCGTCTTCGCCGTGGTCACCGTGGCGCGCTTCGTCAACGGCCTGGGCTCCGCCACGGCGCTGAACGACGGCGCGCCCTGGGGCTTCTGGATCGCCTTCGACGTGATGGCCGGCGTCGCCCTGGCCGCAGGCGGCTTCGTCGTGGCGGCGACGGTGCACATCTTCCATTTGAAGAAGTACGAGGCGTTCGCCCGCCCGGCGATCCTGACGGCGCTCATCGGCTACGCGGCCGTGGCGCTCGGGCTCATGTACGACCTCGGCCTGCCGTGGCACATCTGGCACCCGATGATCTTCCCGCAGGTCCACTCGGTCCTGTTCGAAGTGGCCATGTGCGTGATGCTCTACCTCACGGTGCTGTTCCTCGAGTTCGCGCCGGTGATCCTCGAGCACCCGCTCTTCGCCTGGCCGTTGTTCAAGTCCATCCACTCCCTCCTGAAGCGCGTCGGCGTGCCGCTGGTGATCGCGGGCATCGTCCTCTCCACGCTGCACCAGTCGTCGCTCGGCTCCCTCTTCCTCATCACGCCCTACCGGCTGCATGCGCTCTGGTACAGCCCGATCATCTGGATCCAGTTCTTCATCTCGGCCATCGGCCTCGGCCTGATGACCGTGACGCTCGAGTCCTTCTTCTCCGCCTGGTTCTTCCGCCACCGGCTGCGCATGGATCTGCTTTCCGGTCTCGCCCGAGCGGGCTCGATCGTCCTCCTGCTCTACGCCGCCGTGCGCTTCGCCGACCTCGACATCCGCGGCAAGCTCGGCGCCGCCTTCGACGGCTCGGCGCAGGCGAACCTCTTCCTGTTCGAGATGGCCGTGGCCGCGGTCATCCCCGGGGTTCTCCTGGCGTTCCCGAAGGTGCGCAACAACGCCAAGGCGCTCGGCACCCTGGCGTTCCTGTCGGTCATGGGGGTGATCGGCTACCGCTTCGACGTGTGCATCGTTGCCTTCGCTCGGCCGGAGGGGACCACGTACTTTCCCACCTGGCTGGAAGTGGCCGTGAGCCTGGGGATCGTCGCCGCCGGGCTGCTCACCTTCCTCTTCGCGGTGCAGCACCTGAAGGTCTATCCGCAGGATCACGTCGAGCCCCAGGCGCCGCAGGCGGGGCGCGCCGCGCGGCGCTTCGAGCCGGCCGTGGTGCGCTCCATGCTGCCGGAGTCGCTGGCCGCGCCGCGGCGCGCGTCGCTCGCCGTGCTCACGGGCGCGGCGCTGGCCGTGGCCTTCCTGCCGCAAGACGCGCTCTTCGGCGCGCGGCCGCTGCCGGCGCCGGTCCAGCTCTCGCGCACGGTCGACGCCTGGGTGCTGCCGCGCAGCGGCGCCTTCGGACATGACTTCATCCTGCCCGGCCCGGACGGCACGCCCCCGGCCGGCGCGCAGGCGGCCGCGCTCACGATGATCGACGGCAACCGGGACGGCAGGCTGGTCCTGTTCAACCACCAGCGGCACGAGGACGTCCTCGGCGGCGACGGCGCCTGCGTGCTCTGCCACCACCAGGACATGCCGTTCCACGAGAACACGGAGTGCTACCTCTGCCACCGGGACATGTACTCCGTGACCGACATCTTCGATCACTCCTCGCACGTCGCCTGGCTGGACGGGAACGCCGGCTGCGCGCGCTGCCACACCGACCCGGACGCGGTCAGGAGCCGCGCCACGGCCATGCCCTGCCTCGAGTGCCACGTCGACATGGTGGCGGCCGGCGCGCGCGTCAAGCTGCCCGCCGAGGGCATGACCGGTCTCGCTCCCGGCTACATGGAGGCCATGCACGAGCTGTGCGTGCGCTGCCACGAGGAGAAGGCCGCGACGGAGCCGGGGAAGTACCCGCTCGAGCTCGGCGAGTGCCGCACGTGCCACCGGGACATCGGCGAGGTCGACTTGAAGCGCAGATGGCCGTATCTCACCAAGGAGGGCCCGTAGCCTGGACTTCTACCCACCGTCTCGCGTGAGTCGGTCCAACGCTCCGTCCAGCCGCGGGATGGAACCGGCGACGGCGATCCGAGCGAGGAACAGAGTGTCCTGGCCGAGTCATCGTCGCCGAGGTCGAGGCGCGAGGAGGAAACCAACTCGGTGGAGTTCTTGACGACGAGCAACGAAGACATCGGCGACGAGGGCCGGCCAGGTGCGTGACGGTGGTGAGAAGTCCAGGCTAGTCCGAGGAGAGGCGAGCGATGTCCACTGGCTGGCCTTGCGAGATGGCGAGCGCGCCGGCCGATTCACTGCACCGCGCCGGATGGCCGGCAGAGCATGAAGCCATGACCACGCAGGACATCAGGGAGTGGGTCCGGACGGAGCTGTGGGACCAAGTGCCCGTCAGGATCGCCGTCATCGACCGGAACCTCCGGATCGTCGAGGCGAACCGCGCCTTCGGCCGGACCTTCGGCCCGTGGCGCAACCGGCCCTGCTACACCGTGTACAAGGGCCGGGCGGAGAAGTGCGTGCGCTGCGAGGCCTCCGAGTCGTTCGAGGACGGCGTGGCCCGGGTGCGCGAGGAGGAAGGGAAGCTCCCGAACGGGGAGCCGATCCACTACCTGGTGCGCATCCACCCGATCGAGCGTCCGGACGGGCACATCCCGTTCCTGGTGGAGATGTCCACGGACATCACCATGCTCAAGACGCTGGAGCACGAGAAGCTCGAAGCGGAGCGGCTGGCGGCCGTGGGGCAGACGGTGGCGGGACTGGCGCACGGCATCAAGAACCTGCTCATGGGGCTGGACGGCGGCATGTACATGGCGCGTTCCGGCATCGAGCAAGGCAACCCGGAGCGCATGATCCAGGGCTGGGGCATCCTCGAGGAGAACGTCGCTCGCATCTCGTCCTTCGTCAGGGAGTTCCTCGAGTTCGCCCGGGGGCGCACGCCGCGCGTGCAGCTAGTGGACCCGAACGAGCCGGCGCGCAAGGTCATGGAGCTGTTCAAGGACACGGCCCGGCTCGCCGGCGTGGAGCTGACCGCCGACCTCGACGAGACCATCGCCCTGGCGCCGCTCGACGAGGAGGGCATCCACTCCTGCCTCGCCAACCTCGTGTCGAACGCGCTCGACGCCTGCGACACGAGCGACAAGAGCGAGAACCACGTGACGCTGTCCACGCGCGAGCAGGGCGGAGTCATCGTGTACGAGGTTCGGGACGACGGCCAGGGCATGGATTACGACGTGAAGAAGAAGGTGTTCTCGAACTTCTTCTCCACCAAGGCGTCCGGCAAGGGAACCGGGTTGGGACTGCTCACCACCCGCAAGATCGTCCAGGAGCACGGCGGCAAGGTCTCCTTCGACTCCCGGGAGGGGGAAGGGGCCGTGTTCCGCATCGAGTTGCCGAGGAATCGGCTTCCCCAACCGCGCGCGGAGGCCGATGATGAGTAGCGAGCACGGTGCGCGCGGTGGCGCGCGAACTTTCCGGGGCTGGCTGGTGACGCGAGGAGCATGAGTCGTGGCGAAGGCACTGAACAAGACGATTCTGGTCGTGGACGATGAGCCCAACGTCCGCCAGTACCTGAAGATGGTGCTGGAGGACGCCGGCTTCGCGGTCCTCACGGCCGAGGACGGCGTCGTGGCGCTCGAGATCATCCGCGAGAAGAAGCCGGACCTGATCTCGCTCGACCTCGTCATGCCGAGGAAGTCCGGCCACAAGCTCCTCTTCGAGCTGAAGCGGGACAAGGAGCTCTCCCGCATTCCGGTGCTCGTGGTGACCGCCCACGCCAAGGACGACCTGGGGAAGAAGGACCTGCAGGACCTGCTGGAGAACCGCGTCATCTCCGGTCCGGGCACGTACCTGGAGAAGCCGGTGAAGCCGCTGACCTACGTGCGCAGCATCCAGCGCGCGCTCGGCATGCCAGAGGCGGAGGAGGCCGAGGACAAGATCAACCTGAAGGAAGAGATCGGGAAGTCGATGCAGGGTGCGAGCCCGGATGCGCTGCGCCAGGCCCTCGAGATCCTGAAGAAGAAGGGGAAGGAAGGCTAGAGCGGGAGAGCGCCGCGGCCGGCCGGTCCGGCGCGCGCCCGCGAGGAGACAAACACGCCATGAATGCGCCGCAGAATGCCAAGAAGAAGATCCTGGTCATCGACGACGAGCTGAGCATCGTCAAGTACCTCGAAGCCCTGCTGCAGGACAACGGCTACGCCACGGTCGCGGCCATGAACGGCAACGAGGCCATGGAGAAGGTGCGCAGCGAGAAGCCCGACCTGATCTGCCTGGACATCACCATGCCCGAGAAGTCGGGCATCCGCTTCTACAAGGAGCTGCGCGAGGATCCGAACGTCGCCGCGATTCCGGTCATCGTCGTGACCGCGGTGACCGGCTACGGCGGGGACAGCGAGACCTTCCGCAAGTTCCTGAGCGATCGCCGTCAGTTCCCGCCGCCGAACGACTTCATCGCCAAGCCGATCGACCGCGAGGAGTTCATCAAGCGCGTGGCGAAGGTCCTGGCCGCGGCGTCGTGAGGACCGCTGCCCCGACCTGCTGGATCGCGCGGGGAATGGACGACCCGGTTCGCGGCAAGCGCTTTTCGGGCGCAGGCCCGACGAGTCCGCCCGACAAGGAGGACCCTGGACGACACGTTCAAGGTCCGCTGCCGGCCTCTGTGCCACTGAGGGCCCGCGCAAGAATAACATCACACGGTCGGGATGATGGGTAACCTTGGGGAGGGTCGGAGAACTCCGTGCCCACGCGCGGCGGCCAAGCGAAACAAGGCAAGAACTTGGGTTTCCTGCTCGAACGCGCTCTGGGCATCGATGGAGGAGTTGCGTTAGACTTCTGCTCGCAGGGTGGTTTTGAGGGCAGGAAGCTAACAAGATGGGCCAGACTCGTTTTCATGCTGAGGTCCTGGTCGAGCTGCTGCGAAGGCAAACGGTCGCGACCACGGCGGATCTCAAGGCGGCGCTCGGCACGACGGTCGACATGACCGTGTTTCGGAAGTTGCGGGAGATCCCGTACGTGTCGAGCTATTCGCACTCCGGCAGGTTCTACACGCTACGCGACGTGGCCGAGTTCGATGCCCGAGGGCTCTGGAGTCACCAGGGCATCCGCTTCTCGCAGCACGGATCGCTGGTCGATACCGCCGAGCGGTTCGTGGTGACCTCCGAACGAGGGTACTCGGCCACGGAGCTCCGGGGGGAGTTGGGGGTCGAGGTGAAGGAGGCGCTGCTCACGCTGGTGCGGACTGGTCGGCTGGTGCGCGAGGAGGTTTCGGGGCAGTACGTGTACTGCGCGCCGCAGGCGGCGCGCGGCCGGCAGCAGCTCGTGGCAAGGCGCCTGCCTATTCCCGAAGAGCCGTTCGAGCCGGCACGCGCGCGCGGCATGGTTCCGTCGGATGAGGTGCGGGCGGCGATCGTGCTCTTCCTGAGCACCCTGAACGAGAAGCAGCGGCGACTCTACGCCGGGCTGGAGTCGCTGCGCGTGGGCCACGGCGGCGACCGCCGCCTGGCGGAGTTGACGGGCATGGACGTGCACACCATCGCGAAGGGCCGGCGCGAGCTGTTGCTGCGAGACTCGCGGCTCGACCGGATCCGACGGGAGGGCGGCGGCCGCAAGGCCGTGGAAAAAAAATGCCCGAGGTGATCCAGGCGCTGGAAGAGCTGATGCGGCACGACACGGCCGGCGACCCGGGCTCGGGCCTGAAGTGGACAGGGCCACGGGCAAGATCAGCGTCGAGCTGTGCAAGGCGGGGATGTCGGTCTCGCCGAACACCGTGGGCCGCCTGCTCAAGGACCTGAACTACTCGCTGCGCGTCAACCACAAGAAGGTGGCCCGCACCAGCCCGACAACGCGTGACCGGCAGTTCGAGTACATCGCCGAGCTGAAGCAGGTCTATCTGGCGGAGGATCTGCCGGTGGTGAGCGTGGACACCAAGAAGTAGGAGCTGGTCGGCCTGTTCAAGAACCCCGGCCGGGTCTGGGCGAGCAGTCCGCTGCTCGTGAACGATCACGACTTCCGCAGCGACGCGCAGGGGCTGGCCGTGCTCTACGGCGTGTTCGACGTGGGCGCCAACCGCGGCCGCGTGGTCGTCGGCACCTCCCACGACACGGCCGCCTTCGCCGTCGACGCCCTCGTCGGCTTGAGCGGGCCCTAACCGCCAGGACCTTCGCGTGGCGCGAAGATCCTGTGCTGGGGCGACGAGCAACCGTGCTTGCGCCTCGCAGCAAGGGGCAAGGCAGGAGCGGATCGAAGGACCTCACAGACTACCGACTAGCGACTTCCGACTGCGGCGGCGTTGACCTCGTCAAGGGGGGGTAGCGGTCCGCATCCCTGGGATGGATGCCAGCCGCCCAGTTCGGTTGCGGCGCGGCTGCGACGTGGGGCGGGAACGGCGCCGAAGGAAGGCAGGGGAGAGTTGCCTGCGGAGAGTGCGCCGGTCCGGTACAATGCAGAAGTCGTGGTGTGACGCATCGGAGCACGGTTCCGATGGCACCCCGGAAAGCCAGGCAGGATCACCATTCGGAAGGAGAACGATCTTGAGGCGAATCATCGTCTTCTCGTTTGCAACACTATGCGCCGCGGGCGTGCTCGGCCAGGATGAGAGCGGGCCGGCGCGCAACGGTCGGACATTCATGATCCCGCGCTCGCCGTGGGGCACGAGGGCGCCGACGTCCGTTGGAGTCCTCACCACCATCCACAGCAACCTGGCCGGTCACCCGAGCGCCCAGGTCCCTGGGTTGCCGGGAGTCGAGTTCACTCCGAGCACCGGCACCACGACCTTCGAGCGTCCCTTCGGAAGCCCCAACGGCAACTGGGTCATCGATACCGACGTCAACACGACGACCGCCGATGATGACGTGCTGCTGTCGAGCTTCGGGATCGTGGCCCGCGAGGGCGACCCCGCGCCGTTCGATCTCGGCTTCACTATCGGCACCATCGACGTGAAGTGCGGAATCAACGACTCGGGCACGGTGGCGTATGCCAACAACACGTCGAACACCGTCAACGACGACTTCATCGTCTCGGTCACCTACCCTGGCGGTGTATACACCATTCACGCCCAGGAGGGCGGCCCCATCCTGGGGCTTCCGGGCGCCACCTACGACGACAACATGGATGGCCCGCTGATCACCGCCGCAGGCGGCGTCGGCTTCGAGGCGGACCTCATCGACGGACGGCCGGTCACGACCACCACCGACGACATCGTCGAGATCAACGGAACGGTCGTCGTGCAGTCCGGCGTCACCGTCCCCGGCAATCAGGCCGGCGGCGCCGTCTACACCGTGCAGACGATCGACTTCGAGGAGTACTACACCGATCCGACCGGCGCCAACTGGATGATCCAGGGCGACTCGGACAACCCCAACACGAACGAGGACGACTTCCTCATCGTGAACGGCAGCTACGTCCTGCAGGAGGGTTACCCGGTCCCCGGATCCGCTTTCGTCGATCCGATCGACGCCTCCGGGATCGTTCTGGGCACCATGGACTTTGGCGGCAACTGGAGCGCCCGCGGCAACAACGACGTCACCGAGCAGGACTGGGTGGTCCGGAACGGCGTCGTGGTCGCCAATGTCGGCGACTCCGTGACCCCCGGCGCGGCCGAGAAGTGGGATGACGTGGCGTACAGCGACTGCTTCTTCGCGCACACCGGCAACGCCCTCGGCGATTACGTCGTGTGCGGCGTCACGGACAACGCCGACCTCAACGCCAACGGCCTCATCGTCCGGAACGGCAGCCAGGTGATCCTCCGCGAGGGAGACCCGATCGACCTGGACAACAACGGGCTCTTCGACGACGGAGTCTTCTTCAACACGTTCGGGAACGACGACTTCGTTCTGTGGGACAGTTGCGACCTCGTTTTCACCGCGACCTTCCGTGACGCCGCGCTGACCGTGCTCGGCCAGGGGCTGTTCCGCCTGGCGCTGAATGATTGCGGCTGCGGCTACATCAGCTCCATTGGGACCGGCTGCGCCGGCACCGGCGGGCTGACTCCCAGGTTCGACGTCAACGGCTGCGCCAAGAGCGGCGGCGTCGTCAACTTCGCCGTGCGTGACGGCCTCCCGAGCTCGCTGGCCATCATGTTCATCGGCGTGACCCAGGTGGCGCTGCCGATGGACGGTGGCTGCGTCCTGTATCTGAACCCGCTGCCGACGATCATCGGGCTGCCGCTGGACGCGAACGGCGAGATCGCGTTCCCCGCCCTGATTCCGGCGATCGCGTCGGGGTTCACCGTCTACACGCAGGCTTTCGTCCAGGACCTCGGCGTGCCTCAGGGATTCTCCAACACGAACGGGATCAAGCTCGAGATCAAGTAGAGACAGCCGACTCGCCACGAAGGCCGCGGCGGATCGTCGGGTCCGTCGCGGCCTTCCTCGTGCACAGGGGTGGCGCTCCCGGGTGGTGCGGCGGGGTCCGCGGCCTCGCCCTACCGGCCGAAGCGCGCCCACAGCCAGTAGAGCACCGCCGCGGCCAGAGCGGCGCGCAGGGCCAGGGCGGACCAGGTCCAGCGCACTTTGGCCTTCATGCGCCGGACCGGGAAGGGCAGCTCGCCCTGCCAGAAGCGCCCCCAGTTGACGCAGAAGTCGTGGATGGTGCTGCCGCAGCGCACCCGCAGCACGTAGCCCGGGATGAACCACTTGCGCGTGCTGAGGAGCAGCGCCTCGTCGATCTTTTCGTAGCGGATGGTCAGGTCGCCCATGACCAGCGCCGTGTCCGTCACCTGCAGGATGCCGCGCCGGATCCTGAGCCAGGAGAGCGCCGGCTGCCCGCCGCCCGCGTCGTACACGCCCGCCTTGGCCATGCACCTGTGGATCACGAGCACCGCCGGACCCTCCCGTGAATCACGCGAGCCAGCCGGCGTAGAGTTCGGGTCGCCGGTCGCGCAGGAAGAGGCGCCGCGCGTGGGAGCGCTCGACCAGCGCGAGGTCCATGTCGCACGTCAGGATCTCCTCGCAGCCTGCTGCGGCGCGGGCGATGACCCTCCCGGCCGGGTCGCAAGCGAAGGACTCGCCGGAGAACGTCAGCTTCGGCTCGGGGCCGACGCGGTTGCAGAGCGCCGTGAAGTAGCCGTTCTGGAAGGAGGCGACCCGCAGCTCCGCCTCCTGCAGCCCCTCGGGCCACTCGCCCACCGCGCCCGCCTGTGGCACGACGACGATTTCCGCCCCCTTCAGGGCGAGGGCGCGCATGTACTCGGGGTAGTGCCGGTCGTAGCAGATGGCCACTCCCACGCGGCCCGCGGCCGTGGCGTAGACCGGCGCGCCGCAATCGCCCGGAGCGTAGTAGCCCTGCTCGTGGAAGCAGGCGTAGTCGGTGATGTGCACCATGCGCGTCGCGCCGAGCAGCCGGCCGTCGGCATCGATCACGGGCGACGTGTCGTAGGTGCGCTCCCCGGCGCGCTCGAACACGTTCAGGACCACGACCACTCCCAGCTCGGCGGCGCAGCGCGCGAAGGCGTCGACCGTCGGCCCCGGAACCGGCTCGGCCAGGGCGAGCGCCGCGGGCGTGGCGCGCTCCTGGGGATAGAACGGCTCGAAGGCGAGTTCGGAGAAGCACACCAGGCGGGCGCCTTGCTCCGCGGCCTTCGCGATCGCTTCGAGGCCGCGCGCGCGGTTTCGGGCGCGGTCCTCGCTGGCCTGCTGCTGGACGAGGGCGATCTTCATGCGTCAACGGCGGCGCATGTTAGCCGAAAGTAGCCCTCCGTGAGGTGCATGTGGATCAGCGAAGGGCTTGATCGGCTACGGCTCGCTGCCGGATCGTGAGAGACCAGCGGTGCAGACGCCGCCGCCGAATTGCAACACAGGCCCGGCCATAGGTACGGCAGGGACGCAACAAGACGAGCACCCGCAACTCGGGCCCCTCCACGAGGGTGCGGACCCCATGTTCGCCAAAAGTTACACTTCCAGCCCGGCTTACGACGGCCCTTGTCCAAGTTCACCGAAGCCCCGCAGCTCATCCTCAAGATCACGACGGAGCCTGCTCAGTTCCTCGTTACCCGGGTGAAGCCTGACTCCAGCGTGGACGACCTCAAGCGCGTCGCGGACTCTGACGCAGAAGCATGGAAGCCCGCGAGAGGCCGGTAGGATGATGTCGGATCCACCGCCCCGCAATCGTGGGCGGTGACTCCTTCCCGGAACGTCCCGGAGAGGAGGTCGCCTTGCGTCTGGTGAATCTCGCCTTTCCTTGTCTTGCGGCCACGGCACGGGCAGCCGATGTCGTTCAGAACGGCCAGAGCGTGTCGTTGGGCTTCAACAAGTCCGGGCTGCCGCCGGCGGACGACCCGCTCGAAGGGGCCCCTCCCTGTCCCGGGCGCAACTCGTGGGCGGACCCTGCTCCACCCGAACTGAGCCTCTCCGCAGGAGAGGCTCATCTGGAATTCACGATTCTCAGGCGGATTGCTTGAGCTTGGGGAGCCCGGGGATGCGTCGCGAGCGGGCAGGACCGCGAGGATGCCGGGGAAGGGCGCTTCCCCCGAGGGATAGGAGATCCTCGCGGCGCAGCCTACGCCACGCAGGCTGGGGGAAGACAGAAGCGGGCCCAGGGGTCTTCTTGCTTCCGAGTTCGATCTTCAGGCTTCCAACTCGCGGTGGCGCCGCCGCCATGTGGGAGGATGACCTTGGCCCTGACGATGATATGGGAGAGGGAACGGATAACGCTGACGGTACAGGGACCGGTACCGTAGAGAACGACAACGGTTCCCTTGATGGTCCCAATGGGGAGACACAGAACGGCGCGGGCGAAGGCGATGCGATCGATGTCCAGTCGTGCTTGCCTTACTCCCACTGGCACTGTCGGTCAATGATGCCGTGGACACACGAGGGGCTGGCTGTTGTCGTATACTGGTCCAAGGAACTGGCCTGGGCTTGCAGTGATACAGTAGACGTAACGGGCGGGTAGGCGAGCGAGAACACGAACCCGAGGATCGGCGGTTCACCCTGACCGCCGATCCGGCACTTCAACTGGAGCCACGGAGATGTCGATTTGCGCCCCGGCCATCGCCGGTCTGGTAGGAGTCGCGGCGATATGCGCCCTCGTCATGCTCCTTCAGAGCGCGACGTCCCCGCCGGAGAGTGGGCGAGCCGAGGAGGGACACCATCAGGCCACGAGGGAGTGCCGGCCAATCGAGCAGCCGGCGCAGGACTCGATCGCTCCCTTGCGCAGCTCTGCGATTGATACGAAGATCACTGGCCGAGTGGTTGACACTGGCGGTGTGCCCGTTCCCGGGGCTCGAGTCACGCTCTGGGGCCCCGATGGGACGCGGATATCGACGATGTCCGCGGACTCTGATGGAGTCTTCCAGGCTCTTGCCAGCGGCGGCGAACTGGTCTGCCAGGTGATGGCCGAGGCAAGAGGCTACCTGGAAGCCGTGCAGCCGTTCGTGCCCGATGCTCCAATCGTCGTTGTCGTGACGCCGCGGCAGGTAACCGTGCGATTGATTGGTGATGTCCGCGATGAGTACGAGTATCCGGTCCAACGCGTGGAGATGTGTGCGTCGTTCGCCGACGGCGACCGGTCACCGATCATCGGGTGGACGGCCGTCTCGTCCGAGGAAGGGGATTTCTCTCTAGACCTCAGCTGCAGTACGACATCGGGGGCGAAGGGGATCTGGCTCGAAGTGCGGTCTCCGGGCTACGTGCAACGCCTCGTTGGCCCGATTGAGTTCGAGTCGGCCGCGAGGGAGGCCAGACTATCCATAAGGCTGCTGCGCGCTCAGAGACTACGGGGACGTGTATTGTCGACTGTGGGGCGTCCGGTGGCGGGTGCGGAGATCAGCGCGTACGCCAGGTCGAGGGGAAAGGTGGGGAGCGCCGAATCCGATGGGGCAGGCATGTTCGAGGTGCCTGTTGACCCGTCCGACACTGTGGAGTCTCTCTACGTGGGTGCGAGCCGTTTCGCTCCGCGGTGGCTTCGAGGCGAGGAGCTCCGGCATTGGATGAACGACCTGGAGATCGTTCTCGGTGAGGGCTGCGTCGTCCACGGGATTGTGGAGAGGGGCGATGGGTCACCGGTCGGCGGCGCGACCGTGGAACTGTGGACCGATGACGAGCGGGAAATGGGTCTTGGGTGGTGGCCGATGTGGGAGGTGTCCGTCACCGCCGACGAGAACGGCAGATACGCTGTCCCACTTGTTCCGGCCGGGTCCGTATTCGCAGTCGCTGCGTATGATCACGTTGGGGAGAGGAGGTCCTCGGAGCTGCGGAGGTTCAACACTGTTGAAGGAGGTCGACTGGAGGTCAACTGGGTGTTCGGCTGGCAATCGTATGTAAGTGGGCGTGTGGAATTGCCGATGCCGGACGCGGTGGTGTGGCTGGAGCTGTACTCCGTGCCGTCTCCGGACGGCGGGCCTGCGGCGGAGGTGCTCTCCCGGACCAGGATCACTTCGGGGAGCGGATTCGTACTCACGGTGCCGGAGGGGTTCCCGGCGGGTCCGTGCAGGATTCGCCTGTACATTTCGCAGGAGCATTTCGTGGATCGAGACATCTCGTTCCCGGGCCATGATCTGGTGCCAAGTTGACTTGTCGAGCATGTGCCGAGGACGTGCTGGGCGATGTGCACGACGGTGCCGTCGCGTGGCGCGCCCCGTGGCGCGGCTCGTTGCGGGGTGAGGGGTAAGGGGGGTCAAGCCTGGTCCGTTTGGGCGGGAGGGGCGCAGCAACGTGCTCGGGTCGGTGGTGCGGCGGGGGGGCATGACGTGAGCAGGGCACGGGCGTCGCTGACAAGCGGTCAGACGAGGATCATCTCACTCCGCGCGCAGCATGGCCAGCAGCCCGTTGAAGAAGTGCTCCGTCGCCGAGGCGAGCGCATCTCGGTCGAGATCAAGGAGCGAGACCGGAGGCGAATCGGGGGATTCGTCGAGGATCTCGCGACGCGGAGATCGGCCGAGAGGCGCCGCCGCAGGCAGGATGACTTGTTCAACGGGCTGCCAGGCAGGCGAGCGCCATGGCCGTGCCGTAGGAGCGGCCGAGCTCGTGCGAGTCGACGAAGCAGCCGTCGATCTCCGGCAGGGAGAGGATGCGCTCGCGCTGCAGGCGCATCAGCCCGGCGCGCCTCTCGCCCGCCGCCAGGGCGCAGAGCGCGTCAGAGCGCCCGTGCATGGCGAACCAGAAGAAGAAGCCGCCGTAGCCGTACAGGCTGCTGTGGTCGTCGTACTTGCGCACGCGGAAGAGCGGCTCCTCGTTCTCGAAGGAGTTGAGGATGCTCTCGAGCAGATCGGCTTCCGGCAGCGCTCCCCAGAGGAAGAGCGCGAGGTCGCCGGCCGGCCCGCGGCCGGCGCTGCCGGCGATGGGGCCCTTGCCGCCGCGCCGGGAGATGCCGTAGCTGTAGGCGCCGGCCGGCGAGCGGCAGCGCTTGAGCACGGCGACGCCGCGCTGTACCGCGTCCTCGAGGCCCGGCGGTGCGATCCCGTGGCGCTTCGCGTGGTGCAGGGCGATCAGGCAGGTGGCCGTGACGAAGGGGTTCTGGTACTCGTGGCGCCAGGCGCCGTTCTCGGCCTGGGTCGCGAGCAGGCCAGCGACCGCGTGCTCGAACGCCGGCAGCACGCGCTCCTTCTCCTGCGGCCGCAGGTCGATGAGGCGGCTGAAGAAGCGCGCGCGGTAGGCGTGCGCCCAGACGATCTCGTCCTTGTCCGCGGCGTTCACGTGCGCCTCGTCCAGGAGGTAGGAGATGGCCAGCTCGAGACCTTCCTCGACCAGCGGATCGGCGCCCTCCCGCCGCTCTGCCTGCTCGAGGAGCGCGCTGGCGGCGAGCGCGGTCACGGCCACGTGCACGTTCGGCAGGCTGTCGCTCCCGCCGAAGTCGTAGCGCGAGTCGGTGAAGCCGCCGTGGCCGCGCTGCATGCGCAGGAGGAAGCGCGTTCCCCTCGCGCAGAGGTCCTCCTCCGCGTAGGTCCCGCGCGCCGCCTGCGTGCCGCAGCCGGAGCAGTCGAGCGCCGCGCGCGGCAGCTCCTCGTAGGTCTCGAAGCCGTTCACGTACGGGCCGTGCCCTTCCAGCTCGAGCGCGGCCTTGTGCGCGAAGGGCTCGTCCGGCAGTGCGGCTGCCAGGTCGCGCCAGACCGCGCGAGCCTCCTCGTCCAAGCGGGAATCGAACAGGCCCGCCCCGAAGAGGAAGAGCGCCTCGGCACGCTCCGCGTCCGTGAAGCCGCGGAGTTCCTCGGCCGGCGCTTCCGTCCCCTGCGCCGGCAGCTCGCGGAAGAAGCGCCGCGCCGTTTCGGGCGCCAGCACGCCGGGCAGCGGATCGTCGCTCTCGAGCGGCGCGCCCGCAACCTCGCCAAGCGGCCGCAGGAACCAGGCCGGATGCAAGGTCGTGACGCGGTCGCGGCGCAGAAGCTCCTTGCCCGCGGCGTCGAGCACGAGGTAGCCCGGCTCGATGAAGTCGATCGGGGCGAGGCTGAACTGCTCGCACTCCGGGCTCCCTGCCGCGAACTTCACCGGCACGAAGCGCTCGTTCAGCAGCTTCACGGCCCTGGGCCAGGAAAAGGGCCCGCCCATCATGTAGCGCTGGAGCTCCGCCGTGCGGTCCATGAAGCTCTGGAAGATCGTCGGCACGTACCAGAAGACCGGCTTGCCGCTCTCGCTGCTCTCCAGCAGGGCGGACTCCAGGTCGGCGCGCCAGTGCACCGCGCTGCCCGCGCGCGCGGCCGCCGGGCCGGGCTCGGGGCGCAGGCGCTCAACCGAGTTCTGCGCCCAGGCGGGACAGAGCAGTCCGAGGTGCAGGGCAGCCGCGATCGGCAGCGCGCCGCGCAGGTTCATGGTTTGCCCTCTCACGGCGCGATGGCGACGCTGATCGGGTTCGAGGCGAAGTCGCCAGGCCAGAGGGCGTAGGCGAGGTGCACGACGATGCCCGCCGCGCCCGGCACGGGCGGGACGGCGAGCTGCGCCGCCGCGTCTCCGGCCGCGTCGAGCTGGCCCAGAAACGCGGCAAACAGCGGAGTGTTGGCGAGCGGCACGGCCGCGCTGGTGAGGGAGTCCCAGTTGAGCGGCAGCACGGCTCCGCCAGGCAAGGGCGTCCCGGGAACCGTGCCGCTGAGCGAGGCGAACACCAGGTAGTCGCGCCCGGCGCCGGCCGTTCCACCGTGCAGCGCGAGGTGCACGACGCCGCCTGTCACCGCGGAGACGG
Organism: Planctomycetota bacterium; assembly: GCA_016213895.1. Lineage (GTDB taxonomy): Bacteria > Planctomycetota > B15-G4 > B15-G4 > JADJEK01 > JACQZJ01. The sequence goes on along the minus strand of JACQZJ010000141.1, from coordinate 43,494 downwards.
CGAAGGCGTCCGCCTCGAGGCGATGCGCGGCCGAGTACTCGTAGGCGCCGATGTCCACGCTGCCCATGACCGGGCGCAGCAGGCCGTCGAGGTCCTCGGCCGGAGCGCCCTCGTCCAGGCCGCGGTTGACGCAGGGGGAGGCCGCGGTGAGGCGCAGGTCTCCGGCCGCGAGGTCTACGAACGCCGGGTCGACGGCGAGGTTCAGGCCGGTTCCAGCGCAGCCCTCGAGCACGTTGTGCTTCGTGTAGTACGACTTCTCCTGCCACAGCTGCGAGTGGAGGAAGGGGATCGCAGGGTCGTTCTCCACGAAGACGTCGTTCTGGAAGCGCGGCTTGGCAAGGAAGGAGAGCGCGGCGCAGGTGTCGATATACGGGTCCGTCTCGTTGTGGATCGGGTTCTTTACCGCCGTGTTGTTCACCAGGCGCGGGTAGGAGTAGCCGCAGTAGAGCACGCTCGCGTTCCCGAGCGCGTGGTTGTCCGTGAACAGGTTGCCCGCGATCTCCGGGGAGGAGCCGTGGTAGAGGAAGAGCGCCCCGCCGTACAGCGCCACGTTGTGGCGCACGATGCACCGGGCGAGGGTCAGGTCCGAGAAGTCGTAGAGGAGCAGCGCGCCGCCGCCGTACTCGTAGGGGGCGCCGCTCGCCGCCACCGCCTTGCCGTACTCGATGACGCAGTACTCCAGGCGCGAGGGCTCGTTTGTCGCCTTCGTGCCCACGAACTCGATGCCGTTCCAGCAGCCGGTCAGGCTCGCGTCGACCTGGAAGAGAGCGGGCTCGTCCGTGGTGAAGAGGATGCGCTCAGCGGGCGTGCCCACGGCCCAGAGCGCGCCCTGCACCGCGAGCCGGTAGTGGTCCTGGAACTCCACGACCACGCCGGGAGCGATGGTGAGCGTCACGCCGTCCGCGACGGTCACGTCGCCCGTCACCTTGACTTTGTCGGCGTTCCACACCGTGTCCGCGGCGATCGGGCCGGAGACCGTGATCTCGCCCAGGCGCGTCGCCGGGCCGGGACGGCCCGCGCGGCCGCCTCCGCCACCGCCGGCCGGGCCCCTGCCGGCGAAGGTCTGACAGCCGTAGCCTGGCGCCGGAGATCCGGGCGCCAGGCTGTAGTCGCCGTTCTCGGGGTCGCTGAGCTGCGGAGCAACGCCGACGACGTTGTAGTAGGGGGCCGCCGTGGCCGCCCAGGCCGCGGGCGGCGTTCAGCCGTACTCGCAGATCACGCCGAAGTGCCGGAGCGGCGCCGCGTTCTTCGCGGGATCGGAGTGGAACGACCAGTTGTCGTAGAGGCCGGGCATGCCGGCGCTCTGGCTGAAAGCGAAGTTCGTGCCGGTGGGCAGCCACTCGCTCGCGTAGCCCGTGACGTAGATGAAGTCGCTGCCCGTGTCCACGGCGTCGATAGCAATGTTCCGCTCGATCAGGATGTTGGTGCCGCAGCCGATGGTGCGCACCGCGTAGTCGTGCGGGGCATAGAAGGTGACGTGACGGACCGATCCGGTCGGCCGCTCGGTCTCCGTGGGCGAGGTGTAGCCGCGGAAGCGGACGGCGCCGGTGATGACCACGCAGTTCTCGATGTCCAGGCGGTTGTTGCAGTAGGCGATGCAGATTTCCTGGCCCTGCAGGTCGAGGATGGCGCCGTTGCCCGCGATGCGCACGTTCCGGGCCTCGTTGCCCTCGAATACCGCCGTGATGCGGTTGAAGGTCCTGCCGATGAAGAGACCGCCGGTGTACGTCACCCCGGTCTCGAGGCGCACGTACTTGTCGTAGCCGCACATGGAAGGCGCGGCGTCGTACATCCTCTTCAGGGAGCAGGACAGGTCCGCGGGCCGGACGTGCGGCGCGGCCAGAGCGAGGAAGGCAGCGAGCACGAGCACTCTGCGCATGGTTGGATCCGGCTCCGGCGCGGTCCTGAACGACGAGGCCGCGTTTATGATACCAGGCCCGCGCCCGCGTGCGGAGAGGTCGTGAGCGGCAGAGAAGAGCAGGAGATCGAGCGCGTGCTGCGCGAGAGCTTCGACGCACCGGGCGGCGGAGCGGACGCGGACTCCGCGGGCGTGCGGGCGGCCGCGATCGTGCGGCTCCTGCGTTCAGGCGCGGGCGAGGAGGAGGTCGTCGAGCATCTTTCCCGCTTCGCGGCCGGGGAGGCGAATCCGGCCGCGCCGGGGCCGGCGGACCTGGTCACGGCCGCCCGCGCCCTGCTCAAGATCGGCGTGCGGCCGCGCGGAACCGGCTGGCGCCGCCGCCGCATGGGCGCCGGCGCATGTACGATCTGCAAGAGGGCGGCTCCGTTCTGCTGGAGCTGCACCTGCGGCTTCCGCATCTGCCAGGCCTGTCTCGAGGAGAACCGCTGGGGCATGACCTGCAACAACGTCACCTGGGAATGCCCGGAGTGCGGGGGCTTCCGCTCGTTCTGAGCCGGGAGAGCCGACATGAGCATGAAGGAGATCCACGATCAGGTGATCCCGGTGCGGGAGGCGAACACCCGCGTCGGCGAGCAGTTCTCCGCGGCCATGTGGGAGTTCCTGGTGCGGCGCATGAACTACCCGGCCATGCGCTTCCACCGCGAGACCGCGACCATCTCCTTTCCCGGTTTCGTCCCCTTCGCCGAGTTCTTCCAGGGGGTCATCGCCGAGGTGAAGGAGGGCGGCGTGGACGCCAGGCCCTGCCGCGTCTGCGCGCGGGTCTTCGACGTCAACGCGGACAGCGGGATCTTCGCGCGTCCGGACGCGCTCGAAGGGTTCATCTGCGAGGCCTGCGCCCGCGCGCTCAGCGCCTGGGACTTCTTCCACGATCACATGACGTAGACGTCCTGCGACTTCACCGGGAGACACGATGCCGCTCGCTTTGCTGCCCGTGGTGCTCGCCCTGCTGCTCCTGCCGCAGTCCTCGCCGCTCCATCCCGCTGATGACGACCTGCGGCCGCTCGCCAGAGAGTACGAGGCCGCGGCGACGACCCGCGAGAGGCGGCTCTGGCTCGTGCCGCGCATCGCCGCCCTCGGCACGGAAGAAGCGCGCGACTACCTGATCGACCGCTTCCTCGACGGCACGGACCGCGGCGTGAAGCGCGCCCTGTTCAAGGAGCTGGCGCGCGCCTTCTCGCCGCTGCCGGCGCGGCTGACGCGCCAGAGCGCGAGCGACGCCGATCCGTACGTGCGCGCCGCCACGCTCGAGGCCGTGATCGCGCAGGAGCCGGGCGCTGCCGTCGAGCGCGCGCGCGACGTACTCGGCTACGACGAGGACCCGCGCGTGCGCCGCGCTGCGATCCGCTTCCTGGGCAGCCGGGGCGACGCCGAGAGCGCGCGCTTCGTCTTCGAGACCTGCGCGCGCCTGGGGCTCGAGGACCAGCGCGAGGCCATCTCCTCCCTGGCCGCGCTCGCGCCCGAGGCGTTCGGCGAGGTGATCGCGGCGAGCCCCATCTGGGACGATCCGCGCGCGGAAGGCTCGCTCCGGCTGCTCGGCGCGCTCATCCTCGCCGAGCGGGCGGAGCGCGAGTACGGCAAGCGCCTGGCCGCGCTCGCCTCGGACGGCGATCCGCTGGTGGCGTTCGCCGCCGGCTTGGGCCTCGACCGCATCGAGGGCCGCGGCCGCGGCCTCGCGGTCGAGCGCGCGCTCGCCAAGGCGCGCGACCGGGAGGAGCGCTGCCGCGTCCGGACCATGGCCATCCGGGCCGGGATCACAGACCCGGGACTCACGCGCGTCCTGGTCGAGGAGCTCGCCCACCGCGACTGGCGCGTGCGCGCGGCCGCGGCCGATGCGCTGGGCGGCGCCGCGGCCGAGGATGCGGTCGCGCCTCTCATCGAGCGGCTCGCGGAGGAGAAGGTCTGGCAGGTGCGCGTGGCCTGCCTCGAGGCGCTGGGCCGCTCGCGGCGCGTGGCGGCCATCGACTTCCTGATCGGAGCGCTCGACGGCCTCGCAGGCCGCGAGCACCGCGCGGCGCGCCAGGCCCTGGCGCGGCTCGCCGGCTGCGACGCGGGAGAGAGCGGCGAGGCGTGGCGGCAATGGCGCGCGGACCACTCGTCCGGCTTCGAGCCGCCGCCCCCGTCCCTCGCGGAATGGACCGAGCTGGATCCCCTGGCCGACAAGTACGCCTTCTACGGTATCGCGGTCGATTCCGAGCGCGTGGTTTTCGTCCTCGATGTCTCGGGCAGCATGCAGGGCGAGAAGCTGCTCGTGCTGAAGCAGGAGCTCGGGAACGTCATCGAGCACCTGCCCGAGGCCGCGCTCTTCAACATGATCTTCTTCGAGTCGCAGGCGCGGTGCTGGCGCGAGCGCATGGAGCGCCTCACCAAGAAGAACCGTGTGGCCGCGCTCGACGCGGTGCGCTACCTCGACGCGGAAGGCGGCACCAACCTCTGGGGCGCCATGCAGGCGGCCCTGGCGGACGAGCGCACCGACAGCATCTACCTGCTGTCCGACGGCCAGCCCACGGTGGGAGAGATCATCGCGCTGCCCGCGATCTGCGCGCGCCTCGCCGAGCGGAACCGCCACCAGCGCGTGGCCATCCACGTGGTGCTCATCGGCTACCAGAGCGAGGTGCTCGAGCGACTCGCCAGGGAGAGCGGCGGCTCGTACGTGGAGCGCGGCTGAGGCCGCGGCCGCCTACTCCCCTTGCTGCTCCGCCGACTCGAGCAGCGCGCGCGCTTCGCCGGCGAATCGCCCTTGCGGGTGGCGCTTCAGGTACTCCCGCAGCAGGCTCTGGCCCGGGGCGCGCACGGCCGCGCCGAAGAACGCCTCCTCGCGCAGCTCCCCAGCGTGCTCCTCGAGCCAGCGCTCGGCGCGCCACACCGCCGGCACGTCGGGCAGGTCCGTGTAGATGGTCGCGGGGTACGCGTCGTAGAGAGGGCTCGAGCGGCGGCTGCCCGCGGCGCCGGGCTTCCACGCGGATCCGGTCAGCCACTCGAGCATGGCGTGGGCAGGCGCCGGCGTGCTCGGGGACTGCTCGGCCGCCTTCTCCTCGCACCGCAGCGCGGGCGCGAGCCGCCGGATGCTCGCGGCGAGCGAAGCGGCGTCCGCCTCCTGGCCCGAGCGCAGGGCGAACACCTGCAGAGCCGCGCACTGCGCCGGGTCCGCGCACTTCTTGCCGAGCGCGAGCACCTGGACGTCGAGGCGCTTGTCGCGCGCGGTCAAGAGCGCCTGCAGAGCGTCTGGCGCCAGGCGATCGGGTTCTTCCGCGAGCAGCGCGAGCAGCTCCGCGCTGCCCTCCGCGTCGAGCCCGATGCGGCAGAGCGCCTTCCAGGCCGCGGCCGCGGCCGGGCCCTGCCGCACCGCCCGCAGGACATCGAGCGCCGCGCGCCTTCCCGCTGGCGAGCGGGCCAGGCCGAGCAGGCGGAGCGCGGCGGGCGCGTTCACGCCGCCGCACTCGCCGGCCGCGCGCGGCAGGAGCTGCTCGAGGTGCGCGGCGATGCGCGGATCCGCTGGGCCGCACAGGGCGAGCGCGGTGCAGGCCGAGGCCGCGGCCAGGGGGAAGTGCGGGTGGTCCAGCCACGGAACGAGCGCGTCCACGGCCTCCTGCCGGCCGAGCGCCTCGAGGGCGAGGAGCGCGCGACAGGCGGCCAGAGGGTCGCCCTCGCTTGCCAGCAGGGCGTCCTGCAAAGCGGACTGCAGCGCCGGCGCCGAGCAGCCGGCCGCGCCAAGCAGGCGCCGGGCCGCCGCGGCCAGGTCCGCGTCCGCATCCAGGCAGCACTGGACGAGGAAGGCGGCGCTTCCTTCGCCGGCGCGCGGGTGAAGCGCCTCGAGCAGTGCGATCCTCTCTTGCGACGAACGCTTCGTGTCCTCGGTCAAGGCAAGCAGCTCGCGGGTCGAGGACTCGCAAGGCAGCGCGCCGAGCGTCGCGATCGCCTGGCGCGCGAGAGAGCCCTGCGCGCGCTCGCATCTGAGGAAGCGCGCGAGCGGATAGACCACGCCGGGATCGCGGAGCTGGCGCAGCGCGCTGAGCAGCGCCGCGTCCACGCTGGCGGCGTTCCCCTCGCGCAGCAGGCACTGGGCGACGGCGGGCGCCGAGCCGCGCGCGCCGAGCGCGCCGAGCGCCCGGGCCGCGGCCGCCACGACCTCGTCCTGCTCCGCCGCCAGGAGCGGTTCGATCTTGCCGGCCGCGCCGGCATCGCCCGCTGCCGCGAGGCCCCACAGGGCGGCGATGAGTCCGTCATCCGGCGCGATCGGCGGGTCGAGGAACTGCGCGAACAGGTCCGCGTGGCCGGCCGCGTCGATGCGCGCCAGGGCCCAGAGGCCGTCGTGCGCCCAGGACGAAGGCGCGGCGAGCTCCTTCTCGAGCTGTTCCGTCGCGGGCTTGTAGCGCAGCGCGCCCAGCGCCCTGGCAGCCGCCGTTCTCACTGAGATCAGGTCCGAATCGAGGTCCGCAAGCAGGCGCTTCGCGGTCCGCGAGATCCTCTGCTCGACGGAGCGCCGCGCCTCGGCGGGCATCTCCTCCGCCGTGAGGCCGAGGAGGAACACCGTCTCGCCGAGCTTGGCCCCCTCGGCCTTGGAGAGGCTCGCGAGCAGGATCTCGACCGCGGCCTCGGGCTGGCAGCGCAAGAGCGCGCTGGCGACGCGCTCCCCCTGGTCGGACTTCTGCTCGCGCTGCAGCACTCGCGCCAGGACCGGAATCGCTGCCGAGGAGTGCGTGCCCGCCAGCGTGTCGATGACCGCCGTACGGTCGACCCATCCCAAGTCGGCGTCGAGCAGCTTGTCGAGCGCGGCGATGCCGCGCTCTCCCTGGCCGCCCAGGCCGAGGATCGCGTAGTAGCGGCAGAGGTAGTCCTGGTCCGTTCGGGCGATGGCGAAGAGCTCTGCGGCCGTGTCCTCGGCGCGGAAGTCGGAGAGGAGCAGGATGAGCGTGTGGCGCAGCGGGTCGTCCGCCGTGCGCCGCAGGCGCTCCACGACCGCCGCGCCGCCCTCCTTGCCCGCGGCGAGAAGCCGTTCGCGCAACCGGTAGCGCTCGAGGTGGTCCGTGGCGGCGAGGTACTCCTCGACAAGAGCGGCCGGCGCGTCGCCGCCGCCTGGACTTCCCGCGAGAAGCAGAGCGGCGGCGAGCAGCGCGCGGGCCAGGAAGGGGAGCGTTGTCTCCGGCATCACGTCGTAGCGTACGCGAGACCCAGAAGGCCGTGCTGGTGATTCGAGACGTGCCAGCGCCGTGCCCGAATGCACGCTTGAGCCGCGGCGGGCGGGAAACCGGAGCGGGCGCGCGGGGACGTTCGGCCAAAGCCTCGCCGGCGCCGGCTCGCGGCACGCTGCAACACTGGACATCGCAATGGGTTCTGTCGAGAGGCGCCCGGCCACCAGAGCGCGCGGGGCACGGTCCTTTGGCAGCGCGCGACGTTCCGCTGGCACAGCCGTTGCCATCTCTGCCCGCAGGCGTTGCGTGCCCGGCCTGGAGCGTGCAGCCCCGCCGCAAGGAGCAAGACATGGAACGTGCCAGCCTTTTCGAAGGCAAATACCGCATCGACTCCGAGGGCTTCCTGACCAACCCCATCGAGTGGGACGAGGAGTTCGCCCGTGCCATGGCTCCCCGCGTGAAGATCGAGGGAGAGCTGACGCCGAAGCACTGGGAGGTGATCCGGTTCATCCGCGACTACTTCACCGATGAGGGCGTCTGTCCGCTCATCTACCAGACGTGCCGGCAGACCCGGCTCCGGCTGAACGACCTGAGGACGCTTTTCCCGACCGGCTACCTGCGCGGAGCGTGCCGCCTCGCGGGAATCACCTACCGGCACGGCTACCTGCCGCTTGCCTGGACGGACGCATTCCGCGGCGGCGCGCGCGAGGCAGCCGGCGAGAAGTCCTACCACGTGAACGCCCAGGGCTTCCTCCTCGACTCTCTGGAGTGGGACGAGGAGTTCGCCGCGGGCCAGGCGCGCCAGTTGAAGGTCCCGGGCGGGCTCAGCGCGGAGCACTGGAAGGTCATCCAGTACCTGCGCGAGAGCTTCCACCGGACCGGGGAAGTCCCGACCGTCTACGAGACGTGCGAGGTCAACGGCATCGATCTCGACGAGCTCGAGCGGCTCTTCCCGGACGGCTACCACCGCGGCGCGATCCGGATCGCGGGCCTGCGGGCGCTGTAGCGGCCTGGGCCGTTGAGGGAGCCCAGGGCCGGCGCAAGGCCGGGCGCGTTGTTCCAGATTGTGACGTTCTCCGTTGTGGACCCGGCGGGCCGGGACTATTTTGACCGCGCTCGTGCCGGCGGTTCGCACCCGCCCGCGAGCTGCCGACCCGGACTCGTGCGTGCCGGCCAAGCCGGCTTGAATGGAGGGCGACATGCGAGAGCGCGGTCCACTCTCGAGGTGGGGGCCGGTTGTGCTTTTCGCCAGCCTGGCGTTTGGCGCCACGGGCTGCCAGACGGTCCAGGCCGTCGGGAACTACTTCGTGTACCGCTACAACGACTTCGGCGAGATGGTCGACATGGGGCTCACGATCACGACGACGCCCCAGATCGGCCTCTACTGGAACAGCCTCGAGGTCCTGGTCGCGGGCTACAGCAACGTCGACGGGTACTTCGTGGGCCTGGGCGGCGGGCAGATCGGGGTCACGAGGCACTACAACAACTGCTACGGTCTGGGGATGTCCGTCGAGAAGGTCGGCTGGGGCAGCGGGCTCGACAGCGAGAACCGAGAGGACTACATCTCCGAGCGCAAGGGCGGGATCCTGGGCATGCTCGTGGACCTGGCCGTCTTCCCCTACGAGGGAGCGCCCGACTACACCTTCTCCTGAGTGCATTTCTTCCCCCACATAGGCTATGTGGGGTTTGTCTGGAACGCGCGCTACCTGCAGATGATCGACGCCATCCTTGGGATCGCGATGATCGACATCTGCGGCGACGACGGCTACCCCGTCGGCGAGTGGTCGTTCCCCTATCGCACGGGGAGCGCCGAACCGGAGGAAGACGCGTCGTGGGAGGAGGAGGAAGTCGAGGAAGAGGACGAGGTGGAGGAGCCGGTGTCCGATGAGGACGCCGAGCTGGAGGAGCTTCTGGAGAGTCTCGAGCGCCAGCGCAAGGAGCTCGAGGCCGGAAAGAGGCGCTGAAGCGCCGCGGGCTGCCGCCGGGACCGGAACAAGCCGGTCCCGGCGGACCGCGCCTCGCGGGTTCGCCGCTGGCGCTGCGCGCGCCGGATCAACGATAACACGTTGATGGGAAAGAATTTGTCGCAATCCGGCTGAGGTTGCGTCAGCCAGCGGGGTCTGCTCATTGTGGCCGGCTTGCGCGGGATTAGGCTGAGGTTGGGGGAACGAACGCCGGGTGACCGCGCGTCTCACGTATGCTATTCAGGTGATCCGTCCGGCGTGGCGTTGAGGTTCGCGGAAGGCGAGGGAATCGTCCCCGGCCTTCACCTCAGGATCAGGCCGCGCTGGCGGAAGCCCGTGGAAGCCGGAACGTGTCCTGCCTTCGAGGAGGCCGCACCCGGCGCTGGAGGGATTGCCGTGAGATCATCGCGATGGAGCGAAGGAGCTTCCGCTG
>JACQZJ010000141.1:0-34010 GCA_016213895.1 Planctomycetota bacterium | reverse complement strand
TTCCGCTGAGAGAGCGGCCGCGGGCGCGGCGGTCTTCCGCCTGCTGCCTCTTCTCGCTCTCCTTCTCGGTCTGGCCTCGGCGGCGCGCGGCGGCGAGATCACGTCGGTCACTCCGGCGGAGGGAGCGTACGGCACCGAGATCACGATCGCCGGCAGCGGCTTCGGCGACAAGGAGCCGGCCGTGGCGCTTGCGTCGGAGTACGTGGGATCGGATCCGAAGCTGAAGATTCTCTCCTTCAACGACACGCAGGTCGTGGTGAAGCTGAAGACGGGGCTGGAGGGACTCTACGACCTGTCGCTCGATCCGGCCGGCAAGCAGACGGCAGCGATCAAGCTCAAGAAAGCCTTCGAGATCCGCGCCCCGGACGTCATCAGCGTCGCGCCCGCCGCGCCCGCGCCCGGAGACCTGGTGACCCTGACCGGCGCCTTTTTCGGCACCAAGGAAGGGTCCGTGTCGTTGGGGTGCACCCAGGGCGTGGTCAAGGACTGGCAGGAGAACCAGATCGTCTTCAAGTTCTCCACGAACGCGGGCAAGGGCCTGCATAACGTCACGGTCAAGAACAAGGCGGGTCAGGTCACGCTCTGCGGGGCGTTGGACATCCAGTACACCGGCAGCAAGTGCTTCAAGACGCCGTCGGTCATCAACAAGGTGAAGTCCGCGATGCAGGACGTCCTCGCGGACGCCGAGCATCCGAGCGCGGAGCTGAAGGCCCTGGCCGAGGAGATCGGCGAGGCCTACCTCGACCGCGGCGATCCCTGCGACACGTACATGGACCTGCTGGCGTCCATCCTGAGCGCCATCGAGACGGGCGCGGACGTCCAGGCGGACGCGACGGCGGCCGAGAACTCCCTCAACTTCATCGAGCTGCCGCCGCCGCCGGACGCCAAGAACAAACCGAAGACCCTGATCATCTACGTGAATGGGCTGCACACGCCGCCCGAGCACGCCTTGCTCGCCGCCGGCCACCTGATGAAGGCCATGACCGACGCCTACCCGGGGATGGTCAAGAACTGCGCGTTCGAGGTCTTCTACAACCGGAGCAGCGTCGTGGGCGATCCGCCCGGGGAGATCGTGGCGCGCTCGTATCTGCCGCTCGGCGTCTTCCTCGCTCTGCAGGTCGGCGAGGACCTGCTGAAGCTCGGCCCCGACAACGTGTCGCCGCAGATGGCGCCGATCTGGAAGTCGTTCCACGACACGTACACGCTCGGCATGGGGCCGTTCGACGAATGCGGATCCGCCCACGAGAGCCTCGAGGTCTTCGCGGAGGACATCGAGAACGCGGCGACCGAGAGCGGCCAGGCCGGACTCCTCGCCGAGGAGATCGAGGGCGGGGTGGTCGCCGGCAAGAAGGTGATCCTCGTGGCGCATTCGCAGGGGAACAACCTGGTGGAGAAGGCGATCGACCAAGTTGCTGGCGACGTGCCGCACATCCTCGATGACGTCGGCGTGGTGGCCATCGCCAGCCCCACGCCGTACCAGCAGGCCAAGAAGGACGTCGCCTGGTTCAAGCGCCTGACGCTCAGGGGGGACGCGGTCGTGACCCTCGATGACGCGCCGGGCGGCAACCTGGACAACCCGCTCGCCAACGCCAAGAACGTCAATCCCTGCGCCCTGCACTCGGTCGACTGGGGCTACCTGGGTTTCGCCGGCTCCCGGAAGAAGATCATCTCGGCCATCAAGCACATGGAGGAAAGCACGAGCCTGCCCTCGCTGGACGGCAAGTGGGAGGGCACCTACGAGCTGGACTACTACGACTTCTACGGCTGCGGCGGCTTCTCCGACGAGGGCGACATGGAGATGGACCTCGACGGCAAGAACAAGAGCTACGACGGCGACGGCACGCTCGAGGACATGACGGCGGTTCTGCCCTTCGTGTGCAGCAAGATCGCCACGATCGATCGCGAGATGAAGGTGGATGCGGACGCCAAGGCTGGAGACGATCCCGACGAGCTCGAGTTCGAAGGCGAGATGGTCTACACCTGCCCGATCACCGGCAAGAAGTACGAGTGGTCGGTCAAGGCCAAGGTCGACGGCGACAAGATGAAGGGGACGCTCGAGGGCGAGAACGGGGACGCGGAAGGGACATTCACGCTGAAGAAGAAGTAGGGCGAGGGGGCTTTGTCGCGGGCGTTCGCGGCCGGAGCCGCGGCGGTACAGCGGCGCGGGAAGCGCTATCTTCGGCCGCGCTTGCCGCTGTCTCGACGCGCCCGCGAATCCGCAAGGAGACTGGTCCATGAAGAAGAAGGTGCTGGGGCTCGCCGCCGTCGTGGTGCTCGCGGGCCTCGCCTTCCCGGTCCTCAACCTCGTGCTGCCGCAGGACAACCGCGGCCGGATCCTCGGCGGCCAGTCCTTCGAGTACATGGGCCTGCGCCAGGACTACTTCGCCAAGCGCGGCAGCGTGCAGGAGGCGGACCACGGGCTCTTCAACTTCACGAAGAAGGACTGCGACCGCCACAAGTTCAAGGTCCCGACCTTGCGCAACGTGGCGCTCACCTGGCCCTACCTCCGCGACGGCACGGTGAACGAGCTGGGCGAGGCGGTGCGCGTCACGGCGCGCTTCCAGTCGGACGTTGCTCTGGCCTCCGCGGAGGTGGAGAGCATCGCCAGCTTCCTCGAGTCCCTGACCGGAGAGCTCGGGGGCAAGCCGCTGAAGTAGGCGGGCCGCGCGCGGCGCCGTCTCCTCACAGCGACTGTTCCGTTCCCTCACCCATGTCCCACCTGTGGCCGTGGGCGGCCGTGACCTTCCCCGGGACGATGCACACCACGGTGAGGATGGCGTACGTCACGCCCAGCACGAGCGGCGTGGCCCACCAGGGCACGAGGCCGATGGCCAGTCGGTCCCTGAAGTCCGTGAAGGAGTCCATGGGAAAGGGGTGCAGCAGGATCTTGGCGACCCAGGCCACGAGGATCAGCAAAAAGAGGATGAAGTAGTTCGAGCGCAGCCTGAGGTGCAGGGCGTGCCAGTGGCTGATCTTGAACCTCGGCCGCGCCAGGTCGGACGCCACGACCTCGGCCCAGCCAGGGTCGGCGGAATCGAGCCTGCGCATGAGAATGGGGCTGAAGAAGTTCTCCTCGAGCTTGCGCACGCGGCTGCGCCACACGTCGAAGTAGCGGTAGCGGCGCGACTCGATCCACAGGAAGAAGATGAGCAGGGCCAGGCCGAGCACGAGGATGACCTGGTGGATGTCCGGGTGCCCGAACGCGAAGGTCACCAGGCCTCCCGCGGAGATGATCGCCCAGTTGGTCGTGTGGTCCAGCCGCATGCGCCAGGAGGTGGCCCGCTGCATCTCGCCGCGATAGAAGTGGACCATCGCAGAGATGTACTCCTGGCGCGACAGCCGTTCGCGATCGGCGGCGGGCGGCTCCTGCGGCGGCGTGTCCATGAACGTGTCCTTCCTGTGGGCGGCGCGTTCGCGGGCCAGTGTAGCCGATCGCGCTGGGCGGGCGGTCCCCGCCGCCTCCGTCAGTCCGCGGGGGTCCAGATGCGGGAGCAGCGGATGGCGCGGCTGCTCATCGCCTGGACCTGGTCGGTGCGCAGGCCGCCGAGCCAGCAGCGTGGATCCCGCCCCATGGCCGCCACGCCGCCCGCGGCGAGGAGTTGGAGCGCGATGATCTCCGCCAGCACGGCGTCCAAGAGGTCGCCGCCGGGGAGCCACAGCACGGGGTCGTCCTGGCCGTGGAACAGGCCGCGCGCCGCGAGGACGAGGCTCCGCGCGCCGACCTCCTTCCAGGCGGGAGTGAGCTCGGCGGCGCGGCTCGCGGATTCCGCGTCCGCCGCGAGCACGACGATCCGGGTGCCCGCGTCCGCCACGAACGACTCCAGGTGGTTGAACTCCTCGAGGCACTGCGCCGTGGCCGGCACGGCGAACTCGATGAACTTGGCGGCGCCGTAGCGGGCCGCGGGAAGGTGAGGGCCGCTGCCGAGCACGACGACCTTGTCGCCGCCGGCGAACAAGCGCTCGGCCGCCGCGCGCGCGGGCTCGTCGAGCGCGCGCGTCAGGGCGCCGACTTGGCCGGGGACCGCCGCCAGGTCGCGCCGTGCGCCGGAGAGCGCCGCGGCCAGGAGCAGCTCGACGAGCAGGACGGAGGTGAACGTCTGCGTCTGGGCGATGACGTGGCGATAGCCGGCGTAGGTCGCGGCCTCGAGTTCCTGGGGCGGCGCCGTGCCCAGGACCAGCGTTTCGGCGAGCGCCTCGGCGAGGGGCGAGCCGGGATTGTCGGTGACGCCGAGCACGCGTGCTCCCGCCTTCTGGGCGAGGAGAGCCGCCTCGACCGTGCGCGGCGTCCTTCCAGACACGCTGGCGCAGACCACCAGGTCGCCGGGCGCGAGCAGGCGTCGCGCCCAGCGCAGGTCCATGGACCGGAGCGCGCGCACCTCGGCGCCGCAGAGGTGCGGCGCAAGCGCTTCGACCTGGCAGGCGGCGAAGTGCATGTCCCCGCAGCCGGCGAGCAGGAGGCGCCGCGCCGGGCGGTCCTCGACCAGGCGATCGACGGCCTCGCGCCAAAGCGGCAGGCAGCGCTCGAGCAGGTCTCCCTGCTCCCGGATCTCCGCCAGCATGGTCGATTCGGCGTCGCGTGCGCTCACGAGAGGTCCTCGCGCGGATGGCCCGTTCGAGCTGGAGGGTAGCAGCCCGCGCTCGTTCCCGTCCACTTGGCCGCGCCGCGGGCGCGGCTCAGGCGTCGCGGCGCTCGCGGAGAGCCTGGTGCAGGCGGCCAGCGGCGCCGGCGTCGAAGACGGCGCGCAGCCGTCCCGTGTTCGGCAGGCCGAACTCGCGGCCCAGGAAATCGCAGAAGGCGATCAGCTCGGCGAGCATCTTGCCGGCGTCCTCGTCGCTGCCGGAGCTGCCCGCGGGCAGGATCTCGCGCATGACCTCTTCCAGGCCCGCGGCGTCCAGCGCTCGCGGCGCGGCGGGAAGGCGGTCCAGCAGGTAGTCCAGGAACAGCCCGAGCCAGCGCGGCCGGATGCCGCGCTCGCGGAGAGCGCGCGCCTCCTCCGACTGCTCGAACAGCTCGACGAGACGCTCGGCGTAGCCGGGAGCGGACGGATCCTGCTCCAGATCGAAGGGCGCGGCCGGCGGCTCCGCGTCCGCCGCGGAAAGGAGGCGCAGCCACCTCACGGCCCGGGGATGGGCTGCCCAGGCCGGCGCGAGGAACTTCTCGATGATGCCCGAGGACGCCTCCGGCGCGCTGTCTCCGCGCGCGAACGCCTCCACTTCCGGGCTCTCGCTGCGGGCCAGGAAGAGGAGGTCCAGAGCGGCTTCCTCGTCGCCGGTGAGGAGCCTCTCCAGCACGTGTCCCCAGAGCAAGAGCCCCTCCTCGCCCTCGGGCTCGTCACACAGGGCGTTGCGCGCGCCGGAGACGTCGCCGCGGCGCAGGCACGCGCCGAGGCGCGCGAGCACGGCGCGGCGGATCTCCTCCCTGCGCCGTTCCAGAGGAAAGCGCACGATGCTCCCGCCCTCGGCCTCCACGCCTCCGTTCACGACCGCGCTTCTCCAGCTCGTTTCACGCCACCGAGTGTAACCGGGGCCGGCGCGAAAAGAACCGCGGGTGGGCGCCTACTTCAACAGCTTCACGGTGGAGACCTTCCCCTGGAACGAGGCGTTCTCGCCCGAGATGTGCAGCGTGCCGCTTGCCGATTCGACGATGAACATGCCGTTCGCCGAGGTCCTGCCGCTCACCTTGAGGCCAAGGGAGGCGTAGCCGTCGAAGTAGTCGGGCGGGAGGCGCTGCAGGCCGGTGAAGCGGCGCGTGGCCGTGCCCGCGTTGTGGTCGGTGTAGAAGCCGCCGAAGACGTGGTGCGGCGTCATGTAGATCGAAGGCAGGTCGCTCGTGTCCTGCGGATCGTCCTTCAATGCGAGCATCACGACGTTCAGGCCGGGCTGGATGGACAGCACCGCCTTCGTGTCCTTGATGGTCTTGGGCTTCTCGCCGCTGCGCGTCAGGGTCCCGGTGACCAGGCTCTTGAAGCGGAAGGGCGCGAAGGCGACTCCCACGTACGCCGGCGGGCTGAAGCCGCCGCCGATCTGGCCGATGTCCTCGCCTCCCGGACCCATGATGCGCCCGCCGTTGCCCAAATCGCAGCCGATGTAGTAGTTGTCGTCCGGCCCGCGGGCGATGAACTCCGGCCCGTTGAGCGGCACCGCTCCGGCGATGGCGCCCGTGCACCAGCCGTTCGCGTTGAAGTGGTACACCTCGTTCTGGTTCCAGGAGGTGACCAGCATCGTGCCCTTGGGTCCGAGGCAGATCCCCACCGCCTGGCTCAGCCCTGATCCGACCGCGATCGACGGGCGCAGCAAGTCGCCGCCGGGGTCCATCTCGTGCAGTTGGCCATTCGTCCTGTCGGTCACGAAGAACGTGCCGGCCGGGCCAAGGGCGATCGCCTGGATGGCGTCCCAGAAGGCGCTGTGGTCGATGGTCGTGTAGAGCGCGCCGTGCCAGGCGATCCAGGTCACCTTCTCGGAGAGCGCGTTGTTGATGTAGAGGGAGCCGAGCGGGCCGAACGCGAGCCCGCAGGGCTGGGAGAGGCCGTAGCCGACGCGCTCGTCCACCTTCGCGCCCGTCGCATCGAAGATGATGATCCGGTGCGAGCTGTAGTCGCTGACCCAGAGGCGCCCGTCCGGTCCGAACGCCAGGCCGACCGGGAAGTTCAACTCTCCCAGGCCGAAGGTCCTGACCAGGTCGCCGTTCTGGTCGATCTCGTGGATGTTCCCGTCGAGCGGCGCGGTCGCGAACAGGTGGTTGGCCGCGAACTGGCCGGCCTCTGCCCTTGCAGCCAGCAGGCAGGCGACGAGAGCGGGAACGAGGCGCAGAAGACGTTTCATGGCAGTCGGCTCCGGGCGGGATCTTCCGATATCTTCGCGTCTCGTCGGCGCTCGAGCGCCCGCGCCTTGAGGCGGAGGGGGGCGGGGGCCTCAGGGAACGAGCAGCGCTGGCGCCGCCTTCGACCCGGAAAGCAGCGCGAAGGGGCTGTGCTCGAGGACGACCACGGCGTGGTGCCCTCGCCGTCCGCGAGGACGCGACCGCCCGCGGGGTTGAGCGGGCTCAGGGGTCGAGGGAACGCGCCGGACGCAGGCCGCAGCGAGCGGACCGGTTGAGCGGCGTGGCGCGGTGGCGGGCGGCCGAGCGCGCCTCGGGCGCCCAGGAGTCATAGGAACCGCCCCGCGCGACGCGCAGCGTGCCCGGCTCCGACTCGCGCGCTCCGTCTCCCGCGCGGGCGGGGTTCACGTAGCCGCGATAGCCGTCGAGGCACCACTCGTACACGTTGCCGTGCATGTCGTGCAGGCCGAAGGCACTCGCTTCCTTGGAGCCGACCGGAGCCGGCGGCCCCCAGCCGTCGTCGCGATCCTCCCAATCGCCGGGCCGCGCGTAGTTGAAGATCGCTCCGAAGCGCCGGTCGCGCGTGTTCGCGGCGCCCGCGAGGCTCTCGCGCTCCGCTCCGCTCGACCAGGGGGTGGTCGTCCCCGCGCGGCAGGCGTACTCCCACTGCGCTTCCGTCGGCAGCAAGAGCCCCAGCCTCCGGGTCAGCACGTCGCACTCCTCCCAGTGGACCTGCTCCACCGGACAGGTCGGCCGCGTGTACTCGGGAAAGGACGCCGCGAACCAGGATGGGTTGGCGCCGCAGAAACGCTCCCACTGCGCCTGGGTCATCTCGTGCTTGGCCAGGAAGAAGGGAGCGAGGGTCAGTTCGAGGACTTCACTGGCCGCGTACTCTTCGTCTTCCTGCGCGGCGGGATCGAAGTTCGGAAGCGCCTCGTCGCGCTTCTGCGCCCCCATGCAGAACGTCCCGCCGGGGATGAGCACCAGGACCAGGCCGCTCTCGGGAGTGATCAGCAGCCGGCCGTTCGCGTCGCGCTCGGGCCTCGCGCCGCTCTGCACGTGGTGGAACTCCCAGAGACCCGAGTCCACGTCCGGCCCGATCGGTATCAGGCCGAGCTGCGGCACGATCTTCAGTCCCGCGTAGCGCGGGCAGCGGTCCCGATCAGCGATCGCCGCGATGGCGGACTCCCACTCGGCGCGCGGCTCCTCGAGGGTGCGGTGCCGCACGCCTCTCGCGAACTCCAGGCGCGCCTCCATGCTGCTCACGGTCTCACCATGCGGGTCGTCGGCCGAGAGCGCAACCAGGTCGGACACGAGCGCCACGAGCGTGCGGTGCCACCAGCCGTCATCTTGGTCGGCGAAGTCGAAGGGCCGCTCCCGTTCGATGGCGGCCTTCAGGAGCGGGATGCGCGCGCGGAGGTCGCCGAGCTCCTTCTCGATCGACGCCGCGCTCGCGGTCTCCTGGGCGCGCGCCAAGGCGCCCTCCAGCTCCGCCTGCCTCGCGCGCAGCCGCTCGAGATCCCCCTCGAGCGCGTGGCGGGCCGGCGTCCCTCTGGCGCGGAGCTGGGACAGCGTCTCCTCGTGCCAGGGCAGGTCCGCGAGCAGCGCGCGCGCCCCCTCGAGCCAATCCTCCATGGCCGCGACCTGGGCTGGCACGGCGGGCCAGAGCGCCGCCATGCTCTCCTTCAGGCGGGAGAGGGTTTCCGTGGCGGACAGGCGCATCACGCGCGCCTTTTCGGTGAGCGCGGCGTTGCGCTCCAGGGCGATGCGCTGGAAGGCCCACGACGACAGCGCCGCGATGACGAGGATCGCGGCCGCGACCGTGGCCGCCACGGCCTTGTTGCGGATGACCCACTTCTTGAGTTCGGCGAGCGGCCCGGACTCGTACGCCGCCACGACCCGCCGCTCGAGGTAGGCGCGCAGATCGGCCGCCAGCTCCTCCATGCCGGCGTAGCGCTCGCCCAGGTCGCGCGCCATCGCCTTGTCGCAGATCGCCTCGAGCTCGGCCGGCACCTCGGGATTCTGGGCGTGAACCGGCCGCGGCGGGCCGGCCGCCACGCGTTCCAGCACGACCTGCGGCGCGACCGGCCGCGCGGCGTCGAGGTACGGCGCGCGGCCGGCCAGAAGCTGGTAGAGGATCGCCCCGACCGAGTAGACGTCCGCCGTGGGACCGACCTCGTCGACACGGCCGCGCGCCTGCTCCGGCGCCATGTAGGCCGGCGTGCCGACCACATCGCCGTCCATGGTCAGAAGCGGCGAGTCCGGTCCATCGCGCTCCGTGAAGACCGCGGACGCGCCCGGCTCCGCGTGCCCGCGCGGCCGGATGCGGATGTCCTTGGTTTCCCGCCGCCCCAGGACCCGCGCCAGCCCCCAGTCCATCACGTAGGTCTCGCCGAAGCGGCCGACCATGATGTTCGACGGCTTGAGGTCGCGGTGGATCACGTGCTTGTCGTGGGCGAAGGCCATGGCGTCGCACACCTGGAGGATCACCGCCAGGGCGCGCGTGACCGACCATCCCTCCGCGCCTTCCTTGACCAGCTCGAAGATCTCGCGCAGGTCGCGCCCCTTGACCAGGCGCATGGTGAAGTAGGCCGACCCGTTCTGGTCGATGCCCAGCTCGTGGACCGGGACGATGCCGGGGTGTTCGAGCTGCCCGGTGAGCTGCGCTTCCTCCAGGAAGCGGCTGAGCAGCCGCGGATCGACTTGACGCGTCCCACCTGGCGGCTCCGCCTCGCCCCTGCCGAGGATCACCTTCATGGCGAGGTTGCGGCGCAGGCTCTCGTCCCACGCCTTCAGGATGACCCCCATCCCGCCGCGGGCGAGGCGCTCCACGACCTGGTAGCGCGGCTCCCGCGGGCTGTTGGTCTCGAGCTTCCGCAACAGCTCGGCGACCGGCGCCTCGACACCGGCGGGCGCGTCCCGGCTGCTCGCGGCGCCGCTCCCGCGCCCGGCGGCCCGCGCCAACGAGAAACCGCCGCGGCCGCTCTCGAGCACGCGGGACACGAGGCGCCAGGCGTCGCGCAGGCTCTCGAGGTCCTCTCTGATCTCCGGCCGCTCGGCGCAGAAGGCATCGAAATCGGGAGCCAGGCCGCGCTCCTCGAGATGAACGTACTCGAGGAAGGCGATCTCGGCGGGCGAGGCGTCTCCCGCCCCGGGTAGGGAATGGACCATCGAGCTGCATCCCTTGAAGCGTCGGGCTTCCTCTCTGCGAGCCTACCACGCGGAGTGAAGGCCGCCAGCGGCGCAAGGCGTCCGAGCGGGGACGGGACTGCGGGATTCCCGGGAATCCGCGTTCGCTTGACGGTCATCGCTCCGTCTTCGGAGCAGGAGACACGACGGAAGGAGACCAGGACGAGGACCACGGAGTGCGCGGCGCGGGATCATACCGGAGACCGCGCGGACTGGTGGAAGGCGGCCCGGCAAGGGCACGCGGAAGCTCGGGATTACATCGCGCGCCGGGCCCTGTCCGTGGCGAGCGCGCTGCTCCGCTGCCGGCGCGACCTGGTGCAGGTGGGCGAGGACGTGATGCAGGAGGTGGGGCTCTCCGTCCTCCGCTACCTCGACCGGCACGAGCAGCCGCCGGAGCAGTTCACCAACTTCCTGCGCTGGAGAGTGAAGGGCGTGATCTCTACCTACCGGAGAGACAACCGGGACGCGGAGGCGCTTCCCGTGGATGAGAACCTGCTGACCGCGTCCGGCGAGAAGCAGCCGGCCAGCGAGGTGTCGCGGCGCGAGCTCAAGCGGATCCTCCACGAATGCCGGGAGAGCCTGCGCGAGCCGTACCGCCTCGTGCTGGCCATGCGCTACGACGAACACCTGACCGTCGAGGAGATCGCCACGCGGCTCGGCGCCCGCCGCAACACCGTGTCGGTCTGCTTGTTCCGCGCCTGCCGCGAGCTGTCCGACTGCCTGAGAAAGCGGGGCTTCGAGCCGGCGGACCTGGAGTAGTCGATGGCGGCCAGGGAGCGGCCCTCCCCTGGGCCCACGATGCAGAGCGCCGCACGATTCCGTGCCCCGCTCACCGTCTACCACACGTCCATCGCGCCTTGGTTGATCGATCAGCCCGGCGGTTCGGGCGGGTTCCCTCACGAGAGGATTTGGCGCCACTCCTTCAACTTCTTTGCCAGCCGCAGCTTGGCGCGGGAGAGGCGCCCGCGTGCGGTGTCCGGGTCGAGACCCAGCTCAACGCCGATCTGCCGGAACGACATTTCTCTGAAGTAACGGAGTTCGAGGATTCGTCGATCGGGCGGTGGCATGAGCGTGAGCACGAACGCGATCTGCGTCTGAGCTTCGTCTCTCTCGGCCGGACTCTCGCCGCGGCTCTTCTCCAACGCCCTTATCACGCGCTCGCTCGAGCCGGAGTCGATGCTGACCGGCGGCGCACGGCGCAGTCGCAGCCGATCGAGCAGCAGGCGCCAGGCGGTGCGCCACAAATAGGCGCTGAACGCCTTGGGAGAAGCGAAGCGCGGCAGTTCGCCGACCTGCAGGATGCGCAGCACGGCCTCCTGGGCCACGTCGGAGACGCTGCCGGGCGAGGTGACGATGGTCCTCCCCTTGCCGCGGAGCCGCGACTTCAGCTCCGGCATCTCCAGGCGCAGGAGGCCGTCGAGGGCCTCCTCCTCGCCCTGTTCCTGCCAGCGCCTCAGCAGTTCGAGACGCTCGTCATGGTGGGGCTGGACATTGGAGTCGCGCATCGTGTCGATCCCGAGGGCGGAACGTCCTCGGCCCATCCTACTGGCGGGACATGCGAGGAACTCTCGAAAGGCGCGTAATCCCCGGCTCGCCGCCGTCTCTTCCTGCTCGGGCCCGGAGGGTACACCTGGCACTGTTGTCCCGGCAGCGCTGGTCAGGACGAAGCGGGGCACGGCTCGCGGTTGCCGGAGCGTGGGCGAGGATCGAGTAGATGGCCTGGATGATCGGACTCACCCCCGTCCTGGCCGTGCCGCCTCACGTCCTTCGGCGCTCGCCGCCCGCCAACGGCCAAACCAGCGGCCAGGTCGCGAAGGCGCGCCTCAGCGCCGCGCCGGATGCGCGCGCATGGGACCAGGAGTACCAGGGTGATCGCCGGGCGAGTCTCGGCCGGGCGGCTGCAGAGTACCGCGCCGGCGCGTGGGAGGCCGCGAGCGCTCCGGCGGAGGAGGGTGCGCCGCGATGAGGGGATTCCCCTGGGGGGCTTGCACCCCCCGGATTGCTTTCTGGCGTGAACAGTGCTTCGACCCAACCTGTCGGAACGAGGTGTCTTCATGAAACCACATGCCGTGCTTCCCGTCCTGCTTCTTGCCCTGCTCGCGGCCGGCGCGAGCGCGCAGACCTACAAGGGCGGTCTGATCCTGGCCAACGAGACCTGGAATTTCGCCGGAAGCCCCTACATCGTCACGCAGAGCATCATCATCGGCGCCAACGCCACGGTCACGATCGATCACGGTGTCCAGGTCAGGTTTGCGACCCTGACCGGCCTGGTCGTGGGCTCGTCCATGTTCGGGCCCGGCACGCTCGTGGCGCGCGGGAGCGCCTCGCAGCAGATCACCTTCACCGCCGACGGCACCGGAGCGCCGGGATTCTGGAACCAGCTCGTCTTCTCTGACTACGCCGTGGACGCGGCGGTTGGTGGAAGCGGCCAGTACCTGTCCGGCTCGGCGCTCGAGCACTGCGTCGTCGAGTACGGCGGCAACAGCTCTCCGGCGGTCATGCTGGAGAAGTCGTCGCCGTACCTCAGGGACACGATCATCCGCCGCAGCACGAAGCGCGGACTCAAGGCGGACATGACCAACGGCACGACGACGACTCCTCTCCTGCGGCTGACCGACTGCGAGATTCACAACTGCGCTCAAGGTGGCGTTGAGGTGTCGGGCGGTACCGGCCACGAGGTGAGGGGCAACGAGATTCACGACAATACCGGTGGTCATGGACTGTCGATGAGCAGTTGTCCCAGTAGCCTGGTGACGGAGAACATCATCGAGAGAAACTCCTCCGGGTCAGGCCTATCCATCGTGAGCTCGGCGAATATCACTGTCTCCAGAAACTCCTTCGCCGAGAACTCCGGCTCATCTTGGGGTGGCGGGGCCCTCGTAGATTCCTGCGGAAACGCAGCTGTCGAAGACAATGTCGTCCGTATGAACACCTGTAGCTCCGGGGGAGGCGGACTCTGTATCTACGGGAGCAACGGCTGCAGCGTAGTCCGCAACCTCGTCGTTGGGAACAGTGCGGACAATGGAGGTGGGATCCGGGTGACATGGTTCCTGAGCAACGCAACAATCATTGACAACACGATTGTCGGCAACCATGCCGGCTCCTCGGGCGGGGGGCTGTCGCTGACTACGAACGTGTCTAGCACTCAACTGTCCCGGAACAGCATTGCCGCCAATTCTGCTGGCAGCAACGGCGGCGGGTTGTATGTGGCCGATTCCAACTCCTGCACAGTGGTGGATTCTCATTTCAGCGACAACGTTGCCGCAGGAAAGGGCGGCGCGGTATACTTCGCCGGCGGTGGTCTGACCCTCACCAACTGCGGCATCGCTCTGAACACCGCCACGGACGGTGGCGGTTTCTACGTCAACGCGGCCGGTCTGCAGATCGCGGGCGACCCAGTGGCCAACGTCTTCAACACGATCGTGGACAACAGCGCGACCAGGGGCTCGGCCGTGTTCCTCAACACCGCCTACGGCGCGAACCTCTCGGCCACTCACGTGTGCTGGGGGACGACCAACGTCGGGGCCGTGCCGGCCATGATCTGGGACTTCTTCGACAACTCGAGCCTGGGGCTGGTCGTGTTCGTGGACTACGGGATGGGAGTGGGCATCGCGACGAGCGATCCGCTCTACAGCGTGGGCGGCGAGATGCGGGGCACCACGGGCGTGCCGGTGCTGACGGGGAGCGGGACTCTCGTCCCGGGCTCGCCCACGCTCCTCTCGCTCACCAACGCGGCGCCGTCCGCGCCCATGGTCCTGCTCTTCGGCTTTGCGCCCATGTGGTACACGGACTACCTGGACCTGCTGATCGTGCCCATGCCCGCGGTGATCATGACGGCCTCGACGAATGCCTCGGGCGGGCTGGATGTGCCCTTCTCGTGGCCGTACGTGCCGTCTGGCTTCCAGGTCTTCTGGCAGGCGCTGATCTACGATCCGGGCTCGCCGAACGGAACCGCGTCCTGCTCGAACGCGATCTACTCGGTCTCGCCGTAGACTCAAGGGCGCCGCGTCTTCCCGGCGGCGGGCGCGCGCCGGCCGCCGGGGGACGCGGAGGACGTCGAAGAGGACGAAAGTGAACGGAAGGATCGAGCGATGAGGGTGATGAGAGCGTCTGCGGCCGCGGCGGCCATGTTGTTTTTCGCGGGGTGCAGCACCACCACCACGAGGGTGGTCAGTCTGACCTCGCACCCAACCGGCGCCACGGTGAAGGTGACGGCGAATGCAAATGGACCGCGTGACTTCCGCGTGGGCGTGACTCCGTTCACCTACTCGTTCCTGTTCGGTGACAGGGCCGCGGATGGCCCGACGCTCTACAACGTCGAGTTTTCGCTCGCGGGACACGAAGCCAAGACGGTGTCCATCAGGGGCGAGGATGGGCGCACCTCGCTGGACGTCACTCTCGAGCCAGAGGTCGTGAAGGAGATCCCGCGCCACGTCCTGGTGGTGTCGCCGGAGAAGGGCTACGCGCTGGAAACGAAGCGGGTGCGCTCCTGGGTCGAGGATATCGAGCGGGAGGGGATGGCGGCGTCGAGCGTGGTCCGCCTGGGCGAAGGACAGTCGGCTCTCGGTCTGACGATGGCGCCCGACGCTCAGACGATGTACTTCTCGCTGGCCGAGGAGATCAAGGACGCACAGGGGCGCGAGAAGATCATGGCCAACATCCGGTCGGTGCGCGTGACCGGGGGAGGCATCACGCAGGTCACGAGCGGCCAGTGGCTCGACGCGAATCCCTGCTGCAGCGCGGATGGCCGCCACCTGGTGTTCAACTCCAACAGGATGCAGTTCGACAAGCCGGACCTGTTCCGGATCTCGACCGAGAAGACCGGGGGAATCGCCGTCATCCGGCAAACCGCCGAGGGGGCGAACTACCAGCCGTCGCTGGCGAACAACGGGCTGCTCTCCTTCACCTTCCTGCCGCGCTACCAGGGCGGCGCGCAGGGCGTGCGGCAGATCTGGTCCATCGGCGGCGTGAACGAATACCCGACGCAGCTTCGCGTGGGGAGCATGTCCGCCGTGTCCGGGAACGGCGAGTCCATCGCCTACATCGGCGAGGATCAGCAGCTATGGGTGGTGCCCGCGGGCGGGCAGAACCCGGTGCAGTTGACGTCCGAGGCGGTGAACAAGGACGGCAAGAAGAACCCGTCTTGGAGCCCGGACGGCCAGCACCTCGTGTTCGCCTCGGACGTGGGCAAGGACAACCGGGACGTGGCGAACTACGACGTCTGGATCATCAGGGCGGACGGCACGGGCCTGCGGCAGCTCACCACGAATGGCTCCGAGGACGACTACCCCATCGTGTCGCCGGACGGCAAGTACATCTACTTCGTGTCGAACCGGGGTTTCATGGAGGGGATCTGGCGCATTCCCTTCCCCACGGCGGAAACGTGATCTCGGGCGGGCGCGTCTGAGGCGGGTGACGGAGGCCGCCGCGGCGGAGCGCCGCGCGGCCACCGGCTGCGGGGTGCGTGCGGAAGCTCACGGAGAAGCGTGCACCGCGGGCGGGGATCTCGAAGACGCTGACACTGAAGGTGTCGCCGGCGCAGCCGCCGACGCGGCCGGCAGGAGGGGCCGGCTCGGCCCCCGTGGGGCGTTGCGCCGCGGGCACGCGGGGCTGGCGAGCGGCCTCCCGGCCCCCCGGGGAGGGTTGCGCGGCGCGGGGCTGCCTCTACGATGCCTGTCTCGCGCCAGGGTCGGGGCCGCGGGCCTTTCGTCCGGCAGAAAAACGCCTGACCGCCCCGGGCGGTTGTGCTATTCAAAGCGTTTCAGCGCCGTGAGATAGGCGCTGGGAAGCGGGTCTTCGCCGGGCGGGGACCGGCGGCCGCGGTCCATGAGGCGGACGGTCTGGAGGCGCAAGCATGGCAGCCATCAACACCGGGGTGTGCAGCGGGTGCGAGAAGCGCGTTCCCGCCGAGCACGTCATCCTCGACGGCAAGGTCTTCCTGCGCAAGCACTGCCCCGACTGCGGCGACAACGACGGCCTGGTGAGCAACGACGCCGCGGTGTGGCGGCGCAAGCGGGAGATCTACCACTACGATCCCGACGCCAAGATCTCCTGCTCGCTGAAGTGCGACCACTGCGCGATCGACCACCACCCGCGCCTGATCTTCCTGGACGTCACGAACCGCTGCAACCTGAACTGCCCGATCTGCATCGCCAACATCCCAGGGATGGGCTTCGAGTTCCATCCGCCGCTCTCCTACTTCGAGAAGATCTTCGAGAAGCTGGCGACATGGAAGCAGAAGCCCCGGGTCCAGCTCTTCGGCGGCGAGCCGACCATGCGCAAGGACCTCTTCGAGATCATCGCCATGGCCGATCGCCTGGGCTTGCCGCTCACCATGGCGAGCAACGTGCTGAAGCTCGCGGACGAGGAGTTCTGCAAGAGGCTGTGCGAGACCAAGACGCACCTCCTCATCGCCTTCGACGGGCTCGACCCGGAGATCTACCGCCGCATGCGCGGCAGCGCCGCGGCCTACGAGAAGAAGCTCGAGGCGTTCAAGAACCTCGCCAAGCACAGCAAGCTGCGCCACACGGTGGCGTGCACGGTCGCGCGCTCGCTCAACGAACGGCACATGAAAGACCTGATCGCCTTCGTGCACCAGCACCGGGCCATCATCAAGCGCTTCAACTTCCTGCCGCTCACCGAGATGTGGAAGGAAGGGGAGTACGAGCGCGCCGAGATGACCACGCCCGAGGACGCCGAGAAGATCGTCGCCGCGGCCATGCCCGACAAGGTCGAGTTCATCCCGGCCGGCATCTCGGGCATGATGGAGCCGGCGTACAAGTTCTTCGGCAAGCACCGCCTGCGCTTCGGCGGCGTGCATCCGAACTGCGAGTCGTTCACCTACTTCTACTCGGACGGCGAGCGCTATCACGCGCCGAGCGCCTACTTGAAGCGCCCGCTCGACGAGCTGGCCGAGGATTTCGTGGTGCGCGCGCGCAAGGTCAACCCGGCGCTGGATCGGCTCGATCCCGGACGCTTTTTGCAGCGCTGGCGCGGCCGCCTGCTGGTGCTGAAGACGTTCGGCGGCATGCTGCTCGGCGCGCTCGACCTGCGGAAGATCTTCGGCGGCAGCCCGTTCTGGGGCGTGGTCAAGATCCTGGCCGGCGTGGTCGGCGGCGGCAGCCTGAAGAAGCAGGTTCTTGCCCACACGATGATCAAGGACTCGCTGCTCGCGGTGATCCTGCCCTTCGAGGAGCCGCACTCCATCGAATCGGCGCGCCTCGAGGGCTGCTCGGTCGAGTTCGCCTACCTCGATCCGGACACCGAGGAGCTGAAGACCGTGCCGTTCTGCTCGTGGTGCTTCTACCGCAAGGAGACCATGCGCAGGATCGCGGACAAGTACGAGAAGGCGGAGGCGGAAGCGGCGGCCACCTGACGCAAGGAAGGACCGCCGGTCCGCCGCGCGCTCCGGGCGTGCGCGGCGGACGTTGTGCCGGCGGCGTGTCGAGTCGATGTTCACCAGGAAGTTCGAGCGACGCATCTACATCGCCGCGGCGGTGGTCGTCTCGTCCCTGACGATCGGCGTCTCCTTCGGCACGTACGCGCTCTGGCCCGCCAACCTGGAGATCGGCTATCAGCCCGCCCAGCCCATCGAGTTTTCCCATGCGATCATGGCCGGCCAGTTCAAGATCGAGTGCATTTACTGTCATTCGCGGGCCGAGCAGTCGGCGCACGCCACCATCCCGCCGACCTCCACATGCATGAAGTGCCACACGGAGATCCAGACCAAGGACGCGCGCGGCGCGGTCAAAGCCAACATCCAGAAGCTCTTGAAGTACTGGGAGGAGAAGACGCCGATCCCTTGGGAGAAGGTCTACGACCTGGCCGACTTCGTCTACTTCGACCACAGCCGGCACTTGACGGCGGCAGCGAAGCTCGACTGCGTGGACTGCCACGGCAAGGTGGAGACCATGGACCGCGTCGAGCGCGTGTACTCCCTCAAGATGAGATGGGGCCTGGACTGCCACATGGAGCCGCCGCCCGCGGGCAGCCCCCCGTGGCAGAAGACGCGAGCGCCCATTCATTGCTCGACGTGCCATCGATGAAGAGCGCCCGGAGCGGAAGCGAGCCATGAAACCGGAGCGCCCCGAGGTCCTGGCGCCGCCGTCGGAGGTCAGCCGCCGCACTGCCTTGCAGCTCCTGGCCGCGTCCGCGGCCCTGGCCGCCGCGCCGGGCTGCGACCGCAAGCCGTACCGCCGCATCGTGAGCATGGCCGAGACGCCGGAATACCAGCATCCGGGGGAACCTCTCGACTATGCGTCCACCTGGACCGAGGGGCAGGTGCCGTACGGCATGATGATCCGCACCCTGGACGGCCGGCCGGTGAAGGTGGAAGGGCTGCCGGGCCACCCGCTGAACCGCGGCGCATCGACCGCGGCCATGCAGGCCGCGATCCTGTCGCTCTACGATCCGGGCCGCCCGCGCTTCCCCATGCGCGGCGGCTCGCGCGTCACCTGGGCGGAGGTGGACGAACAAGTCGGCGAGGCGCTCCGCGCCGCGCGCTCGGTGGTCTTGATCACGCGCGCCACGCTCGGCCCGGCCGAGCGCTCGCTCGTGAAGCGCTTTCTCGCGGCCTGCCCTGTCGCGCGGCACTTCGTGCACGAGACAGTGCATGACGGGCCGCGCCGCGAGGCGTGGAGGACCGCGTACGGCAGAGACGGCGCGCTCCGGCCGTGCCTGGAGCGGGCCAAGGTGATCCTCTCCGTCGACGCCGACTTTCTGGGAACGGATGGCGCGGTGCTCGAGGCGATCGCCGGCTTTGCCGCCAACCGGGTCGTGGGGGAGGGAGCGCGCGGCGCCGAGAGCTTGAGCCGGCTCTACGTGGCCGAGTCCGCCATGACCGTGACCGGGTCGAACGCCGATCACCGCATTCCCCTGCGGCCCTCGGCCTCGCTCGCGCTGGTCGAAGGGCTGCGCGCCGCGCTCGCCGGGGATCGGGGCGCGCTCGACCGGCTTGCGGCGCAGGAAGGCCTGGACGCGAAGGTGCTCGAGGGGCTGGCCCAGGACCTCGCGGCGAGGCGCGGCGAGGCGCTGGTCCTCGCTGGCTCCCATCTGCCTCCCGCGGTGCATGCGGCCGTCTGCCTGCTGAACGACGAGATCGGCGCTCCGGGCGCGACCCTCGAGTGGAGCGACGCGGCGCCGGCGCTCGCCGTGGATGCGCCCGAGGCCATATCCGCCGCGCTCGCCGGCGGCGTCGACGTCCTCCTCCTGCTCGGCGTCAATCCGGTGTACGACTGGCCGGGCGGCGGCTTCGAGGAGCTGCTCTCCGGGGCCGGTCTCTCGGTCGGCCACGGCCTGTTTGCCGACGAGACCGTGGGAGCGTGCGCGCTCTCGCTGCCGAGCAGTCACAACCTCGAGTCGTGGAACGACGCGCAGGCGCTGGCGGGCGTGCGTTCCCTGTGCCAGCCGGTGATCGCGCCGCTCCACGACGCGCGCCAGGAGGCGGAGTCGCTGCTCGTCTGGACCAAGCTCTTGGCGCCGGGCGACGCCGGGCTCGCGGCCCTCGCGGACTGGCATGACTACGTGCGCGCGGAGTGGCTGGGCGGCGTTCTCGCCGGCGCCGCGGACGCGCGCCTCGCCTGGGAGGATGCCCTGCGCCAGGGTG
Organism: Planctomycetota bacterium; assembly: GCA_016213895.1. Classification (GTDB taxonomy): domain Bacteria; phylum Planctomycetota; class B15-G4; order B15-G4; family JADJEK01; genus JACQZJ01. Next base: position 14,400 of record JACQZJ010000141.1, on the reverse strand, counting down.
TCGTCGGCGCGCCCGAGCGAGCCGCGGTTCCGCCGCTGCGGCGGAGCGAGGCCGAGGAGCTGGCGCGCGGGCCGCTCGAGCGCACGGAAGGCGGCCTCGAGCTGGTGCTCCTGCCGCACCACGCGCTGTTCGACGGCCGCTTCGCCCACAGCGGCTGGCTGCAGGAGTTCCCCGAGCCGGTGAGCAAGCTGGTCTGGGACAACGCGCTCGCGCTCGGGCCGGCGACCGCCGCGCGGCTCGCGCTGGCCGAAGGCGACCTGGTCGAGGTGCGGGCCGAGGGCCGCGCCGTGACCCTGCCGGTGCTGGTCCAGCCGGGCGTGGCGCGCGGCGTCGCCGTGGCGACGCTCGGCCACGGCCGTCGCGCCCTTGGCGCGGCGCGGGAGGGCGGCGGCAGCAACGCCGCCCCGCTCCTGGGACGCGGCGCGGCGCCGCGCTTCCGGCCCGAGGTGCAGATCTCCTGCGCCGGCGGCAGCCGCCGGCTGGTGCGCGTGCAGAAGACGTTCGACATGCACGGCCGGCCGATCGTGCTGCACGGCACGCGCGCGGACTACGAACGCGACCCGCGCTTCGTGCGGGAGAGGCTGCACGCGCCGGCGCACGCGCAGCTGCACGGCGAATACGACTACTCCCTCGGGCACAAGTGGGCGCTCGCCGTCGACCTCGGCGCCTGCGTGGGCTGCGGCGCGTGCATGATCGCCTGCCAGGCGGAGAACAACGTGCCGGTCGTGGGCAAGGAGGAGTGCGCCCTGGGCCGCGAGATGCACTGGCTGCGCCTGGACCGCTACGAGGGCGGCGACCCGGAGAACCCGCACGTCTACCAGCAGCTCATGGCGTGCCAGCACTGCGACAATGCCCCGTGCGAGAGCGTCTGCCCGGTGAACGCCACGGCCCACAGCCCGGAGGGATTGAACGAGCAGATCTACAACCGCTGCGTGGGCACGCGCTACTGCGCCAACAACTGCCCCTACAAGGTGCGGCGCTACAACTTCTATCACTACGTCAAGCGCAACCTGAGCGATGCGCTGCAGGAGCTGGCCTTCAACCCGCGCGTGACGGTGCGCTCGCGCGGCGTCATGGAGAAGTGCACCTTCTGCGTGCAGCGCATCAATGAGGTGAAGTTCCGCCTCAAGACCGCGGGAACGGAGTCCATCCCCGACGGCGCCATCCGGCCGGCGTGCGCGCAGGCCTGCCCGGCCGGGGCCATCGTGTTCGGCGACGTGAACGACCCGGAGAGCAAGGTCAGGGCGGCGGGCGCCTCGCCGCTCGCCTACCGCGTGCTCGAGGAGCTGAACGTGCGGCCCGCGGTCTTCTACCTGGCGCGCGTCACCAACCCGCACCCGGACGCCGCGGCAGCGGCGCCGCCGGCTGGGCACGGAGGGCCGCGATGACGCCGGAGAGCGCGGTCGTGGCGGTGTCCTCGCTCGAGGCCGGGCCCCTGGTGCTCGGCGAGGTCGACTTCAGGAAGCTCGAGGACGACATCAACCGTCCGCTCGAGTCCTTCCCCACGCGGCGCTGGTGGATCGCGATCTCGTGCACCGGGTTGCTGGCGGCGCTTTTCGTCTATGCCTTCCTGCATACAGTCTTCACCGGCATCGGCGCCTGGGGCAACAACAACCCGGTCGGCTGGGCCTGGGACATCACCAACTTCGTCTTCTGGATCGGCATCGGTCACGCCGGCACGCTCATCAGCGCGATCCTCTTCCTGCTGCGCCAGCGCTGGCGCACCGCGATCGCGCGCTTCGCCGAGGCCATGACCGTCTTCGCCGTGATCTGCGCCCTGCAGTTCCCGCTGGTGCACACCGGCCGCCCCTGGCTGGCCTACTGGCTCCTGCCCCTGCCGAACGCGAACGGCATCTGGGTGAACTTCCGCTCTCCCCTGCTCTGGGACGTGTTCGCCGTCTCTACCTACGGCACGGTGTCGTTCCTCTTCTGGTACACCGGGCTCCTGCCGGACCTGGCAACGGTGCGGGACCGCGCGCGCCACGGCCTGCGCCGGACGATCTACGGCATCCTCAGCCTGGGATGGCAGGGCTCGAACCGGGCGTGGAGCCACTACGAGAAGGCTTACTTGCTCTTCGCCGGACTGTCCACGCCGCTGGTCTTGAGCGTGCACAGCGTCGTGTCGTTCGACTTCGCGACCTCGGTGATCCCGGGCTGGCATGCCACGATCTTCCCGCCCTACTTCGTGGCGGGCGCCATCTTCTCGGGCTTCGCCATGGTGGCCACCCTGATCGTCATCATGCGCAAGTTCTTCCGCCTGGAGCACGTGGTCACCGAGGACCACCTGGACGTGATGAACCGCATCATCATCGCCACGTCCCTGATGGTGGGCTACGCGTACGCCACGGAGGTGTTCATCGCCTGGTACAGCGGGGCGGCGTACGAGCGCTACGTGTTCGTGAACCGCGCGTTCGGGCATTACGCCTGGGCCTACTGGACGATGGTGGCGTGCAACGTGGTGATCCCGCAGGTGCTGTGGATCCGCAAGGTGCGGCGCACGGTCTTGTTGCTCTATCCGGTCGTCATCCTGGTCAACGTCGGCATGTGGTTCGAGCGTTTCGTGATCGTGGTGACCAGCCTGCATCGCGACTACCTGCCGTCGAGCTGGGACGTGTTCTCGCCGACGTGGGTGGACGTCAGCCTGTTCGTTGGGAGCATCGGCGTCTTCCTGACGCTCATGCTCCTCTTCGCGCGCTTCCTGCCCGCGGTTTCCCTGGCCGAGACCAAGGCCATTCTGCCGGGCAGCCAGCCGCGGGCGCGGCAAGGAGCGCGGCCGGGAGGGGACGGCCATGGCTGAGGGGCGGAACCTGGCCGGCGTGGTGGGCCTGTGCGACGACGTGGAGTCCCTGCTGCGCGCCGCGAGCGCGGTGCGCGCCGCCGGCTATCGCGAATGGGACTGCCACACGCCCTATCCGGTGCACGGCCTGGACCGCGCCATGGGACTCAAGGCCTCACCGATCCCGGCGATCTGCCTGGCCGCGGGCTTCGCCGGCGCCGGCGTCGCGCTTCTCATGCAGTGGTGGATGAGCGCGGTGGACTACCCGGTGCGCATCGGCGGCAAGCCGCTCTATTCGTGGCCGGCCTTCGTGCCGATCGTGTTCGAGCTGTTCGTGCTCTTTTCCGCGCTCGCGACCGTGTGCTGCGTCCTCGTCTTGTGCCGGCTCGGCCGCTGGCATTCTCCGCTGCATGACTCGGACGTCATGCGTTTGGTGACGAGCGATCGGTTCGCCGTGGTGCTGCGCCAGGAGGACCGCCTCTTCGCCGAGCAGGAGGCGGCGGCGCTGCTCGCGCGCTCTGGCTGCCGGGAGGTGCGGCCGTTGTACGAGCGGGAGGAGGACGGATCGCTCATATGACTCCGGGCAGCATGCAGAACCGGCTGCGCAACTGGTCGCCGCGCTTCTCGCCGGCCTGGTTCAAGGCCTTCCTCGTCGCCGTGGTGGCGGCCGCCTTCGCCGTTCCCCTCGGCGTGCTGGCGCTGCCCTACCTGGACATCCTGAACGACATGGCCGTGCAGCCCAAGGGCAAGGCGCAGGGGTACTACGGCTGGTTCGAGGGCGAGGCGCGCATCGTCGAGAGGCCGCCGGCGGCGCGGTCCATGCCCATGGACTACTACCCGTACCACCTGGAAGGCAAGGACGAGGCCACGGCGAAGCTCGCCGAGGAGAGCCTGGCGAATCCGCTTCCGGCCACGCTGGCGGCGGTCGATGAAGGGGAGAAGCACTTCAACTACTACTGCTGGACCTGTCACGGCAAGGAGGGCTACGCCAACGGGCCCATCATCGGCCCGGAGCGCTTCCCGGCGCCGCCCTCGCTGCACACGGACTCGGCCCGCGCCTTCAAGGACGGGAGGATCTTCCACATCATCAGCCGGGGGCAGAACAAGATGCCGTCGTATGCGGACAAGTTCTCGCCGCGGGAGAGGTGGGCCATCGTCCACTACGTGCGCGCGCTGCAGCGCTCGCAGAACCCGAAGGCGGAGGACCTGGAGAAATGAGCGGCGGCGGAGACGGCGGCGCGGAGCTGCTGGCGCTCGCTCCGCTGCGGAGCGCCGGCCTGGCGCGGGCGTCCCTGGCGCTGATCCTCTGCGGGGCAGTACTGTGCGCCACGACGCTCCTCAGCGAGGGCGGGCTCGAGCGCTTCTCCTTTGCCTATCTCTGGGGCTTCTCCTTCGCCTGGGCGATCGTGCTCGGCAGCCTCTTCTTCGTGGCCCTGCAGCACGTCACGCGCGCCGTCTGGTCGGTCGTCATCCGCCGCGTGGCCGAGGCGCTCGCGGCGCCCGCCGGACTGCTCGGGGTCCTCTTCGCGCCGGTGCTGCTGCTCTTGCTCTTCACGGATCACTGCGCCCCGTTTCCCTGGTCGAACGCGGACCTGGTGCGGGATGACCACGTCCTCCAGGGCAAGGCCCCGTACCTGAACGTGCCGTTCTTCGTGGTCCGCGCGCTGTTCTTCTTCGCCTGCTGGGGCGGGTTCGCCGCCTTCTTCGTGCGCCAGTCCCTGAAGCAGGACGCGGGCGGCGGCGCGGCGCGCACCGCGCGGATGCGCCGCGTCGCGGCGCCCTTCCTGATCCTCTTCGCTCTGACCGTGACCTTCGCCTCGTTCGATTGGCTCATGAGCCAGGACCCGCACTGGTACAGCACGATGTACGGCGTGTACGTCTTTGCGGGGATGGCCCTGGCCGCGCTCGCGGCCATCACCCTGGCCGTGCTCTGGCTGCGCGCCCGCGGCCTCCTCGGCCAGGGAATCGTCAGCGACGATCACCTCTACAGCCTCGGCGGTCTGCTGTTCGCTTTCACCTGCTTCTGGGCCTACATCGCCTTCAGCCAGTTCATGCTGGTCTGGTACGGCAACCTGCCCGAGGAGACGGTCTACTTCGCGCGCCGCGGCGGCGCCTGGCTGGCCGTGGCGCTCCTCCTGGTCGCGCTGCGTTTCGCGCTGCCCTTCTTCTTGCTGCTCAGCCGCGACGCGAAGAGGTCGCCGCGGCGGCTGGTCGTGACCGCGCTCATCGTCCTGGCCGGCGAGCTGCTGGACCTCTACTGGCTGATCATGCCGCAGCTGCACGAGGATGGCCCGCGCCTGGGCTGGCAGGAGCTGGGACCGCCGCTCTTTCTGGCGGGCGCGCTTCTGCTGCATGTCGCGCGCTTCCTGGGGAAGCATCGGCCGATGGCGGTGGGCGATCCTTTCTTGAGCAAGTCGTGCGCCTTTCATCTGTGAGGAGCCGGGCAATGGCCGTGTGCAAGGAACTGCGGGCCGCGCTGCTTGTCTTCGCGTCGGCCGCGATCGCGAGCGCGCAGGACTCCGCGAAGACCGACTACGCGCAGGCCGAGAGGCCGGGCATCGAGGAGAAGCTCGGCGAGTCGGTGCCGCTCGATGTCACGTTCCTGGACGAGGAGGGCAAGACCGTCTCGCTCGGGTCTCTGATAACGCGCCCCACGATCCTCATGCTCGTCTACCTGCGCTGCCCGAACATCTGCAGCCCGCTCTTGCGCGAGGTGGCGGCCACGGTGGACAAGCTGGACGTGGAGCCGGGCATTGACTTCGACCTGATCACGGTGAGCTTCGACACGAGCGACACGCCGGAGCTGGCGAAGACCGGCAAGGCGAACCTGCTGGCTTCCATGGAGCGGCGCATTCCGCCCGAGAGCTGGCGTTTCCTCACCGGCGGCGAGGAGAACATCAGCCGGCTGACCGACGCGGCCGGCTTCCGTTTCCGCCGCGAGAAGCAGGACTTCGTGCACGCCGGAACGGTGATCTTCCTCTCGCCCGCGGGGAAGATCGTGCGCTACCTGCCCGGCCTGACTTTGCTTCCGGCGGACGTGAAGATGGCGCTCATCGACGCGGCCGCGGGCACGCCGCGCCGCCTCATGCTGAAGCTGCAGCGCCTGTGCTACTCCTTCGACTCGGACGCGAAGACCTACGTCTTCAAGGTCAACCGCATCGTGCTCGCGGTGACGCTGTTCATCGTGGCAGTGTTCCTTGCAGTCCTGCTCCTGCGCAGGAAGAGCCCGGCCGCCGGGCGGGAGGCGACGTGATGGACGTGGCGGCGGGCGCTGCGGCGCCGGACTACCTGCGCGCCGGGAGGGGACTGGCCTCCTGGCTGACGACCACCGACCACAAGCGCATCGGGATCCTCTACCTGGTCGCGATCCTGGTGTTCTTCCTCTTTGCCGTCTGCCTGGGCCTGATGATCCGGCTCGAGCTGTTTTCACCGGGCGAGCAGTTCGTCGGCAACCAGGGCTACAACCGCATCCTGACCCTGCACGGCATCACGATGATCTTCCTCTTCATCATCCCCTCGGTGCCGGCCGTGTTCGGGAACTTCTTCCTGCCGATCCAGATCGGCGCCAATGACGTGTCCTTCCCGCGGCTCAACCTGGCGTCGTGGTACTTCTACATCGGCGGGGGCCTCTTCGCCCTTGGCTCCGTGATCCTCGGCGGCGTGGACACGGGCTGGACCTTCTACATTCCCTACAGCTCGGACACCGCGGACAACGTCTACCTGCCGATCCTGGCGGCCTTCATCCTTGGCTGGTCGTCCATCCTCACGGGACTCAACTTCATCGTCACGGTGCACCGCCTGCGCGTGGCGAGCATGCCGTGGTTCCGTATGCCGCTGTTCGTCTGGGCGCTCTACGCGACCTCCTGGATCCAGATCCTCGCCACGCCCGTGGTCGGCATCACGCTGCTCTTGATCCTGCTCGAGCGGCTCCTCGGCATAGGCATCTTCGACCCGGCCAAGGGCGGGGACCCGGTTCTCTACCAGCACCTCTTCTGGATCTACTCGCATCCGGCGGTGTACATCATGGTGCTCCCTGCCATGGGCGTCGTCTCGGAGATCGTGCCCGTCTTCTGCCGGAAGACGATCTTCGGCTACAACTTCATCGCCATCTCCTCGCTCGCCATAGCGGGCATCGGGTCGCTCGTGTGGGGGCACCACATGTTCACCTCGGGCATGGCCGATCTGGAGCGCATCGTCTTCTCGCTGCTCACCTTCCTGGTGGCGATCCCGAGCGGAGTGAAGGTCTTCAACTGGCTGGCGACGATGTACAAGGGGTCGATCCGCCTGGGCACGCCGTTCCTCTACGCGCTCGCCTTCATCTTTCTGTTCTCCGTGGGCGGCTTCACCGGCCTGCTGCAGGGCGCGCTCTCCACGGACATCCACATCCACGACACGTCGTTCATCGTCGCGCACTTCCACTACACGATGTTCGGCGGGGGCGGAGTGATGTTCCTCGGCGCGCTGCACTATTGGTTCCCGAAGATGTTCGGGCGGATGTATCACGAAGGCGCCGCGCTGGTCGCCTTCACCCTGTTCTTCGTCGGCTTCAACTGCCTGTACTTCCCGCTCTTCCTGGCCGGCCTGGCGGGCATGCCGCGGCGCTACGCCGACTACCTGCCCGAGTACCTCGTCTATCACCGCACCTCCACGGTCGGCTCCTGGATCATGGTGGCGGGAATCGCGCTCATGATCGCCAACCTGCTGCGCGCCTTCTTCAAGGGGCGGAAGGCCGAGCAGAACCCGTGGGGCGGGGCCACGCTGGAGTGGACGGTGCCGTCCCCGCCGCCGGCGCATCAGTTCGCGAGCCCTCCGGTGGTGACGCGCGGGCCCTACGAGTACGGCCGGGAGCACGCCAGTGGCTGACGCCGGCGCCGCCAGGACGAGCGCGGCGGGCGCGGGTGGCGCCGAGGGCGGGGCGCACGCCGGCGGCTACGACCCGATGGCCGCGAAGATGGGCATGTGGCTGTTCCTCTTCACCGAGGTGCTGCTCTTCGGCGCGCTCTTCATCGTCTACGGCGTCTACCTGCACGGCTTCACCTGGCAGTTCCGCCAGGGCTCCGCCCGGCTCAGCATCCCGGTGGGCGCGGTGAACACGGCCATCCTCCTGACCAGCAGCCTGACGATGGCGCTCGCCATCGCGGCGCTGCGGCGCGCGCGCCAGGTGCGGGCGCTGCGCCTGCTGTTCGCCACCGTGGGCTGCGCCGGCGCTTTCCTGGCGATCAAGGCCTTCGAGTGGGCCGGCAAATTCACGCACGGCGTGTATCCGGGCGCCGGCTTCCTCCTCGAGCAGACCAAGGGAGAGATCATCTTCTTCGGACTGTACTTCACCATGACCGGGCTGCATGCCCTGCACGTGCTGGTGGGCATTCCGCTGATCCTCTGGGGCGCGAGCAGGGCGCGCACGGGAGCGGTCAACCCGGAGCGCTGCGTGTTCCTGGAGAACGCCGGCCTCTACTGGCACCTGGTGGACCTGGTGTGGATCTACCTCTTCCCGCTCTTCTACTTGATCAGCTGATGGCGCCATGAACAGCCGCACGGAAGAACGCCACGTTGTCCCCGATTCGCTGTACGTCTGGGTCTGGGTGGCGCTGCTCAGCCTGACCGGAATCACGGTGAGCGCAAAGTACACCGACCTGCAGCACCTGGCCATCTTCGCGGCCCTGCTCATCGCCACGGCCAAGGCCGGGCTGGTCGTGCTCTACTTCATGCACGTGCGCTTCGAGAAGCCGATCTTCGCGGTGATGATCCTCGTGCTCCTGGCGACCTACGGCATCTACATTGGATTGACGTTCGTGGACTACGCGAACCGGTGAGCGTGAGCCATGTACTCCGGCGCTTCTGAAATCGCGAGACAGGTGGACGCGGCCTTCTACTGGATCGGCGGCATCTGCGTCGTCCTGCTGATCGGCATCACCGCGGTGATGGTGCTCTTCGTGATCAGATACCGGCGGGCGCGCCGCCCGGAGGCGGTGCAGATCGAGGGAAGCCTTCCCCTCGAGGTCACCTGGATCGTGGTCCCCACGCTGATCGTGCTGTTCATGTTCTTCAAGGGCTACGAAGGCTTCAAGCTCATGCGCGCCGTGCCGGAGGACGCGCAGGTCGTCGAGGTCGTGGGGCAGCGCTGGTTCTGGACCTTCATCTACCCGGAGCAGGGGATCACCTCCGACCGGCTGTATGCGCCCGTGGGCAGGCCGATCAAGCTGGAGATGACCGCCCCCGCGGACGACGTGGTGCACAGCCTCTATCTGCCGGCCTTCCGCGTGAAGGAAGACTGCGTTCCCGGCAAGAAGAGCTACCTCTGGTTCCAGCCGGAGCAGGAGGGGAGGTATCACATCTTCTGCGCCGAGTACTGCGGCAAGGACCACTCGCGCATGATCACCGAGCTGGTCGTGCTCTCGCCGGAGCAGTACCTGGCGTGGCTGGGGAGGAAGGTCTCGGACCGCAACAAGCCCGTGGTCATGGCTCAGGCCATGGACCCGGATTCCGCGGAGATCAAGGAGCGGGACGGCGCGGCGCTCTTCAAGACGTTCTGCGTGTCGTGCCACGGCCCCGAGGGGCTCGGCGGTCTGGTCGAGAACGCGCGCGACTTCACCAAGCTCGAGGGCTGGAAGCGCAGTTCGCGCTGGCGCATCACGTGGCGGCGTTCTACAAGGGAGGCGACCGGCCGCAAGCCACGGCCGCGGAGGTCGAGCAGCTCAACCTGGACTTCCGTCTGGGCGAGAAGCAGGAGCCGCGACGGACCATTCCCATTGAACAGGCGAAGAGGGCGTACGTCCAGGACGCCGGCGGCGCAAACAGCCCGGCCAACGGCGGTCGCGTGGGCGGATAGACAGAGTCACGCCGCGGCGGCACGGAGCGGCCGCGGCAAGGAGCGGAAGCAACGGTGCTGGCGGCCATTCTCGACCTGACCAAGGTGCGGATCACGATCGCCGTGACGCTCTCGGTGGCGGCCGGCCACCTGCTGTTCACGAGAGCGTTCACCTGGGGCCTGCTCCTGCCCATGGCCGGGGTCTTCCTTCTCGCCTGCGGCTCTGCGGCGCTGAACCAGGTGCAGGACGCGCGCGTCGATCGGCTCATGCAGCGCACTGCGCGGCGTCCCATCCCCGCGGGGCGCATCGGCGCGGATTGGGCGCTGTTCATCGCCGTGCTCTTCATGGGCGCGGCCTTCTCCGTGTTGTCCTTCATCGAGGCCCACACCCTCACCATCCTCGGCCTCGCCGCTCTCGCCGTGCTCTGGTACAATGGCGTCTACGCCTTGCTCAAGCGCTTCACCGCGCTCGCGGTGGTGCCCGGCGCACTGGTCGGCGCGCTGCCGCCGCTCATCGGCTGGGCCGCGGGCGGCGGCCTGCTTTCCGACCGCGCCATCCTGGACGTGGCCTTCTTCTTCTTCATCTGGCAGATCCCGCACTTCTGGCTCCTGCTGCTGCTCCACGGCGCGGACTACGAGCGCGCCGGGCTGCCCTCGTTGACACGGATTCTGTCGCGCGCCCAGGTGGGGCGCATCACGTGCATGTGGATCGTCGCGCTCGCCTTGACCGGACCACTGCTGGCGGTCACCGGCAAGGTCCACCTGCCCTGGAACGTGGGGATCCTCGCGGCCTCGGCCTGGCTGTTCTTCAGGGCGTTCCCCTTCCTCAGGGAGAACTTCGCGGCGAACGCGTGCCTTCATGCCTTCGTGCGCGTCAACGCCTATGCATTGCTCGTGGCGCTCTTCCTTTCCGGGAGCTCGCTCTGGTGACGCGTCCGGGGCCGCCGCGAGCGAGCGGCCGGGCCGCGGCGCGGGTATGGTAGATTGCGGCATGGACACGGCGGACCTTCATGACTTCTTCGACGCGCTCGGCGCCGGCGACTTCGAGCGCGTCTCGGCGCGGCTCAACGAGGACGTCGTCCTGGAGTTTCCCGGCCGCCGCTTCGGCGGCACGTTCACGGGCCGGCGCGCGGTGACGGTCTTCATGCGCCAGAACCAGCGGCTCTTCCGCAACGGGCTCAAGTTCCAGGTGCACTGGGCCGGCGTCGCCGGCGACCGCGGAGTCGTGCAGTGGACCAACGCGGGAGTCACGCGCGCGGGCGCGGAGTATCGGAACCGCGGGGTGACCGTGTTCCTCTTCCGGGAGGGCCGGATCGCGCAGATCCAAGACTACCTGGACACGGAGGCGCTCTCCCTGACCTGGCCGGCGGCGGGCGAGCGCGCCGCGGAGCAGAACGAGAAGTGAGGTTCACATGAACGTGGAAGGCAAGCCTGGGTCGCGGGCGAAGAGCGGGGGCAGCGCCTGCCGGCGCGGCAATGCGGCGGCGCGGCACCACGTGCTGCTGTGCGGCGATCGCAAGCGCGCACGGTGCGCAGGCGCGAAGAAGCTGGCGAAGTCCTGGGAGCACCTGAAGCGCCGCGTGAAGCGGATTGACCTGCCTGGCGGCGGCCAGGTGCTCGTGAGCAGGTGCGACTGCCTGGGAGTCTGCGCGGATGGGCCCATCGCCGTGGTCTATCCCGAGGGAGTGTGGTACGGCCGGTGCACGCGCAAAGGACTGGACCGCATCATCGACGAACACCTCCTGGGCGGGCGGATCGTGGAGGACCTGGCCATCGCGCGACCTGGCACGCCGGAGGCGGCGGCACATGAAGGCTGATACCGCGCTGCTGCTCGCCGCGCCTCTTCTGTGCTTCTCCTGCGCCCTGCAGGCGCAGCGCGCGCCCTTCCTCGAGCGCGAGCTGGCGCGCGAGACTGCTCCCAAGAACCTGGGACCCGACCTCGGCCGCGCCTGCGGGCTGATCCGGCCCGCGGACGCCTACAACACCTGCAAGTGGCTGGCGCTGCCGCGCTACGCGGGCCGGTACCCGGGGACTCCGGAGTACCGCCAGCTGTGCGAATGGGCGGCCTCCTGCTTCGCGGAATGGGGTCTCGAGCCCGCGGGCGACGCCGGTGGCTTCCTGCAGGCGTATCCGTCGCCCTACACGCTCGTGCACGAGGGTTCCTTGACGCTCGAGGTCCCCGCGCCCGAAGGCGGCCCGGGCGCCCACGAGCAGATCGTCCTCGAGCCGGGCAAGGACTTCCTGCCGCTCCTCTTCAGCGACAGCGGCGAGGCGGAGGGGGAGGTGGTCTTCGCGGGCTGGGGAATCTCGGCGCCTGACCTCGGCTACGACGACTACCAGGGCGTGGACGTGCGCGGCCGCTTCGTGGCCTGCTTTCGCGGCACGCCGGACGTTGCGAACCGCGCCTTCGAGGAGCACGACCAGCATCGCACGCGCATGCGCACCGCTCAGGAGAAGGGTGCGGTCGGTCTGCTGTACATCTACCCGGAGGTGAGCGCGAACCCGAACGGCGACCTGGTGCCGGGCTTCCTGCCGGCCATGATCAGCGAGGCTGAGGCCGATCGGCTGCTGGCCGCGGGAGGAAACCGCGCGCGCGACCTGCGTGCCGTGCTGAGCGAGACGCGCCAGCCGCGCTCCTTCGCCACGGGCGCGCGTGCGCGCCTGAAGGTGCAGGCCGAGCACTTCCCGGACGCCGTGGCGCACAACGTGATCGGGTGGGTGCCGGGAGCGGACGCGGCGCTCCGCGGCGAATGCGTCATCGTCGGCGCGCACCTCGACCACTGCGGCCGCCACCTCGGCCTGCTCTTCGCGGGAGCGGACGACAACGCCAGCGGCAGCGCCTGCGTGCTGCAGGCAGCGCGTGCCGCCTCTGCCCTGGAGCGGCGCCCGCGCCGCTCGCTCGTCTTCGTGCTGTTCGGCGGCGAGGAGCGCGGGCTCATGGGCTCGCGGCAATTCGTCGACCACCTGCCGCCGTGCGTGGAGCGCCTCGCCGCCATGATCAACCTGGACATGGAAGGCGAGGGGGACGGCGTGGGCGCGGTGCTCCGGCCCGGCTTTCCTGAGCTGCGGGAGGCGGTCGAGCGGGCGGACGCGGCCGTGGGCGCGGTGCGCCAGTGCAGCGAGTTCGAAGGCCCGCCGGGAGTGCGCAGCAGCGACTACGCGCCCTTCTACTTCTTCGGCGCGCCGTGCATCGCCTTCTGGGCGAACGGCCCGCACCTCCACTACCACCAGCCCGGCGATACGATCTACCGCATCAACCCGGACATGCTGGCGGACGTCGCGCGGCTGGCTTTCCTCACGGCCTTCTACATCGCGGATCGGGAGCCGTGACTAGGGTTCGGCCGCATGACGTTCCGTACGACAGCGAGCCGGCGCGCGTCCGCCTCCCCGCGGCCTTCCTTGGCCACGGCCCGGCCGTCTGCTTCTGCACGAGGACCCCGGCGATCCCTCGGATGAACTCCTGCGGATCCATGCCGCCGTGTGAAGGATCCAGCGCAATCGCGATCAGATGCTCCTGGGCGGCCGGCTGGGGTCATTTGTGCATCGCGGTCATTCGCAGGCTCGCCGACCGAGGTTGACGAGGAGGTGTGCGCGGTGGGGGTGTGCATGGCGCCAAAGCCATCCGGTCATGTCGCGCGCGGCAGGACCTTCGCCAATCATGACCAGGAGCGACGAGGGAACCGCTGCTTACGAGAGGCTATTCGGAGGGTGTATGGGAAGAGATGAAGCTGCAGGACACGGCATCGTTGCGTTCTATGTTCTTGCCGTCGCGATAACCACGGCATGCTCCTTCGCTTGTTGGGTTGTGCTTCCCTATCTTGCGCTGGGAGGAGTCACCGAGAATGCAATCCAGTGGATCAAAGGAGCTCAAGAAGCTCTTTTCGTGATAGCATGCTGTGGTCCGAGTGGCGCCGCGCTCATCGTCGCCAGCCGGATGAATGGGAGAGCAGGGGTGAAGATCCTGCTACACTGCCCTGTCAGGCGGGCGAGTAGTTGGGGAGTCCTGGCCGTTGTGTTGGCAGCCATGCCCGTCTACTACTTGGCGCCTGTCTTGGTAGGGGTGGCTCTTGGGGACCCAGTTCGGGGATCTGGGAGATTCTCCGTCAGCGGCATTAGCACTATTGCGTGGATAGGGCTGATTGTTCCCGCATTCGGTGAGGAGATTGGATGGAGAGCTTTCCTGCAACCACGCCTGAAGACCCAGTTCGGTGACTTGGTGTCGTGTGTGCTGGTTGCGGGTCTTTGGTGGTTGTGGCATTACTTCGCCTGGGTCCCTATGGCGATGTGGTCTGGCAGGTGGGCCTTCCTGAGTCTTCCGGATTCGCTGCTGTCTCTTGGGTCCGGTATCCTGCCGATGTCTGTGATTCTCTACCGCCTCTACCAATGGACGGGACAGAGCATCATCGCGGTGATGCTGGCTCACGGGCTGGCGAACCTGCTATCTGTGGCGCAGATGGTGCTATTCGACCCGGAGAGACCGATGCTCTGGTATTTGGCGAAAGGCCTGCTGTGGGTGGCTGGCGCTGTCGCGTACCTGGTGCACTGGGAGGCTCGGGCGGTGTGCCTTGTTGGTCGCGGTGAGGAGAGCGAGTCGGGGATGAGTTGATGGGGGCGAAGTGGTCTGGTCGGCCGGGGAGGCGCGGAAGAGAGGAGCGTGCCGGGGGCGGCGTGCCCGCTGCGCGACCCGGGGGCGGGAGACGGGGTCACTTCCCGCCCGCGCCCTGTCCTGGCGCCGCGGGTTCGGGCTCGGCGGGATCCGCGTCCTGCGCCGCGGGCTCGGCTTCCGTTGCGCCCGTGGCCGCGCCCACGCGCGGCG
>JACQZJ010000122.1 GCA_016213895.1 Planctomycetota bacterium | reverse complement strand
GCCGGTGCGCGTCACGCGCTGCCGCGCCTGCGCCAACCCGCTGGCGCGGGAAGCCTCGGATCACCTGCCGCTGGTCACGTCGCTGCGCGTCGGCTGAGCCTCTCCGCAGGAGAGGCTCATCTGGAGTTCATGACTTTCAGGCGGATTGTCTGAACTCGCGACACCTGTGACTCCGTCGGCGTGACGCGATGAGAACCTGGGCATGGCTTCCGTCTTGAAACTGGGTTGCGGGCGGCAGCCTGCGATGTGACGTCAACCCGGATACCTCTCCACCGGTGCGGACGGCCGGCCAGGCGCGGACTGGTGGTGAGATATTCGGGTAAAGAGGCACGCGTGAACGCGAGCGTCCACGCGTGCCCGAAGCTCCTCGGAGGAGGAGTAGCGCCGGAAAGGTCCAACCGGCCAGATCGCGGGCGCGGCCGCGGGGAGGGCCGCGCCATCTCGACTCACTTCAAGTAGACTCTGCCCTTCCCCGGCTTGGGCTGGAAGGGGAGGACGTAGACGTCCACTGCCTCTTTTGGATTAAGCCCGAACCCGGCGACGCCGATCTTGAAGCCCCCGCAGTCGTCGAGGATGAGCTCTTCGACCACGTACTCGCCAGCGGGGCCGACGACGGCGTTGGCGGACACGTCGAAGGCAGCTCCGGTCGGAGTGCTGAAGCCCACCGCGAGCGGTCCCGCGAACTTGCTGTTCGGCTTGACGAGGAACTCGAGGATCGCGTGCGGCAGGATGAGCACCTCGACCGACGCCAAGCCGCCGGGGTTGTCGATGGTCAGGTTGCGCTTGCGCGCCTTGAGCGGCAGCTTGCGACCGGTCTTGATGAAGTAGCTGCCGATGGTGTTGCCGGAGCCGAGGATGCTCAGGGTGTACTCGCCGGACTTCTTCAGCTTGTGCACCTGCTTGATCGTCTGGCTCTCGCTGTGCTTGAACTTCAGGATCGTCTCGGTGGCGCCGTCCGGATCGATGATGTGCAGGCGCGGGTTGATGTCGCCGCTGAAGGTCCTGACGCGGAAACGCACGCGCTCGCCTTTCACGCCGAAGAAAGCCACGTCGTCCTGGTCATCGAGCAGGGAGACCTGGCCCACCACCTTCTGCCCCGGCTCGAAGTCCGCGAGGCCGATGGTGAGCGTGATGTCCAGCTCCTCGAAGTCGGTGGGGTTCGAGTAGTTCGCGAAGCGCACCTTGGTCGAGTAGGAGCCTGGCGGCAGGCCGGTCTTGTCGAAGCGCAGCTCGACGTCGTTCCCGGGCTCGCCGCCCACGGCGAAGCTCGAGGGCGTCTCGATGACGAGCCAGGGCGCGGGAGCGACCGGTTCGATGGTGAAGACCACGATGCTCGCCGGCGTACCGATGTTGCTCACGGTGACGAGAACCGAGGGAGCCTCCGCATCATCGAGGCGCGTGAAGACCTCGACGGGAGTGGGATCATCGATCTGCAGGTCTGTCTTGAAGACGTTGACGGTCGTGCCGACGAGCCAGTTGTTGACCAGGTTCACCTCGCCCGCGGCGGGCTCCAGGTAGAGCCCCCAGATGTGCTGCCCCTCGTCCATGGACCAGGGGATCATCACCACGGGGCTCTGCTGGCCGAAGAAGCTGCCGACGATGGTGTGAATGACCGTGTCCGTGAGCGGATCGATGATCAGGTCCTTGCTGAGGATGATCTTCGCGGTGTAGTCGCCCACCAGCGGAGTGCCGTCGTTCTCGATGCGCACGGTGACCAGGTTGCCGTTGCCGACGTGGACCTGGCCGGGAGCGATGATGACGTCCGCGACCAGGTCGACCTGGGCCGCGGCCTGGCTGCCCATGGTCGCGGCGAGCGCCAGCGCCGGAAGCAGCCGCTTGATCTGTCGGGAATGGATGTGGAAGTACATGGGACCTTTCCTTTGCTTGAGGGTCGCCGGGGATCTCGCTTTGCCCGGCGGCGCCCGTCTCCTGACCGAAGCTCTCCTCCGCGGGGACTTTAACCCGAAGTCGGGGAGTGCACACTTTTTCTCTTGAGTTTATTTTGGATTGCGTTTAAGCGCACCCGGTTGGCGGCCTGGCGCGGCATGACGCAACCCGATCTCCGCGCGCAGGATAGGGCACAGCGATCACGTTTGGAAGAGGCTGTCCTGGTCCGGCGCAAGAAGAACTCGCGAACGCGCGAGCGCGTTTCTATAGCACGGGAGCGCCGCGTTCGGGCGCGGCCTCTCTCGCGCGCAGCAGTTTGCGCGCGGCCGCGCGGCCGTACTCGGCCCCGAACAGGCGCCAGAGCCGCTTCTTCCAGCGGAGCGCCCTGTTGAGAAGGCGCGCCCTGCGCCGGATGCGGTCGATGGCCGGCCGGTCGAGAGCCGTGCCCACGAGCCCGGCTCCCGCGACGACCTCGTCCCAGCCGCTGCCGGAGAGCTCGCCGCGCGCCACCGCCTCGGCGTAGTAGCGCGTCATCGGGTAGGTGATGTTCACGTTCGGGACCATGGCCACGCCCAACCTGTGGAAGAAGCGGAGCGACTGCATGGCCGTGGCATAGGTCTCGCCGGGCAGCCCGAGGATCATGTTTGGGCTGATCCTCAGGCCGATCGACTCTCCGAAGCGGCGATACTCGAGGAACTCCTCGATCGCGAGCTTGGAGAGGTGCCTCTGCAGGGTCTCGCTGCCGGTCACGAGACCGGTGTAGATCTCGACGCAGCTCGACGCAGCCGGCGTTGCGCATGAGATGAAGCAGCCCCTGCTTCATGCCGTTCAGCCGCGTCTGGCAGCGCCACTCGATGACGCGGTGGAGGGCGCGCGCGATCAGGCCCTCGCAGATCGCAGCCACGTGTCCCCGGTCGAGGGTGAAGTACTGGTCCTGGAACATGATGCGCCGTACCCCGTACTTCGCGACCACTTCCTGGACTTCGTCCAGGACCTGGATCGGGGCGCGCTTGCTCTGGCGGTCGCGGAACATCTGTTTGTAGCAGTAGCCGCAGGGCATGGGGCAGCCGCGCGATGTCTCCAGCATGGCGAACGGAACGTGCGGCGCCTGGGCGTCGCGATAGCGGTCCATGGGGAGCAGGTGCCAGGCGGGGGAGGGGAAGTCGCGGTACTTGATCGGGTCCGGGTCCTCGGGGTTGCTGACCACGCGGCCGCCCGGCTCGCGCCAGGTGACCGAGGGAACCTGGGCAAACCCCTGGCCTGCGGCCAGGGCGGAGAGCGCGGCGAACGACACGGGCTCGGTCTCGCCGCGCAGGCACGCGTCCACCTCGGGCAGGCGGCGCAGCATGTCCTCGGGGAAGATCGATCCGTGCGGTCCTTCGAGGAGGATAGAGCGCGGCCGGACGTGCTCCCGGCGCGCCTCGGCGAAGAAGTGCTCGATGTAGCCCAGGTCGGGGATCGGCAGCTCCCAGGCATCCGTGCGCTCGCTCGAGTAGAAGAGCACGTCCGGCGCGAAGTCCCGCACGCGCCGCACGACCTCAGCCGCGTCCCAGTCCATCACGTGTGCATCCAGGAACTGGATTTGCCAGCCGCCCTGCCGCTCGAGCCATGCCGCCACGATGGCCGTGGAGAGCGGCTGCCAGCGCCTGGTCTTGCGGAAGGCGTAGTCGCGCTGGAACACCGGAATGTGCGGGTTGACGATACTGATCTTCATGGCATGAGGCGCGCGCGCTGGCGTCGCCTGCCGGATTATACGCACGGCCGACTACTCTGCGGGAATCAGAGGAGCAACTCGGCGCCGCCGAGTCACCAAGCTCCCTCTCTACTCGGTCGGCAGGTCCTTCGTCGTGTCGTGCCTCGTGGGGGTCGGGTCAGCGGACGGCATCCTGCACGCCTGAGGGGTCGAGCGGCGGGTCGGAGGCGTCATCGGGCGCTTCGACGGCATCGGTTTCTTCGGCAGTCCATTCCTCGACCTCGTCCCATGTGACCTGGCCGTCGCCGTTCTGGTCGAAACCGTCGAACGATGCCGCCCGCCTCGAGCCGTAGCGCGAGGAGAGGAACTCCTCTCGGTCGACCGCTCCATCGTGGTTCTTGTCGAGAGAATCGAAACGCTTCCGCGTCAGACTGCCTTCGCCGAGAGCGCTGTTGCCCTCCCGGCCGTACTGGCGCTGCCAGAGCGGGTCGGGCAGTTCAGCATTCCACGCTTCCCAGGCAGTCAGGAGTGCGTGGGCCTCCTCCGGGCGCTGCTCGGCGAGGTCCGTGGTCTCGCAAGGGTCCGCGGCCACGTCGTAGAGCCTGGGTCTCTCGGCCGCCTCCAGGCGCACCAGCTTGAGGTCCCCCTTGCGGATCGCCAAGCCGTCCTTGTGCCGCCAGAACAGGACCTGGTGCGGCAAGAGTTGCTCCGTGCCGAGCAGCCACGGCAGCAAGTTCACGCCGTCGAGCTGGTCCTGGGCCTGTGCCGGATGGCGTGCAGCGGCCAGCACGGTGGGCACGATGTCCAGTGCGATCACCGGGTGATCGAAGGTCCGGCCCGCAGGCAAGGTGCCCTTCCACTGCAGCAGGAACGGAACGCGGATTCCTCCCTCCAGAAGCTGCCCCTTGAAGCCCGTGAGCGGTCGATTGGACGAAGTCGTCTGCGGTGTGGGGCCGCCGTTGTCGCTCAGGAAGAAGACCAGGGTTCGCTCCTCGAGGCCGTGCGCGCGGAGGCAGTCGAGCACTTCGCCGACGGCATCGTCCATTGCGGCCGTCATGGCGGCGAACGTGCGACGTCTGGCGTCCAGGGTGCCGGCGAAGCGTTGCTCGTCCGCCGCGGTCGCCTGCAGTGGCCGATGGACCGCGTTGAAAGCCAGGTAGAGGAAGAACGGCTCTTCCGCGTGCCGCTCGATGAATGCCGTCGCTTCCTGGCCGAAGGCGTCGGTGAGGTACTGGTCAACCTCGACGAGTTCAGAGTCATGCCGGATCTGAAGGGGCCGGTCCGCGCGTGGCAGGTAGTCGTTGGACGCGGAGAGGAAGCCGAAGAACTCGTCGAACCCGCGGGCTGGCGGCGTGAGCTCGTCGCGGTAGCCCACATGCCACTTCCCGACCATGCCCGTCGCGTAGCCCGCCGCCTTCAGGCGCTCGGCAAGCGTGGGCTCGCTCCGCGGCAGGCCGAACTCCTCTTCGGCGACCGCCTCCGGTCCAGGATTCACTCCGAAGCCGAAGCGCTGCTGGTACCGTCCCGTCAGCAGGCCCGCCCGAGACGGTGCACAGACCGGGGAAGACACGTAGGCGCTGGTGAAGCGGATGCCGCTCTCTGCGATCGAGTCGATTCTGGGCGTCGGGATGTCGGTGGAGCCCTGGACGCCGAGTTCACCGTAGCCCAGGTCGTCTGCCAGGATGACGACGAAGTTGGGCGGCGGCGGATCGGTCTGCGCGTGGACTGGGGGACCAAGCGCGCATGCTGCGAGGACCCGCAAGAGACAGGCAAGGCGTGGGTGACGCGGTCCGTTGGGACCGCGTGGGTTGGCAGTCATGGAGAGCTCCCAGCACCGCTGTGTGCCACTAACCGCCAGGATTTTCGCACGGCGCAAAGATCCCGAGCTTCCTCACCGAGAACCCGAGGAACTCGAACGCGTTGCGGCCCTCAGTCGGCCGAACGGTCTTCCGGCTTCCAACTTCGGATTTCGAACTTCGAACTCGCGGCGGCGCCGGCCGGACTCGACCAGCGAGCGCGAACTCGTTTGGTGCGGCGCCGCCGCGATGTGGCAGAGGTCTCGTCCTCATGGACCGTGGAGCCTGCGCCTACGCGTGCACGAACTGCGCCTTGGCCTTGGGACCGTTCTTCAGGAAGTTCTCGACGCCGATGCGCATGTCGCGCGTGGCGCAGACCTCGCCGAAGCACCGCGCCTCCAGGGCCAGCCCCTCTTCGAGCTTCGCGCGCGCACCCTCCAGGATGGCGCGGCAGAGGATCCCGTCCACCTTGCGGCTGAGGTGCTGGATGTCGACCTCGGGCAGGGCGCGAGGGACATCCGGAATGGGTCCGGCGTGGAACGCCGGCGCGCGCACGCTGCCGTCCGCCAGGCCGCGCGCCAGCTCGACGGCGCGGCGCAGGAGACCCTCCGCCACCTCCTCCGAGATCAGGCCGATGGCGCGCGCCTCGGCCGAGCCGATGGGCCGGCCGGTGCGCATGATCTCCGCGGCCTTGGCGACGCCGACGATGCGCGGCAGCCGCTGCGTGCCGCCCGCACCGGGGATGATCCCGAGGTGGACCTCAGGCTGGCCGGCAAGGACCTTCAGGCCCTTGACGGCGACGCGCATGGTGCAGGCCATGGCCAGCTCATTGCCGCCGCCGAAGGCCAGTCCGTTCAAGGCGCAGACCACGGGCTTGCCGAGATCCGCGATCGCCTGGATGGCGGCCTGGGAATCGGCGGAGGTCTTCTCGCCCTGCTCGGCCGTCTCGATGCGCGCCAGGAAGTTCACGTCGGCGCCGGAGACGAACGCCTTCTGGCCGAAGCCGGTCAGGACCACGGCCCGCACCGACCGGTCGGAACGGAGGTCCGCCGCGCAGCCGCGCAGCTCGTCGAACACCTGCTGGTTGAGCGCGTTCAGCACCTTGGGCCGGCGGATGGTGAGGATGGCGACGCCGTCCCGGTCGCGGCGCTGGATGACGGGGATGGCGAAGGGCTCGTTCTTCGCACCGCGCTCGGCCAGGCAGGCGGGCACGGGGAAGCCCGGATGGCCCTTCGCGTAAGCACGCACCAGGCGCAGCGCCTCGGCCGTACCGATCTCGTTCATGAAGCGGAAGGCCGGCTTGATGTCGAGGGCCAGCTCGAGCGCCATGTCGAGGTCGGAGACGGTGATGAGCCCGGCGTCGACGATCTCGCAGGCGAGGCCGAAGTAGGCGCCGCGCAGCTCGTCGGCGATGAGCCGTCCGAGGTCGGGTGGAACATCGACCGTCTCGCCGCGCGCGGGGACGTCCCAGGCCGCGCCGCTCTTCACCTTCTCCTCGAGGATGCCCGGGACGCGGAACCAGGCATGGATCGCGTCGTGGTAGTGGCGGAGGCCAACGGCCGTGATCGGGTTGCCGCCGGTCAAGTTCATGGCGGTGAACGAGCCGACGGTGAGGCCGAGGGCCTTGGCGGCCGCGGCGTCGACCTGCCTGGACGTGGCGACGCCCGTTTCCACCAGCAGGGCGCTGGCCTGGAAGAGCCCCTCGAAGATGGGATCGACGGCGTAGCCGTAGCGCGCCTTCACGCGCACCGGGACCTTGCCGATCGCCTCGTAGAACGCGAGCAGCCACTCGGTCACCTGCGGGCTGGTGGCGGCGCCCGGGACGACCTCGACCACCACGTTGCGCTCTGCCGGGAAGAAGTAGTGGATGACGGTCGTGCGGCTTTTGTCCGCAGCGCGTGCGAAGATCGCGTCCGGCTCGAGGTGGGACGAGTTGCTGGCCAGGATGGCCCCGGCCGCGGCCAGCTTCTCCGCCTGCGCGAAGATCCTGCCCTTGAGTTCCTGGTCCTCGGTGGCCGCCTCGACCACGAGGTCGGCGCCCTGGATGGAGGCGTAGTCGCTGGTGAAGGCCACGTGCGCGAGCATCTCGGCCTGCTGCGCGGCAGTGAAGGCGCCCGCCTGAACGCCTTTCGCGATCTTCTTCTCCAGCTTGGCCTTGCCCGCTTCGAGCGCCTTCTGCGCCACGTCGACCACGACGGTCTGCACGCCGTAAGGCGCCAGGACCTTGGTGAAGTGCAGCGCGATGTCGGGGCCGATCTGGCCGGAACCGATCACCGCCACCTTGCTGATGTTCCGTCCGTCTTGCGAGTAACTCATGGCGCTCCCGGGGTTTGGCGCAAACGTTCCTGGTTGCCAGACATGCGAGGGCCAACAGTATAGCGGCCGTGTCGCGGCGGTCCTACCGGGGAGGAAGTGTCCGGCCGATCCGATCCAACGCACGTGCCGGAGTCGGGACGAAGATGGGGCGCGGCGCGACAAACGCGGCGAAGTGCGTCTAAAGCTGATGCGAGACCGGTCGAACAACGAGACGAGTAGGAGGCGCGTTGCAGGGCGGCAGCAGGCCTGGCGCGGGAGTGCGACCCATGCGAATCCCGGAAATACCGAACATCCCCATACCTCCGGCGACCGAGTTGAAGAAGCCGCCGCGGCCGATTCTCGAGGAGGTCTACGACAGCTACAGGCTGGAAGGCGAGGTCGTCACCGACAGCCTGGAGATCTCCCCGGACGCGCAGGCGTTCGAGGCTTCGCGGGAGCTGGTGAAGCGCGTGCTGGCCCAGTTCGAGCAAGGCCATGCCGAGGACGCGCAGCGGCAGATGGCCGCCAGCCGCGAGGAGCTGGACGCGGCCCTCGAGGACCGCCCGGACGCCTCGCCGCAGGCCACTGCGCGCGTGATTCTGGACGGCGTCACCGGGTACATCTTCGACGCCTACCGCGAGCACCATCCCGAGATGACGGGCGCGGACCTTGAGGAGTTCCGGCGCCAGGCAGAGGCGGGCGTGCGCAAGGGGTACGAGGAAGCGCGCTCCTACCTCGAAGACGCGGGCATGTTCGGGGATGACATCAAGGCGCGCGCCGAGGAGACGGTGCGGCGGGTGGTGCGGGGAGTCGACGAGTTCGTCGACGAGGCCCTCGCCCAGGGAGTTCGGCCGGAGGAGCCACCGGCGGGCGCGCCGGGGGAGTAGGCCGGGGCGCAAGCCGCAAAGCAACGCGCCCGGCTGAATCGACTGGAGCCCGCGCGACTCCTGCAGCACACTGGCGGCGGCGGATCCGTTCGCCAAGGGAGTCACGTGAAGCGCGTCATCCTCGTTCGCACGCGCGGGCCGCGCAACGCCGGGCTTGCCGCCCGCACCGTGGTCAACTTCGGTCCGGCCGAGCTGTGCTTCGCCGCCCCGGCAGCGCCGGACCTGCTCTCCGCTGCCGGTTTCGCCGAGATGGCGCACGGCGTGGCCCTGCGCCCGGGCCGCTTCCCGGTCGTGGCGACCCTCGAGGAAGCCCTGCGGGAGTGCACCCACTCGATCGGTTTCACGGCGCGCATCCGCGGCCACCGGGACATGAAGGAGTGGCCGGACATGCTGGCGCGGGTGCGGGAGCGGGCGCTGGACCCGGCGGAGCGCGTCGCCCTCGTGTTCGGCGACGAGCAGCACGGCCTGAACGCCACGGAAGCGGGGATGCTCGCGGAGCTGGCGCGGATCCCTACGTCGCGGGAGCACGCGTCGCTCAACCTGGCGCTGGCCGTGGGAATCGTGCTGAGCGGGCTGTTCGGCCCGGGGCAGCAGCCCAGGCGCTCCCGCAAGGGCCGGCCTCTTGCCTGGAGCGAGCGGGAGTTCCTCAGGGTGCACCTGCGGGGCGTCCTCGGGCGCATGGTGCAGGGCGCGGCCGCCCGACGCGACCTCGAGGCCTCGATCGACCGCCTGGTCGCCAGCGCGGCCCTGGAAAGCCGGGACGCGCGGGCCTGGCACCGCCTGCTGCGGCAGCTGGGCGGTCTGGAGGGCCCCGCGGACTACGGGCTGCCGGAACCGCGCGGCGCGGGCCGCGGAGAGTGAAGGGGCAAGAGGGGCGCGGCAAGGCGCGACCGCGGCGAGGCAGGAGATGCGCCTCGTGCGAAACGGCGTTTTCCGCTACCGGGAGAAGCGCGCGGTTGGTGGGATGATCGGTTCGTCGAGACCGGTGCGGATAGTCGTTGCCGCCGCATCCGAGGGAGACCGCGTACTCCATGCTGGGAAGGCTGATCCAGCCGGAGATCCAGGAGATCATCGACCGCCGGGACCTGCGCACGCTGCGCGAGGTTCTGGTGGATCTGAGCGTGCAGGACGCGGCGGAGGCGCTTGCGGAGTTCCCCGAGGACGAGCGCGCCCTGGCCTTCCGCGTCCTGCCGCGGGATCGGGCCGCGGACGTCTTCGAGCATCTCGGTCCGGTGCAGCAGCAGGCGCTGCTCGACGCGTTCAAGGACGTTCGGGCCGCCTCCATTCTCAACGAGATGGACCCCGACGACCGCACCGAGCTGCTCGAGGAGGTGCCGGACCGGGTGGCGCGGCGCGTCATGCGCCTGCTCAGCCCCGATCAGAAGGCGATCACGCAGGCGCTCTTGGCCTATCCGGAGGACTCGGTCGGGCGCCTGATGACGCCCGAGTACGTCAAGATCAAGCGGCACGTCACCGTGGGCGAGTGTCTCGACCTCTTGCGGCGCATCGCCGAGGAGAAGGAGACGATCTCCTACGTGTACCTCGTGGACCAGCAGAACGTGCCCACGGGCGTGGTGTCCCTCAAGGAGCTGGTCTTCGCCAGGCCCGACAAGCCGGTGGGGGAGCTGCCGGGAACGGGGCACGACCTGGTCACCATCGAGGCGCGCCGGGACCAGGAGGAGGCGGTGCAGATGCTGCGCCACTACGACCTCCTGGCCCTGCCGGTCGTGGACCAGAACGGACACCTGGTCGGGATCGTCACCGTCGACGACCTGATGGACGTGCAGGAGGAGGAGGCGACCGAGGACATCGTGCTCATGTCCGGCGTGGTGCCCACGGATCGCGGCTATCTGGCCTCGGGCTTCGCGCACCTCCTCAAGAACCGCCTGCTCGCGCTCGTGGTCCTGGCGGTCACCGCGACCTTCATGGGCCTGGTGCTGCGCTTCTACGAAGGACAGCTCGAGAGCAGCTTCCAGGGCCTGGTCAACTTCATCATCGTGCTGATGGCGGCGAGCGGGAACACCGGGAGCCAGGCCGGCACGCTCGTGATCCGCGCCATGGCCACCGAGGAGATCGGCCTGCGGCAAGGGGGCCAGATCGCGTGGCGGGAGGTCTTCATGGGTTCCCTCCTCGGCGCCTCGCTCGGCGTCGTGGTGGGCCTCATGGGACACCAGTTCCTGGGGGTCGACGCCTCGGAGGCCGCGGTGGTGGGCGGGTCGCTCGCTGCGGCCGTGTGCTGCTGCAACATGGTGGGCACGCTGTTGCCCATGGGGTTACGCGCCATCGGTCTTGACCCGGCCTTCTTCGCCACGCCCCTGATCACCACGATCAGCGACTTCCTCGCCCTGTTCGTGTTCTTCGAGATCGCCAAAGCGTGCCTGACTTGAACCCGCGGGGCGCCGGCCCGCGGCCGAGAGATCCGGGCCTCGCGGCGGCCTGGGCCGGGAATGGCGTTGAGGGCAGGGACGGCGCGCGTTAGCATGTCGCCCTTTGCCCGCGCCCGGCGTCCGGGCCGCGGCAAGAGGAGCGCCTGAGATGAGAATCGTGCTGCTCGGTCCCCCCGGGGCCGGAAAAGGAACGCAGGCGGCCCGCATCGCCCAGCGCTTCCGCATCCCCCATATCTCCACCGGCGACATGATGCGCGCGGCCATCCAGTCGGGCAGCGACCTGGGCCGGAAGGCCAAGGCGTTCGTCGAGGCGGGCAAGCTCGTCCCGGACGAGGTGCTGATCGACGTGGTGCGCGAGCGCCTGGGGCGCGGCGACTGCGCTTCCGGCTTCCTGCTGGACGGCTTCCCGCGCACGCGCGCCCAGGCCGAGGCCCTGGACCGGCTGAGCAGCGAGATCGGCTGCGCCCTGAGCCACGTGGTGGAGATCCGCGTGGCGGCGGACCTGCTGAAGGACCGCCTGCTCAAGCGGGGGCAGATCGAGGGACGCGCCGACGACACGGCCGAGGTGATCGAGAAGCGCCTCATGGTCTACGAGGAGCAGACTCGGCCGGTGAGCAGCTTCTACGCCGGCAAGGGCACGCTCGTCCAGGTGGACGGCGTGGGCACGGTTGACGAGGTGGAAGAGCGGCTGGTCAAGGCCCTGAAGAAGCGCTGAGGCACGGCCGGGCTTGACTGGCGCGGGCCGATGATGGTAGAAATGCTCGTTTCGCTGAGCGGCGCAGGAACGGATCAGAGGTTCATATGTCGCGCGTTTGCCAGGTGACGGGTCGTCGCACCCGCGTCGGGAACAAGGTCGCTCGCCGCGGCCTGGCCAAGTACAAGGGCGGGATCGGCATCAAGACCACGGGCATCACGCGCCGGCGCTACAAGCCGAACCTGCAGTGGAAGCGGGTCTGGGTGGCGGAGCTGAAGCGCTTCGTGCGCGTGCGCGTCTGCGCCAAGGCTCTGAAGGCCATGGCCAGCAAGGGAGCTTATCGCGTGCTGCTGGATGCCGGTCTGGTCAAGCCGCCCAGGCCGAAGAAGGGGAAGAAGGCGGCCGCGGTGCAGCCCGCCGTCTGAGCGGCGCCCACAAGGGCGCGGGAAGGCGCGCCGGGAGATCTCAGAAGGAGATGCGGCGCATGACGAAGCGCGGCAGCCGCTTGATGATGAACATCACGGCCCGCCAGGGCGCGGGGGCGTAGACCACCGGCCGGCCGCGCTCCAGCGCGGCCAGCACGCGCTTCGCGACCTCCTCGGGCTCGCCGGCGAACGGCGGGGGCTTGAGGCCCTCGGTCATGCCGGTCCTGACGAAGCCGGGCTTGACGCACACGGTCTTGAGACCCTGGCTGCGATAACGGAAGTCGAGGGATTCGAGATAGTGGGAAAGGCCCGCCTTGGCCGCGCCGTAGATGGCGACGGGCTTGCGGCCGCGGTCGCCGGCCACCGAGCTGAAGGCGCAGAGGGTGCCGCCGCCGCGCGCCAGGAGCTTCTTGCGCGCCGCCTCGCAGAAGAGAACCGCGCTGGCGAAGTCGATCTGCAGGAGCGAGGCGACGAGGTTCGGGTCCTGTTCCAGGGCCTCTTGCGCGGCGTAGATGCCGGCGGTGAGGATGGCGGTGTCGAAGCCGCCGAGGAACTCGTCGGCGCGGGCGAGCGCCCCTTCGATCTGTTCCGGTTTCTGGAGATCGAGGGGGGCGCTGCCGACGCGGGACGCTCCGGCGGAGCGTGCGACCAGGTCGGCCGCGGAGCGCGCCAGGTCCTCGTCGGGGACGCCGAGGAGGA
>JACQZJ010000121.1 GCA_016213895.1 Planctomycetota bacterium | reverse complement strand
GGGCTGCCGCGTGCGCGAGGCGAACACCTACGCGCAGCAGCGCTTCTCCGGCGCGCTGCTCGGGATGCTCGCCTGCGAGACGCCGTACTTCCGGCGCGACGCCTGCCGGGGCTGCCCGGTCGGCGACTGCTTCGCGAGCGCAGCGCCGCGCTTCTTCACCGTGCGCGATCGGGCGCGCAAGCCGCGCTACGAGGTCTCCGCCATGCCGGTCGAGGCGGAGGACGGCCGGGAGGCGCTGCAGGTGCAGCGTCTCAGCGAGGTGAGCGCGCGCACGCAGACCGAGGAGCGCCTCAGGTTCCTGGGCGAGGTCGTCGCCTCGCTGGATGACGCCGTGCTGGGCCTGGATCCTTCCTCCAGGGTGACGGCGCTGAACCCGCGCTGCCGGGAGATGCTCGGCCTGGACGAGGCGCAGGCCGTGGGACGGCGGCTGGCCGAGGTGATCCGCTTCGCGGAAGACTGCGGGCGGCGCCGCCTCGAGCAGGCGCTGGCCCGATCAAGAAGCGCGCGCTTCGAAGCCGACCTGCGCGCTGGTCCGGCGCGGGTGCTCTGCACCGTGGTCTCGGTCGCGCCAGTGCTGGACGACGAGCGCGAGCTCATCGGCATGTCGGTCATCATCCGCGACGTCACCGAGAGCCGGCGCGTGGAGGAGGCCCTGCGCCAGTCCGAGAAGATGTCCGCTCTCGGCGCCTTCGTCGCCGGCCTGGTGCATGAGCTGAACAACCCGCTCTCCGCCATCCACGGCGCGGCGGAGACGCTGCGCCGCGCCCGGCTCGAGGGCGCGCAGGCGGCAGCGCGCGCCGAGGAGATCTTCCGCCACGCCGGGCGCCGGACCTGCCGGCGCTCTGGGCCTGCGCCGCCCAGCTGCAGCAGGTCCTGGTCCACCTCATCTCGAACGCGCGCGATTCGATCGTCGCCGCGGGCGGCGGCGGGACGATCGCCTTGAGCACGCGCCGCGAGCGGGAGACCTGCGTGCTCGAGGTGGACGACGACGGCGCCGGCATCGCGCCGCAAGCCATGAACCGCATGTTCGAGGCCTTCTTCACCACCAAGGAGGAGGGACAGGGCGTCGGCCTCGGGCTCTCCATCTCGCGCGCCATCGTGGAGGAGCACGGCGGCGTCCTGGAGGCGCTGCCGCGGCCGCAGCGCGGGGCGGTCTTCCGCGTGGCGCTGCCGCTCGGCGCGGAGCGCCCTGCGCTCCCGGCGGCCGCGCCGGCGGGGCGGCCGGCGCGGGCGCGCAAGCGCCTGATCGTGGTCGATGACGAGCCGGGCGTCGTCTCCTGCCTGCGGGACGCCCTCGCGGCGCTGGGCCACGAGGTGCGCGCCGTCGGCGGCGGCCGCGCGGCCCGCGAGATCCTGCGGCGCGACGCGCGCTTCGACCTGGTGTTCTGCGACGTCTGCATGCCCGACCTGGGCGGCGCGGAGCTGTACCGCGCCGTGACGGCGGAGGCGCCGGCCTATCGCGGCCGCTTCATCTTCGTCACCGGCGAGATGCAGGACGAGGACCTCGCGCCCGCGGACGGCAACCGCGTCCTGTTCAAGCCGTTCAGCGGCGGGCAGCTCGAGATGCTCGTGGCGGACGCGGCCGCCAGCCCGGCCTGAGCCTCTCCGCAGGAGAGGCTCATCTGGAATCCACGATTCTCAGGCGGATTGTTTGAGCTTGGCCGTGGACCCGGCGTTGGCAACGAGGACCGCCGCAATGAGCTGGCGGCCTTTGGCAATGACCTGATACCGGTGCGTGCCGGGGACCTTGCGGACCAGGCCGTGGCCGCGAAGGATGCGGAGGCGGCAGGTGATTCTCGTGGTGATCCTCTTGCGCTCCTCGGGCGGCGACGGCGGGTCGGTAAACAGGTGGGGCACGACGTCTCGGTTGCGGAAGCCGTTGAGGACGTACTCGCCGCGGGCAATCGCCTCGAGGAGCGGCAGGTCGGGATCGGCCCAAGGCCGCAGAGCGCGGGCGCGCCGACCGTTGAGGGCGGCGGGCCGGATCAGGGGGGCGAGGACGTCGCCGAGGCTGGTGGCATCGCCGACAGCCGACTCGGGCTCGCTGGCGACCATCGAAGAGCGGGAAGCGCGTGTTGGGTTGCGGGCGCCAGCCTGCGATGCGGAGAAGAGAGGGGGCGCGGGAACGAATCCCGCGCCCCCTCTCGTGTTGGGAAGGCTGCGCGACCCTCAAGGGGCCCGCCGGCCAGCTTGTTTCAGGTAGGCAGCCTCCGATAGTCGTAACAGCCACACATTGCCAAGACCACCTCCTTTCACAACAGGGCCTTGCCAGCGCGCTCGCGGTCCGTTCGAGGCGGCTCCGCGCGGCGCCGGCGTCCTTGGTCCGTCGCGCTGCGTTCGCGCGACCCAACGTGGGCCCTCGTCGGGCCCTGTCACACCCGGCCGCCGCCCAAGCGGCGCCGGGGAATGCGTCGCGGCCGCTCATCCGGCCTGCCGCTCTCCTGCTCTAGGAGATCGGCGCGAGTCGATCAAGTGTACACTGAAAAACCGCGGGTTGGCCGGACTGGCACGCGCTACAGTCCGGAGCAGGAGTCCGCGCGCGGCCGGCGCCGGCCGCGAGCGGACCGCTTCTGGCGGGGGATGCGCATGCCAAGCCGCGCCGCGTTCTTGACCTGGCTGCTCCTGCTGGCGCTCGCCGCCGGTCTGGGCTTCGCGCTGCTCCGGCCGCGCGCGGGCGGCCCCGCGGCGACCGGCCAGGTGCTGCGCGAGAGCCGCGTTCCCCTGCTCCTCGAGCTGGACCGCGCCGTCCAGGGGCGCGGCTATCCCGAGGACACCGACTACCTCGAGCCGCTTCCCGACCCACAGCGCAGCATGGACGACGGCGGCATCCCGCTGCCGCTGCCGCTGCGCGGCGAGTTCCTGGTCCCCTCCTTGCCGGTGCACGAGGGGGCGCGCCTCTCTTTCGGCTACGGCATCGAGCAGGTGGCCGATCCCGCGGCCGAGGGGGCCGTGATCTCCTTCAGCGTCAAGGCGCGCGCCGCGGGCGGCGGGGAATGGCGCGAGCTCCTGCGTGAGCCTCTCGCCTGCGGCGCCCCGGGCTCAGGGCCGCTCCTGCGCCGCGCAGAGGCCGCTTTGCCGGCGGAGTTCGCGGGCGGCCGCGCCGACGTCCTCTTCGCCGCCGACTGCGACCGCGAGCTCAAGGAGCTGTCCGCCCTGCCGGTCGTGCTGTCGCCTGTGCTTTCCTCCGCGGGCGTGAAGACGCCCGCCGCGGCGCTCGCGGACCGCGTGCCCGTGCTGCTCGCCGACCTGCTCGAGCGCTACCCGCGGGCGGTGGCGGAAGACGACGAGTGGGAGCACATCGTGCACTCCACGACGCCGGAGTTCTGCTTCGCGCTGCGGCGCGACGCGGACGGCACGGAGCACCCGCCGCTGCCGATCCTGACCTCGGGCGCGACCGCCGCCTTCGAGAGCGACGCGCGCCACGACTCTCCCCGGGGCGGCGCGCGACCGGCGCTCTTCTTCGACTTCGATCACACGATCGCGCGCTACCGCCTGGAGGTGCCGCGCGGCGACGTGCGTCTCGAGTTTGCCATCGGCGTGGACCACCGCTGCGCCGGCGTCGGCTGCGCCGACTTCATCGTCACGGCCGACGGCGCGACCGTCTTCGAGGAGTCCCTCGACCCAGGGCTGCACCCGCTGCAGCGCGGCTGGCAGGAGCGCTCCGTCGACCTCTCGTCGTTCGCGGGCCGGACGATCCTGCTCGCCTTCCGCGGCGAGGTCTTCCTGCGCGCGCCGCGCACCATCGAGCTGACGGAGTCCGTGCCGCTGCGCGAAGCGGTGCGCTACACCCTGGAGGTGAAGCGGCCGCGCGCGGCTTTCGCCGCGCCGCGCGTCGTGCGCTACGAGGAGGTCGCGCGCCGGCTCTCCCGCGGGAAGGAGCGGCCGAGCGTGGTCTTCGTCAACGTCGAGACCCTGCGCGCCGATGCCCCGTCGTGCTACGGCGGCCACGAGGGGATCACGCCGGCGCTCGACGCCCTGGCGCGCGAGGGCACGCGCATCGAGCAGTGCGTGGTGGCGGCGCCCTGGACCTCTCCCTCGGTGGCGTCGCTCTTCACCGGGCTCTACCCGCCGGCGCACGGCGTCTGGTCGTACGCCGAGTCCTACCTGCCGGAGTCCTGCGACACGCTCGCCGAGCGCCTGCGGCGCACGGGCGTGACCACCGCGGCGTTCTCCACCAACGAGCTCATCTCGCCGGGCCGCAACTTCGCGCAGGGCTTCGAGTCGTTCCTGCTGGCGCCGTACGCCAACGCGCGCCAGGTGGTGGCCGCCTTCGAGGACTGGCTCGAGGACAACAAGGAGCTGCAGTTCTTCGCCTTCCTGCACCTCTTCGAGCCGCATCATCCGTTGAACGCGCCGGGCGCCGACCGGGAACGCTACGTGCCGGAGGGCCTGCGCGGGCGCGATCCGGACCAGGCCCTGCAGCGCGTCTGCGAGCGCCTCGCCGCCAGCCGCCCCGTCTCGGCCGAGGACGAGGACGTGCGGCTCTTGAAGGCGCTCTACCTGGGGGAGGTGCGCTACCTCGACCGGCAGATCGAGCGGCTGCAGGGCGTGCTCGAGCGCGCCGGCCTGGCCGAGCGCGTGGTGCTCGTGGTCACCGGCGACCACGGCGAGGAGTTCTGCGAGCACGGCCTGCTCGGACACGGCTCGCACGTCTTCGGCGAGAGCGTGCTCGTGCCGCTGGTGCTCTGGGGACCGGGAATCGTCCCCTCGGGCAAGACGCTCCGCGGGCCGGTCGAGAACGCCTCTCTCTTCGCCACGGTGCTCGAGCTGATGGGCGTCGACTACGACGCGGCGGCGGCGCGCCCGGCGCTGCGCCTGGACGGCGCCGCGGCCGGCGGCCTGGCCTACACCGCGACCGCGCAGGGCATCCGCCGCATCGACCTGGCGGCGCCGTCGCCGATCGAGACCAAGGCGATCTTCGCCGTGCGCGGCGCGCGCTCTTCGTTGATCTACTCCCGGCCCGGCGTCGACCGCGGGCGCGACCCGGCGGAGTGCCTGTTCTTCGCCCTGGGAGAGGACCCGGGCGAGCGCTTCGACCTGGGCGCCGGCGCCCCCGCTGAGCTGGAAGAGATGAAGCAGGCGCTCTTGCGCGCGCACCGGGTGGCGAGCAGCCGGCGCCACGGCCTCGAGGCGCGGCAGATCGACGAGGGGACGCGGCGCGTGCTGGGGCAGCTCGCCTACCTCGGCGGCGTGCCGAACGACGCCGAGGGCGACCTGTTCGACGAGTAGAGGCGCGCCCGCGCGCGCCGGCGCCGGGCGTTGACCCTCCGGGCGGGCGCGCGTAGCATCCCGGCTTTCCCCGCCCGAGGAGAAGCGGCCCATGCCCGTCACCTGCGTCATCGGCACCCAGTGGGGCGACGAGGGAAAAGGGAAGATCATCGACCTGATCGCCTCGCGCGCGGACGTCGTGGTGCGCTACCAGGGGGGCGCCAACGCCGGCCACACCGTGCGCGTGGGCGGCGAGCAGTTCATCTTCCACCTGATCCCCTCGGGCATCCTGCACGGCAAGATCAACGTCATCGGCAACGGCATGGTGGTCGATCCAGCGCAGCTCCTCGCCGAGATCGGCGAGTGCAGCGCGCGCGGCGTGGCGGTGGAGGGGAACCTCTTCGTCTCCAGCCTCGCCCACCTGGTCATGCCCTACCACAAGGCGCTGGACCGCATCAGCGAGGGGCGCCGCGGCGGCACGGCGCTCGGCACGACCGGCCGCGGCATCGGGCCGGCCTACGCCGACCGCGCCACGCGCTCCGGCATCCGCGTGGCGGAGCTGTTCCACGCCGAGCACTTCGCGGCGCGCGTGCGGGCGAACGTGGAGGAGAAGAACCGCATCATCGCCGCGCTCGGCGGCGCCGAGCAGCTCGATGCCGCCGCGATCGCGGACGAGTACCTGGGCCACGCCGCGCGCCTGCGCCCGTTCGTCACCGACACGGTGCGCCTGCTCAGGCGCGCCCTGGCCGCGGGCCGCTACGTGTTCGTCGAAGGGGCACAGGGCATGCTGCTCGACGTCGACTTCGGCACCTACCCGTTCGTCACCTCGTCGAACTCGTCGACCTTCGGCGTGGCGGCGGGCTCCGGGCTGCCGGCGCGGCGCATCGACGAGGTGATGGGCGTCACCAAGTGCTACACCACGCGCGTCGGGCAGGGGCCCTTCCCCACCGAGGAGGCCGGAGAAGTGGGCGAGCGCCTGCGCCGGGCCGGAGGCGAGTTCGGCGCCACCACCGGCCGGCCGCGGCGCTGCGGCTGGCTGGACGGCGTGGCGCTGCGCTACGCGGTGGACCTGCTGAGCTGCGATTCGATCGCGCTGACCAAGGTGGACGTGCTCACCGGCTTCGACGAGATCAAGGTATGCACCGCCTATCAGCACGACGGCGAGATCCTGCGCGAGTTCCCCACCGACCCGGTGGTCATGAGCGCGTGCCGGCCTGTTTACGACGCGCTGCCCGGCTGGACGGAGGATACGCGCGGCGCGCGCCATTTTGCGGACCTGCCGCGCCGCTGCCGCGAGTACATTGATCACATCGAGTCCCTCCTGGGCCGGCCGGTGGGCCTGGTTTCGGTCGGGCCGGACCGTGACGAGACGATCTACAGGTACAGGTAGGAACCGGCGCGAGATGGAGCCCGATCCCAAGAGCCTGCCCAGGCACGTGGCCATCATCATGGACGGCAACGGCCGCTGGGCGGAGGGCCGCGGCCTGCCGCGCGTGCGCGGCCACGAGGCGGGGACCGCTTCCATCCGCGAGATCACCGAGGAGTGCGCGCACCTCGGCATCGAGCGCCTCACGCTCTACTCGTTCTCCATCGAGAACTGGCGGCGCCCGCGCGGCGAGGTGCTCTTCCTGATGCGCCTGCTGAAGAACTACCTCGCCAGCGAGCGCGAGACGCTGCTCAAGAACAACGTGCGCCTGACCAGCATCGGCCGCGTGGAGGACCTGCCCGGACCGGCGCTGCGCGAGCTGCGCCGCTCCATCGAGCTGTCCGCCGCGAACAACGGCCTCAACTTGTGCCTCGCCCTGTCCTACGGCGGCCGCGCCGAGATCGCCGACGCCTGCCGCAGCATCGCCGAGGACGTGCGCGCCGGGAAGCTGCGCCTCGCGGACGTCGACGAGAAGCTGGTCGCCGCGCGGCTCTATCAGCCCGGCCCGGATCCCGACCTGGTGATCCGCACGGCGGGAGAGATGAGGGTGTCCAACTTCCTGCTCTGGCAGATCTCCTACTCGGAGATCGTGATCAGCACGGTCTGCTGGCCGGACTTCCGCGTGCCGCAGTTCCACGAGACGCTCTGCGAGTACGCCCGCAGGACGCGCAAGTTCGGTGGTCTGATCCTGAAGTCCGAGGATCGGTCCTCGGCGGCGACAGCGCTCTGAGCCGCACGCCGATGGCCGCGCCGACCGTCGCCCCGCCGCCCCCGCGAGCCCCGGCGCCGCCGGCCAAGCCGTCGCTCTTGACGCGCTGCGCCAGCGGCGGGGTCGCCCTCGTGCTCCTCTTCGCCGTCTACCTGATCGACGCGGCCGCGCGCGTGCCGTGGCTGTCGCTCGCGCTCGCCGTGGCGATTGGGACGGCGGCGGCCGCCGAGTTCCACTGGCTGCTCCAGCGCGGCGGCTGGCCGTGCCGCGCGTGGCTGGGCGCTTCCTGCGCCGCGCTGCTCCTCGCCGGCAAGAGCGCGGCGCTGCTGCGCGGCATGGACGCGCGCCCGCTGGTGGAGGCGTTCTTCGGCGCCTACCTCATCCTGCTCCTCGCCCTCGAGGTCCTGGCCGGCAATCCGGCGCAGGGACTGCGGCGGGCGAGCGCGAACCTGCTCGGCTTCGCCTACATCCTGCTTTACTCCTTCCTGCTGGACGTGCTGCTGCGGCCGCTTCCGCCCGCCGGCGTGCGCCTCACCCTCTTCCTGGTGCTCGTGGCCAAGGCGTCGGACATCGGCGGCTACTTGACCGGCAGCGTGGCGGGCGGACCGAAGCTGGTGCCCAGGATCAGCCCGGGCAAGACCTGGTCGGGCACGGCGGGCGGCCTCGCCCTCGCGGCCGCCGTGGCCCTGATCGGCGGGCGCATGATCGCCGCCCCGGTGCACCAGGCCTGGTGGCTGCTGTTCGGCGTGGTGGTGGGGCTGACCGCCCTGCTTGGCGACCTCGCCGAGTCCCTGCTCAAGCGCGCCTGCCAGGCGAAGGACTCGTCGGTCCTGGTGCCGACGTTCGGCGGCGTCCTGGACGTGGTGGACAGCCTTGTGCTCGCGGCGCCGGTCGGATACTGGTTTCTGGTGTGGCTCGCCGGCGTGCCCAGCTGAGAGGGCGGCGCCGGGGACCTCGCGGAGCGCATGGAAGAACAGATCGAGCTCAGGAATCTCGAAGAGGAGCAGGTGCTGCTCGGGCCGCAGGACCGCCTGCGGCGCCTCTTGACCGGCCGCTACGCCGTGGAGGTGGTGAGCCGCGGCGGCGCGCTCAAGATCCTGGGAGAGGAGGGGCCGGTCAAGGCGGTGCGCGCCCTGCTCGAGGAGGCGCTGGCGGCGCTGCGGAACGGCTCGGGCGCCGAGGCGGTCGAGCGCATCCTCGGGGCGGTCGAGGGCGCGGAGGAGCGGCAGAAGCGCCAGCGCCGGGACGCGGGGCCCGCGCTCGCGCAGGGCATCCAGCCGCGGTCCCCGGGCCAGACGCGCTACGTCGCGTCGCTGGCGTCGAGCCCCATCACGATCGTCATCGGCCCGGCGGGCACGGGCAAGACCTTCCTGGCCGTGGCCAAGGCCCTCGCTTCGCTGCGCGCCGGCGAGTTCCGCAAGATGGTCCTGGCGCGGCCGGCGGTCGAGGCCGGAGAGCGGCTCGGCTTCCTTCCCGGCGACCTGCAGGCCAAGGTCAACCCCTACCTGCGGCCGCTCTACGACGCGCTCTTCGCGCTCCTGGACGGCGAGCAGGTGCGCCGCTACCTCGAGACCGACGTCATCGAAGTCGTGCCGCTCGCGTACATGCGCGGGCGCACGCTCGACCGAGCGTTCATCATCCTGGACGAGGCCCAGAACGCCACGCCCGGGCAGATGAAGATGTTCCTCACGCGCATGGGGGCCGGTTCGAAGATCGTGGTCACGGGCGACGTCACGCAGACGGACCTGCCGCCGGGCGCGCTTTCCGGCCTGGTGCACTGCTCGAGGATCCTCGCCGGGATCGACGGCATCTCGATCGTGCACTTGACGCGCAAGGACATCGTGCGGCATCCGCTGGTGCAGCGCATCGTCGTCGCGTACGAGCGCGAGGAGCGCCGGCTTGGGAGGGGGCGGCGGAAGGGCGAGACGCCGCGCGGCGGAGACGAGTCCTGATCGCCGTCGCTCTCCTGGCGCGCCGCCTGCCCTGCGGCCGCCGCAAGCTCGCGTCGTCGGCGGCTGCCGCCGCCCGTGCCGCGGCTGCAGTGTTGCGCCGGCCGGCGCCGCGCCTGTCGATCGCCTTCGTGGGGGAGCGGCGCATGCGCGGCCTGAACCGCGAGTTTCACGGGGTGGACGCCGCGACCGACGTGCTGGCCTTTCCCCTCGGTGTTCCGGGCGGCGAGGTGGAGGGCGAGATCGTGGTGTGCCTGCCCGTGGCAGAGCAGAACGCGCGCGCGCGGGATCTCGACCCGCTGGCCGAGGTCCTGCTGTGCGTCGCGCACGGGACCCTGCATCTCCTGGGCGAGAAGGACCTGACGCGGCAGCAAGCCCTGAGGATGCGGCGGCTGGAGCGACTGGCCTTGCGACGTATCGGCTGCCGGCTGCCTGCCGCGCACCTGCTGGAGGTCGGGGAGGGCAGGGGGCGGCCGCGCGGATCGGACGCGTGATCCGCGCCGGCAACCGGCGTCCCGTGGCGGAGCCCCGATCGCCCGGGCGCACGGGAAGTCGCGCGCCGCACTAGGTCGCGGCTACGCCCGGCGCCGCGCCGCCTTGGTCCTCCTCGACCCGCGCCTCGACGACCCGGAGCTGTTCAACTTCTTCGCCGCCCTGGAGCGCAACGGCCTGATCGCGCGCCAGCAGTTCCGCGAGGCGCCCGAGGATGCGCATCGCGCGGTCGTTCGGGGAGGAGTAGCGGGATCGCGTCCGTCGGCGGGATGTCCGCCCGGCCGGGAAGCGAGAAGAGACCCGCAAGAAGAATCCGATTTTCCACCTTGACCCCCCACGAAGGCTCGCTCTAGCCTGCGGTCAGTGGACCCACGTAGGGAAGGAGACCCCTCCTTCGAGGTATGGCCTCCCGCCCTGCAGGACGCAGGACTTGTTTCGGGAGACACAGGGTGGAACACCTCCAAGACCGCTTCCAGTCTGCTCGGCGCTTTCTGCCTCTTCAGCCTCGTCGGCGCGGACGTCCGCGGGTCGCCGCAGGACGAGAATCCTCAGGCACTTGCCACCAGCCAGGCCGTGGCGAGCCCGTCGCTCGCTCTCGGCTTCATCCGCAACGACGGCCAGTGGGACCAGCATGTGCGCTTCACGACCACGGCCAGCGGGCTGTCGGCCGGCATCCTGAACGACGGCTTCCTTCTGTCCTTGCTGAGGTCGCGGGCTGATCGCCCCGAGGACGCTCAGGGACTCGCGGGCGGTGGTTCCGGCCTGCGCGTCGAGCGTGCCCCGGTGCAGTTCACTTTCGAGGGTGCCAGCACGACCGCACAGGTCCAGGGGGAAGGGCTTCTCGAGCCTTACGTCAACTACTTCGTCGGCCGGGATCCGGCGCGCTGGGCGACGCGCGTGCCCACCTACGCCGCCGTGCGGTATCATGGTCTGTACCCAGGGGTCGACGTGGTCGTGAAGAAGCCCGACGCCCGCATCGAGTACGACCTTGTGCTCGCAGGCGAGGCCGATCCCGCGCTCGTCCGCGTGCGGGTGCAGGGCGCCGAAAGCCTCGCGCTCGACGAGACCGGCGGCCTCTCGATCCAGACGCGGCTCGGCGTGCTCCGCCAGCATCCGCCGCTTGCGTTCGAGACCCTGCAGGACGGCAGCCAGAGGCCGGTCGAGTGCTTCTTCGTGCTCCTCTCCGACGAGCTGTTCGGGTTCCGGGTTCCCGCGCGCGAGCCCGGCGCGAGTCTCGTCATCGATCCGGTGCTCGATCCACCCTCCTATTTCACGTACCTTGGGGGACCGCCGCCGCACTCAACCGATGAGGGCGGGGATATGGCCACCGACATCGCCGTGAAGGGCGGCAAGGCCACCGTCACAGGGTGCACGGCCAGCGTTGGTTTCCCGATGACACCCGACCCGGGCGAGCCCGTCGCCGGGAGTTTCATGGGCGTCTGCGACGTCTTCGTCACGCGCCTGGACTCCTCGGGCACGAACATCCGGTGGTCCACGTTCTGGGGCGACAACGACATCGACATCGGGTACGCCGTGGAAGTTGACGGCCCCGGAGCCGTTTACGTCGGCGGGTACACGAGGTCCTACGACATCCAGATGACAGCCCCTTACCCGGGTCCGTTCCAGCCGTACGCCGGCGGGGCCGGGGACGGCTTCGTGCTCAAGCTCGACGCCTCCGGCAGCACCATCAGCTATTCGTCATACTTGGGCAGTTCCTGCGAAGACACGGTGTGCGACTTGAAGGTCGACGGTCTGGGCCATGCGTACGTTTGCGGTTACACGAACTGGGTCACGACTTGGTCGCCTGATCCGCCATTCCCGACGGGCCCTGCCGCCGTCGTCGAGCCTCGAACCGGGGGCAACTGGTCGGGCTTCGTGAGCAAGGTCGCTCCCGACGGCACGGCCCTCGTGTATTCCACATTCGTGCGAGGCCTCGACCTGGAGATGACGGCACCGTGGACTTGGTGCATCGCCATCGCGCTGCACATCGACGACTCGGACCCGACCAACGTCAACGCCTTCGTCACGGGCCTGGTCGAGAATGCGGCCACCCACGGAATCCCCATCACGGCGACGAACGCCTTTCAGCAAACCCCGGGCGGCGGAGGGGACGCCTTCCTAATCGGGCTGAACGCCTCGGCGACGTCCTACGTGTACGGATCGTACTACGGCGGCTCGAGCGACGACATCGGTTTCGACCTCGCTGCGTACAGCGACGGCCTCGCCGTCACCGGCAGAACCTACTCCACCAACTTGCACCTGGTCGCCCCCTACCAGGGAAGCAACGGTGGAGCCGCGGACGCCTTCGTCGCTCGCTTCCTCCCGTACGCGAACCCGAGCGTCAGCTTCTCCACATACCTCGGTGGTACGGGAGAGGACTTCGGCACAGCGATGGACGCGGACAGCACGGGCCGGAACCTCTACTGCACGGGCGTGACATGGTCCACCGATTTCCCGACGGCATGGCCGCTCTTCTCCGCGAATCAAGGCCTCCAGGACGTCTTCTTTTCGAGGTTCCAGTCGAACGCCCTCGTGTCTTCCACCTACTTGGGCGGCGCCGCCGCTGATGAGGCGTACGGCCTCGCCACGGACCAGAGTGGCTACTACATCGCGGGACTGAGCGTCAACCACCCCACGTTGAACTTCTACACCGTGCTGAACGCAGCATACCCCGTGACGGGCTGGCAGACGACCCATGGCGGAGGCGACCTGTGCAACCCAAGCGGGTGGCAGCCGGATTGTTCGTGCTGAAGATCCTCAGCCCGTGAACGGGGAGAAGGTCCGGAGGCATGACCACCGCCGTGATAGGATGCACTCGTCTGACATGCGCTCGGCGCGACCGCGCCGAGCGCCGCTCTTGGACATGCTCCGCGGGAGAAGTACAATGAAGATGGTCACGATGTACCTTGGGGGCCCGGCACTCGCCCTGGCCCTCGGCCAGGGCGCCCTGGCTCAGGGCGACCTGTACCGGCTGGTGCCCGTTCCTGGGCTGGGGGGCGACCTCGGACACTCCGTGAGCGGGGGCGGGGACCTGGACGGGGACGGGTATCCCGACATCGTCACGGGAGCGCCGGCGACGTCCGTCTCGGGCCATTGCTCCGGTCTGGTCGTGGTGTTCTCTGGCTCCGACGGCGGTCCCATATTCTTCTTCCCCGGCGACACGAGCGACGATTCGTTCGGGTGGTCCGTGAGCGATGTCGGAGACGTCGATGGCGACGGCTTCGCCGACGTTGTAGCGGGGGCTCCATGCCACTATCCCGACATCAGCCTGGGCTACGCGCGGCTCTTCTCCGGTAGCAGCGGCGTCTCGCTGCACACGTGGTACGCCTCGTCGTTGGACGACTGGTTCGGGACCTCCGTAAGCGGCGCCGGGGACATGAATGGCGACGGGTCCCCGGACGTGCTGGTCGGTGCGAGCGAGGAAGACGGGAGTGGCCTGAGCGACTCGGGACGCGCACGAGTGTTCTCGCTCCAGGCAGGACTCCTGTACACGTTCGCTGGACATGCCGCCGGAGACGAGTTCGGATACTCGGTCAGCGACGCAGGCGACGTGAACAACGACGGGTTTCCGGACATCGTCGTCGGTGCCCGTTACGACCACAGTGCCGGCCCTGCCGCGGGGAGCGCCGAGGTGTTCTCCGGCAAGGACGGCGTCTCTTTGTATCGGTTCTTGGGACCAGCGTACGCGCATCTTGGCTACTGCGTCAGCGACGCCGGTGACGTCAACGCCGATGGCTACGCTGATGTGATCGTGGGCGGCGAGCAGGGCAGTACACTGTCATACGCCAACGTCTACTCGGGCATGGACGGAGTCATCATTCACACATTCGGTCTGAGTGGTGCTTCGCACGACGAGGGTCGCGTTGTGTCGGGTGCCGGCGACGTCGACCAGGATGGTCTCGCCGACCTCCTGCTGCAGACTGTGTTCCCGTGGGGTGTCGTCGCGCGCTCCGGCAATGACGGCACCGAGCTGTTCCGGCTGGACGGGGAAACGGCATCCGACCTGTTCGGCGTGAGCCTGAGCGACGCGGGCGACATCAACGGTGACGGGATCCCGGAGATCATCGCGGGATCGGCGAGC
Source organism: Planctomycetota bacterium (assembly GCA_016213895.1). GTDB lineage: Bacteria > Planctomycetota > B15-G4 > B15-G4 > JADJEK01 > JACQZJ01. Next base: position 1,463 of record JACQZJ010000121.1, on the reverse strand, counting down.
GGCTACGGGAGGGTGATCAGCACCGACTGCGGCACGATCCAGGTCATGGGCCAGGGCTGCCCTGGATCGGCCCCGGCCGCTCCGGCGCTTCAGATTACGGGCTGCGCCGTGCCGGGCGCGCCGGTGTTGGTCGGGCTCGACGCAGTGAGCTTCCTGCCCGTGCCTGCGCTGCTGCTCGCAGGGACCGGGACCACGTCGCTCCCCATGGGCGGGGGCTGCTCGCTGCTCGTTCTGCCGCCGCTTGTGCCCGTCTGGGTGATGACCGGCATGTTCGGCGTGCTCGCCCTGGAGACGAGGATCCCCATCACCGCGCCACTCGGCGCGTTCGCGGTGCAGGCCTTCATCCCCGACGCCGCCGCGCCTACGGGCTTCCGGAACAGCAACGCGGTAGTGATCAGCGTGGAGTAGACGAGTCCGGCGGCCTCTGCGTGCGGGCTCCCTCGCCCCTGGATCCGCAGGGTTCAGAAGCGGATCGTCAGGATCGCTGGGAATGTGACGAACACGTCTGGCGACAGCGGCAGGCTGGGGATCACGGCCTGCGCGCTGAGCGACATGCCCTCCAGGCCGGGCGCGGCCGGCAGGGTCAGGGGAGGGGGAGCCGGCCCGATTCGTCGGCGGTGACGATCCGAAGAGGGGAGGCCCGCGAGGTTCACGACCCGGGCCTGCCCTGAACGCACGGTGGCCAGCGGCCGTCTGCCAGGGAGGGAAGATCTGCGGCCGTACAGGATCGCTCGGCGATCAGCGGCGGCGTGCGCACCTGGTGGGCGGTTCTCAAACCAGGGCGATCAGCGGCGGAGTGCGCACTTGGTGGGTGGTTCTCAAACCAGGGCGATCAGCCGCGGAGCGCCCACCTGGTGGGCGCTCCGCCGGCTGCATCGCCGGAATACACGACGCTAACCGTATTTGGGCTAGATTGACTGCTGTCAGCTCGGAGCGTACACTTCACGTGGCGTGCGCAGCCGACCCGCCCCACCCGGCGGCAGCACGAGATGTTTCTCGATCCACCTTCTGGAGGCGACCAGATGGGTATTTCCATGGGCTGCCGTTTCCGTTCGGAAATCGTCCTTGTGGCGGCGGCGCTCGGCGCGGCGGCGTTCTGCGCGCCGGCCGCGGCGCAGGCGGACGGGGAGATCCAGTTCAACGAGAAGTTTCTCGGCTTGATCTCGGGCGCGCTCGACCAGGACGTGATCCAGTTCGAGGAGGCCGGGGGATCGAAGCTGACGGTGACGGTGACGTCGCAGCCGGGGAACCAGCTCAAGCCGTCGCTGGCGCTGCTGGATGGCTCCTTGGCCGAGATCGACGTGGGTGGGAAGCTGCAGCTGGGGCAGAAGGAGGCGCGGATCGAGGGTTTCGCGGCGCCGTACAGCGGCACGTACTACGTGCGGGTGGGGAGCGCGAACGGGCTGACGGGGACGTACACGTGCCAGGTGAAGGGGAAGGTGAAGAAGGAGTACAAGGCGACG